>NZ_CP163435.1:4416176-4731617 GCF_041051975.1 Streptomyces sp. R21 | reverse complement strand
AAGCAGCTCCTCGCGGGCGCCTGAGCCGACTTCTCGCACATGTACGGCGGTGGGGGCGCCCCTTGATGCAAGGGGCGCCCCCACCGCCGTAACCGCACTATCCGGAATGTCCCCTACGCCCGGTACCAGGGGCGATCGGGAACGATCAGGGACCGTTGCCTCCGCCATTCCCGTTCCCGCCGTTCGACTGCCCCTGAATGAAGCCGTCAGGGAGCGAGAAGGTGGGCGTCGGGAACGTGCCGCCGTCGGTGCCGCCGTCCGTCCCGCCGTCGGTCTGGCCCCCGTTGTCGCCGTTGCCGTTCCCGTTGCCGTTGCCGTTGCCGTGGTGGTCCCCGTTGTCGCCGTCGTCGCGGCCCTTGCTCTTCTCGGGGTCCGGGATGTTGACGAGGTTGAAGTCGGGGGCGGGCCTGCCGTCCAGGGCGCCGGTCATCATGTCGCGCCAGATCGGTCCGGGGACCTCACCGCCGTAGACCTTGGCGTGGTAGACGCCGCCGATGCTGATCTCGGTCATCCGCCGCTTGTGCGCGGGGTCGCCGACCCAGACCGCGCCCGCCATGTTCGGCGTGTAGCCGACGAACCAGGCCGCGTAGCGGGAGTCCGTCGTACCGGTCTTACCCGCGCTCGGGCGGCTGCCGAGGCCCGCCTGCTGGCCCGTACCGTCCTCGACCACGCCCTTCAGGAGCGTGCTGACCGTGTCGGCGGTTGTCTCCGACATCGCCCGCGAGCAGGTCGACTTGGGGACCTCCAGGGACTTCTTCGCGCCGCCGACGACCTGGCTGATCGACTCGATGGCGATCGGCGTGCAGTACATGCCGCGCGAGGCGAACGTCGCGTATGCGTTCGCCATCGTCAGCGGCGACATCTCCTGGGTGCCCAGGGCGATCGACGGAGCCTGGTCCATCTTCCGGCCGTCCGCCCGGTCCGCACCCATCTTCGCGGCCATCTCGGTGGCCGGGCAGATGCCGATGTCGCTGATGAGCTGCACGTAGTAGGTGTTGACCGACTTGGCGGTCGCTTCCTTCATGCCGTACGGGCCGTGCTCCGACTCGTTCTCGTTGCTGAGCTTCGCCGGGTCGCTCGGGTCGTTCTTCCAGATCCTGCCGTCACAGGCCGAGATCGGGCTCGGGTACTCCATCTCGTACGGCGACGAGTACTGCTGGGTCGCAGACTTGCCGCCCTCTATGGCGGCCGCGGCCACGATCGGCTTGAACGTCGAACCCGGCTGGTAGCCCGCACCGCCGCCCATGTCCTTGTTCACGGACAGGTTGATCTGCGTCTCGTGCTTGCCGAAGCCGTACGGACGGGACTGGCCCATGGCGAGGATCTTGCCGGTGCCGGGCTCGACGATGGTGGCGGCGGTCGCCACGTCGTCGCTCTTGTTGACGTGTTCCTTGATCGACGCCTGCGCCGACTTCTGCGACTGCGGGTCGAGCGTCGTACGGATGGTCAGGCCGCCCTGGTTCCAGATCTTGGCCCGCGCCTCCTTGGACTTGCCGAAGACCGGGTCGCTCAGGAACACCTCACGCACGTAGTCGCAGAAGAAGCCGGCGCCCTTGACCGCCGTGATGCAGCCGTTCTTCGGCTTGCTGACGTGCAGCCCGAGCGGCTTCTCCTTGGCCTTGTCGGCCTCCTGCTGCGAGATGTCGTGCGTCTCGGCCATGCGCTGGAGCACCGTGTTGCGGCGCTTGGTGGCCTCCGCCTCGTCGTTGACCGGGTCGTACCGGCTGGGCGACTGGACGATGCCCGCGAGCAGCGCCGACTCCTGGAGGTTCAGGTCCTTGGCCGGCTTGGAGAAGTACCGGTGGGCGGCGGCCTCGACGCCATAGGCCTGCTCGCCGAAGAACGTGATGTTCAGGTAGTTCTCGAGGATCTTCTTCTTGCCGAGCTTCTCCTCGAGCTGGATCGCGTACTTCAGCTCGCGGATCTTGCGCCCGAGGGTCTGCTGGGTGGCCTCGGCGACCTTCGTCGGGTCGTCGCCGGCCTCCTCGACGAAGTAGTTCTTCACGAGCTGCTGCGTCAGCGTGGAGGCGCCCTGGGCCACTCCGCCGTTCTGCGCGTTCTGGTTCACCGCGCGCAGGATGCCCTTGAGGTCCACCGCGCCGTGTTCGTAGTACCGCGAGTCCTCGATCGCGACGATCGCCTTCTGCATGTACGGCGACATGTCCTTGAGGTCGACGATCGTGCGGTCGCGTGAGTAGACCGTGGCGATCTGGCCGCCCTGGTTGTCCAGGATCGTGGTGCGCTGGCTCAGCGACGGGCTCTTCAGGTTGTCGGGGATCTCGTCGAACCCCTTGACCGATCCCTTGGCCGCGAGACCCAGGGCACCCGCCGCAGGCAGCGCGATCCCGGCCATGACGGCTCCCGCGAGCACACTGACACCGAGGAACTTGGCGGCCTGCTGCGTTGGCGACAGACCACCGCCCGAGCGCTTCTTTGGCATGAGGGCAGCCTACGTTCTCATTCGCCGGACACGCGTATATGCCTTGGCCTAAGCTGTTCACAACTGTCACAGCAGTGCGGCCACGTATCAATACGTCCGGCGACCCCGAATCGTTCCGGAAGTCTTCCTGCTTTTTCGGTGGGGCGTGTCCGACTCCGCCTCATGTGTCGCCAGGCGTCCGTTGTGACTCAGCTGAACTGTCCCGATTCGCCGGGATACTCACGCATGTCCTCAGGTCACTCCGTCGGGTGATCTGCCGCTTACGCATAGTCCGTTCGGGCCATTCAAGATTGGGCCCGAAGGGGGTGTTGCGCTGTGCCCACCTTCCGTAACGTCCTCAACTGGCGGCGGTGAATATGCCGCTGCCGCCGTGGGGGAGCCTCGATTCGGGAGAGGACGGCGCCGGTATGGGCTGGGTAACCGACTGGAGTGCGCAGGCGGCCTGCCGCACTACCGATCCGGATGAACTGTTCGTTCAAGGAGCAGCGCAGAACAGGGCCAAGGCAGTGTGCACCGGATGCCCGGTGCGCACGGAGTGCCTCGCCGATGCGCTCGACAACCGCGTCGAATTCGGCGTGTGGGGTGGCATGACCGAGCGGGAACGCCGCGCACTGTTGCGCAGGCGGCCCACCGTCACCTCTTGGCGTCGGCTGCTTGAGACAGCGCGTACGGAGTACGAGCGAGGGGCGGGGATCCTGCCCCTCGACGAGGAAGAGGTGTACGAGAACTACTTGGCAGTGGGCTGAGGGCCCTCTCCGGGACGTCCCCGGAGGTTTCCCTCAGACACTCGCCTCGGGCAGCTCCGGCCGGTTGGCCGCGAGCCGGTTCCCGATGTCCCGCAGCCCCGCGAGGTCGTGCACATCGCCGGGCAGCGCGGCCACTTCGGCCACCGCCACCTCCGGGTGGAGGGCGGTGAAGCGGTCACGCGTGCGCTGCTCGCGGGAGAGCAGCCGCATGCGCTCGGCGTGCAGCTTCAGCAGGCCTGCGGTGAGTTGTTCCACAGATCCGTCGTGTCGGTCGCGTTCCTCGCGGGCGGGATCCAACGCTCCGTCGTGGGCGGGGGAGCCTTCGTCGGAGGCGGCTGCGGAAGTGGCGGCATCGGAAGCGGCGGTCGGGTCAGCGGGAGATTCTGATCCTGAACTGCCGTACGTGTCGGGAGAGTTACGAAGTCCAGCCTTCCCGCCCTCCTGATCCACAATGCGGGCGTCTTCAAGATTTTCCGCGGCGGCGAGCGCCCGCTCGGCAGACAGCTGAGCGGCACCGCTGCCGTGCACCCGGTTGAGGACCAGCCCCGCGAACGGCATGTCCTCGGCGGCCAGCCGCTCCACGAAGTAAGCGGCCTCGCGCAGCGCGTCCCGCTCCGGGGCCGCCACCACCAGGAAGGCCGTTCCGGGCGCCTGGAGCAGCTTGTACGTGGCGTCCGCGCGCGTACGGAACCCGCCGAACGTGGTGTCCATGGCGGCCACGAACGTCTGGACGTCCTTGAGGAGTTGGCCGCCCAGCAGCTTGCCCAGGGTGCCGGTCATCATCGACATCCCGACGTTCAGGAACTTCATTCCGGCGCGCCCGCCCAGCTTCGCCGGAGCCGTCAGCAGCCGGATCAGCCGCCCGTCCAGGAACGAGCCCAGCCTCTTCGGCGCGTCCAGGAAGTCAAGGGCCGAGCGCGAGGGCGGCGTGTCGACGACGATCAGGTCCCACTCGTCGCGCGCCCGCAGCTGGCCCAGCTTCTCCATCGCCATGTACTCCTGCGTGCCCGCGAAGCCCGCCGAAAGCGACTGGTAGAAGGGGTTGTTGAGGATCACGGCCGCTTGCTTGCCGTTTGCGTGCGCCTCGACGATCTCGTCGAAGGTGCGCTTCATGTCGAGCATCATGGCGTGCAGTTCGCCGTCCCCCTCGACGCCTTTCACGCGCCTCGGGATGTTGTCCAGCGAGTCGATGCCCATCGACTGGGCGAGCCGGCGCGCCGGGTCGATGGTGAGCACCACCACCTTGCGGCCGCGCTCGGCGGCCCGCAGCCCGAGGGCCGCCGCCGTGGTCGTCTTGCCGACGCCGCCCGAGCCGCAGCACACCACGATGCGGGTCTTCGGGTCGTCGATCAGCGGGTCGACGTCGAGCACGCGCGCGTGGTCCAGACTCATGACATCCCTTGCTTCCGCAGATGGCCGGCCAGCTCATAGAGGCTCGAGAGATCCATTCCCTCGCTGAACAGCGGCAGTTCGTGCAGCGGCAGACCCAACTCGGCCAGCACGGCACGCTGTTCGTGCTCCAGCGCGTACCGCTCGGCGTACTCGTCGGCCTGCCGCAGCAGCGGGTCCACCAGCCGCTCCGCGTTCCCGCCGCGGCGCGCCCCGCCGAGCCCGGCGGCGGACAGCGACTGGGCGACGGCGGTGCGCGGCACTGCGTGTACGAGTTCCAGATCGGCGGCGTCCAACACCTCGGGCCGCACCATGTTCACGATGATCCGGCCCACCGGGAGGTTCGCCGCACGCAGCTCCGCGATGCCGTCCGCGGTCTCCTGGACGGGCATCTCCTCCAGGAGCGTCACCAAGTGGACCGAGGTCTCACGGGACTTCAGGACGCGCATCACGGCCTGGGCCTGGTTGTGTATCGGGCCGATCTTCGCGAGGCCCGCCACCTCGTCGTTCACGTTCAGAAAGCGGGTGATGCGGCCCGTCGGCGGGGCGTCCATGACCACGTAGTCGTACGCGAACCGGCCGCTCTTGTCCTTCCTGCGGACGGCCTCGCAGGCCTTGCCCGTCAGGAGGACGTCCCGCAGGCCGGGCGCGATGGTGGTCGCGAAGTCGATGGCGCCGAGCTTCTTCAGGGCCCGGCCTGCGCCGCCCAGTTTGTAGAACATCTGGAGGTAGTCCAGAAGGGCCAGTTCGGGGTCGATGGACAGTGCGTACACCTCCCCGCCCCCCGGAGCGACGGCGATCTTCCGCTCCTCGTAGGGCAGCGCTTCTGTCTCGAAGAGCTGCGCGATGCCCTGTCTGCCCTCGACCTCGACCAGGAGAGTGCGCTTCCCCTCGGTCGCGAGGGCGAGCGCGAGGGCGGCGGCCACCGTGGTCTTACCGGTACCGCCCTTGCCGCTGACGACCTGGAGCCTGCTCACGTCTTCGAGCCTAACCACTCCGCGCGCGGAGTACGCGGGAGGCTGTGGACAACGTGTGCGAGTGGCTCCGGTGACAGCGGATACAGTCGGCCACATGACCAAGTGGGAATACGTGACTGTGCCGCTGCTCGTCCATGCCACGAAGCAGATTCTGGACACCTGGGGCGAGGACGGCTGGGAGCTCGTCCAGGTCGTGCCCGGGCCGAACAACCCCGAGCAGCTGGTGGCCTACCTGAAGCGGGAGAAGCAGGCATGAGCGCCGTCGAGGACAAGCTTGCCGAACTCGGTCTGACACTGCCCGCGGTCGTCCCGCCGCTCGCCGCCTACCAGCCCGCCGTGCAGTCCGGCGTGTACGTCTACACCGCCGGCCAGCTTCCGATGGTGGACGGCAAGCTCCCGGTCACCGGCAAGGTCGGCGCCGAGGTCACGGCCGAGGAGGCCAAGGAGCTGGCCCGCACCTGCGCGCTGAACGCGCTGGCCGCGGTCAAGTCCGTCGCGGGCGACCTGGACCGCATCGCGCGGGTCGTGAAGGTCGTCGGCTTCGTGGCGTCCGCGTCCGACTTCACCGGCCAGCCCGGCGTCCTGAACGGCGCCAGCGAGCTGCTGGGCGCGGTTCTCGGCGACAAGGGTGTGCACGCGCGCAGCGCGGTCGGCGTTGCCGTGCTCCCGCTGGACGCGCCGGTCGAGGTCGAGGTCCAGGTGGAGCTGACTCAGGCCTGATCGCCCTCCTCGGAGGCAGCTGATCATGTTCCTCCGGGGGCGCCGATTGTTGGCTCTCGAACATCAGCGCGCTACGGGATAGCCTCCGCCCATGGCGAATGGGCAGTGGTACCCCCCGGAGTGGCCGGACCGCATCCGCGCGCTGGCGGAAGGCACCCTCACCCCGGTCGCCCCGAAGCGGGCGGCCACCGTCATGCTGCTCAGGGACACCGACGGCACGCCCGCCGTGCACATGCTGCGCAGACGCGCCTCCATGGCCTTCGCCGGAGGCGCGTACGCGTATCCGGGCGGCGGCGTGGACCCCCGCGACGACGACCATCAGATCCGCTGGGCGGGCCCCACGCGCGCGTGGTGGGCCGAGCGGCTGGGCGTCGACGAGACCTCCGCCCAGGCGATCGTCTGCGCGGCCGTACGGGAGACGTACGAGGAGGCCGGCGTCCTGCTCGCCGGGCTCACCGCGGACACCGTGGTCGGCGACACCACCGGCGAGGACTGGGAGGCGGACCGCGCGGCCCTGGTCGCCCGCGACCTCTCCTTCGCGGAGTTCCTCGACCGCCGGGGGCTCGTACTGCGCTCGGACCTGCTCGGCGCCTGGACCCGGTGGATCACCCCCGAGTTCGAACCCCGCCGCTACGACACCTGGTTCTTCGTGGCCGTCCTCCCGGAGGGGCAGCGCACCCGCAACGCCTCCACGGAGGCCGACCGCACGGTGTGGATCCGGCCGCACGAGGCGGCCGAGGGGTACGACAAGGGCGAGCTGCTCATGATGCCGCCCACCGTCGCCACCCTGCGCCAGCTCCTCCCGTACGCCACCGCCGCCGACGCCCTCGCCGCCGCGCCCTCCCGCGACCTGATCCCCGTCCTGGCGCAGGCCCGGCTGGAGGACGGCGAACTGATCCTCTCCTGGCCAGGCCACGCCGAGTTCACCAAGCACATCCCGAAGGGCGGAGCCCCCGCATGACCGACGTCCTGGAAGGCCCCCACGCATGACGGACGCAGCCGCCCTCCCCGGCCAGCCGCGCGGCGGGGTGCTCTCCGGCCCCGCCACGCCCCGAGCCGTCAACGTCCTGGCGCCGAACGCGTCCGCGATGACCCTGGACGGGACGAACACCTGGGTTCTCGCCGAGCCCGACTCCGAGCTGGCGGTCGTGATCGACCCGGGACCGCTGGACGACGCGCACCTGCGTGAGGTCATGGCCACGGCCGAGAAGGCGGGCAAGCGGGTCGCGCTGACCCTGCTGACGCACGGGCACCCCGACCACGCCGAGGGCGCGGCGCGGTTCGCCGAGCTGACGGGGACGAAGGTGCGGGCCCTCGACCCGGCGCTGCGGCTCGGCGACGAGGGGCTGGCGCCCGGCGACGTCATCACGGTGGGCGGGCTCGAACTGCGCGTCGTGCCGACCCCGGGCCACACCGCCGACTCGCTGTGCTTCCATCTCCCGGCCGATCAGGCGGTCCTGACGGGTGACACCGTCCTGGGGCGCGGTACGACCGTGGTGGCCCACCCGGACGGCCGCCTGGGCGACTATCTCGACTCCCTGCGCCGGCTGCGCTCGCTGACGGTCGACGACGGCGTCCACACGGTGCTGCCCGGCCACGGGCCCGTCCTCGAAGACGCCCAGGGAGCCGTCGAGTTCTACCTGGCCCACCGCGCCCACCGCCTCGCTCAGGTCGAGACGGCCGTCGAGAACGGGCACCGCGCACCGGCCGAGGTCGTCGCCCATGTGTACGCCGACGTGGACCCGTCCCTGTGGCCCGCGGCCGAACTGTCCGTCCGCGCCCAGCTGGAGTACCTGCGCGAACACGGGCTGATCTAGGGCCCGTCCGGACGGGGCGCTTTGACGCCGTGCACGCGCGCGTACTCCTCGGCGAGCCATGGGCCGAGGTCGTCGACGTAGGAGTGGAGCACGGCCGGGTCGCCGGTCGGCTCGTAGCCGAGAACGGCCGCCTTCCGTAGCTGCGCGGCTCGCTCGGGGTAGTACGTGCCGAACGCCTCGGCCATGTCCCGCAGATCGCTGGTCCAGCCGTTCCAGCGGGGCATGACGAGGGTGAAGCCGGTGCGGACGAGGTGGCGGGACATGAATCGCACCAGCGGACGGCGGGCCTCGTCGGTGTCGTCCGCGGCGGCGATCCGCTCGCGCCAGCGCGGCAGGAACAGCGCCAGGTCGCCGTTCGTCTCGCGGGCGAGGAGCGAGTCCGGGCGGTAGCGGGGCAGGTATTCGGCCAGGTCCTCGCCCAGCAGGGGCGTACAGAGGCAGGCGACGAACCATCCGAGGTCGTACGTCTCCAGGTCGCTCAGCAGCCGCGTACGGCTGAACAGGAGCGTCCCGACCCCGTCGATCTCCGGGAACTCCTTGTCGAGCATCTCACCGAGCCGGACGGCGTCGGCGCGGTCGCTCTCGGCGGGTTCCTCGCGCAGGACGAGCAGCAGATCGAGGTCGGAGCGGCCCACGCGCGCGGTGCCGCGCGGAATGGACCCGTAGAGGTAGGCGCCCGTCATCCGCGCCCCGAAGGCCTCCAGCACCTGATCGCGCGCCGCGGCGGCCACGGGCCGGAACGCGGGCTGGATCCGCCCGAGCGATCCTTCACGCTCGATGTATCCCTGGGCGTCGAGCCCGGGTCGGTGCCCTCTTTGGTGCCCTGTTTCGGCCATGCGCCCACTGTGCCTCGGCGAAGCCGCCGAGGCAGTTCATTTTCTGCGTGCCAGGTCTCGGCTACGGCTGCGGGGTCCCGCCTCACAGAGAGGCGGGACCCCGCAGCCGTACGGCAAAAGAAGAGGGCGGCTAGCGCGACCGCTTGGCCAGGCGCTCGACGTCCAGCAGGATCACGGCGCGGGCCTCCAGACGGAGCCAGCCGCGGCCCGCGAAGTCGGCGAGCGCCTTGTTGACCGTCTCGCGGGACGCGCCGACCAGCTGGGCCAGCTCCTCCTGCGTGAGGTCGTGCACGACGTGGATGCCCTCTTCGGACTGCACGCCGAAACGGCGGGAGAGGTCCAGCAGGGCGCGGGCGACACGGCCCGGGACGTCCGAGAAGACCAGGTCGGACATCTGGTCGTTGGTCTTGCGCAGGCGTCGGGCGACGGCGCGCAGCAGGGCGGCGGCCACCTCGGGGCGTGCGTTCAGCCAGGGCTGGAGGTCGCCGTGGCCGAGGCCGAGCAGCTTGACCTCGGTGAGCGCGGTGGCGGTCGCCGTGCGCGGGCCCGGGTCGAACAGCGACAGTTCGCCGATCAGCTCACCGGGGCCGAGGACGGCGAGCATGTTCTCGCGCCCGTCGGGGGAGGTGCGGTGAAGCTTCACCTTGCCCTCGGTGACCACATAGAGGCGGTCCCCGGGGTCGCCCTCGTGGAACAGGGCGTCGCCGCGTGCGAGGGTCACCTCACTCATGGAGGCGCGGAGCTCCGCGGCCTGCTCGTCATCGAGCGCCGCGAAGAGCGGGGCGCGCCGCAGAACGTCGTCCACGAGTTCTCTCCTTGTCGACCTGCTCAGGGGATCTTGCTCCCCGGTGTACCAGGGGACCGTGCTCCCCATCTTGCCGGACGGTCCAAACAGTGTGATCAGTCACAAGTCTGCCGCACTGGCGTGGCGGGGCGTGCGGCAGGGGGCCAATTGGGGGCCGATCTTCAGGGTCCGGGGCGGATGTCGGTGCCGGGCTTTAGGCTGGCCGGGTGTCCAAATCGCCGGTGAGAGCACAGGCCAAGGGGGCTGGGCAGGTGGTTGTACGGGGTAATTCCGCTGTGGGCGAACAGGGCCCGGACGGACCGAGGAAAGCGACAAAAGCGGCAGGGTCGATGTCTGAAAACGAGCCTCGGAAAGCGGCGGTGAAGAAGACCGCGGCAGCCAAGAAGGCGACGACGACGGTCAAGAAGGCGCCTGCGACAGCCAAGAAGGCGCCTGCCACGGCCAAGAAGGCGCCTGCCACGGCCAAGAAGGCGCCTGCGACGGCAAAAAGGGCGACTGTCACGGCCAAGAAGACGGCGACGGTCAAGAAAGCCACCGTGTCGGCCAAGAAGGTGACTGTCGCGCCGAAGAAGGCCGCCGTCGCCGTGAAGAAGCCCGCGCCCGTCAAAACCGTTGCCCAGAAGCCGCCCTCGGGCGAGTCGCACACCGCGCTCGCCCGCCGCGCCCGCCGCATCAACCGCGAGCTCGCCGACGTGTACCCGTACGCGCACCCCGAACTGGACTTCGAGAACCCCTTCCAGCTCGTGATCGCCACCGTGCTGTCGGCGCAGACGACCGACCTGCGGGTCAATCAGACGACCCCGGCCCTCTTCGCCAAGTACCCCACCCCCGAGGACCTCGCCGCGGCCAACCCGGAGGAGGTCGAGGAGATCCTCCGTCCGACCGGGTTCTTCCGGGCCAAGACCAGGTCGGTCATGGGGCTGTCCAAGGCCCTGGTGGAGGACTTCGGGGGCGAGGTCCCCGGCCGGCTCGAAGACCTCGTCAAGCTCCCCGGCGTAGGACGCAAGACCGCCTTCGTGGTCCTGGGCAACGCCTTCGAGCGCCCCGGGATCACTGTCGACACCCACTTCGGGCGGCTCGTGCGGCGCTGGCAGTGGACCGAGGAGACGGATCCGGACAAGGTCGAGGCGATCGTCGGCGGGCTCTTCCCGAAGAGCGACTGGACGATGCTGTCGCACCACGTGATCTTCCACGGCCGCCGGATCTGCCACGCCCGCAAACCCGCCTGCGGCGCCTGCCCCATCGCCCCGCTCTGCCCGGCGTACGGCGAGGGCGAGACCGACCCGGAGAAGGCGAAGAAGCTCCTGAAGTACGAGAAGGGCGGCTTGCCCGGTCAGCGGCTCAATCCGCCGCAGGCCTACCTCGACGCGGGCGGCATCCCGGCGCCGCCACTGGGTGCCGGATGACGGAACGAAAGACGGACCCGCAGGCGTTGAGGGCAGTACGGGGGTGGCGATGACGCACGCGAGCAATACGCAGGGCGGCAGGGTGGTGCTGAGCAAGGACGGCCTGCCCGGCTGGCTGGATCCGGTGGTGCACGCCGTCGAGACGGTGGAGCCGCTCCAGCTGAGCCGCTTCCTGCCGCCGAAGGACGGCGCGGGCCGGCAGTCCGCCGTGCTGATCCTCTTCGGCGAGGGCGACCGCGGCCCCGAGATGCTGCTCATGGAGCGGTCGAGCTCCCTGAGATCGCATGCCGGGCAGCCGTCCTTCCCCGGCGGTGCCCTCGACCCGGAGGACGGCGACCCGGGGGCCGACGGGCCGCTGCGGGCGGCGCTGCGCGAGGCCGAGGAGGAGACCGGGCTCGACCCGAGCGGCGTCCAGCTCTTCGGCGTCCTGCCGCGGCTGTACATCCCGGTGAGCAGCTTCGTCGTCACGCCCGTGCTGGGCTGGTGGCGCCGCCCGACGGCCGTGGGCGTGGTCGATCCGAACGAGACGGCCCGCGTCTTCACGGTCCCCGTGGCGGATCTCACGGACCCCGCCAACCGCGCGACCGCCGTCCACCCCAGCGGCCACAGAGGTCCCGCATTTCTGGTCGAATCCGCCCTTGTCTGGGGTTTCACGGCCGGAATCATCGACCGGCTGCTGCACTACGCGGGCTGGGAGCTGCCCTGGGACCGGGACAAGCAGGTCCCGCTCGACTGGCGCGCATGACAGGGTGGCCTCCGTGAACGTGCTGGACATCCTTCTGCTGGTCGCCGCTGTGTGGTTCGCGATCGTGGGCTATCGCCAGGGCTTCGTTGTCGGCATCCTGTCGGTGATCGGCTTCCTGGGCGGCGGCCTCGTCGCGGTCTATCTGCTTCCCGTCATCTGGGGCGCCGCGACCGACGACTCCGAGGTGAGTACGACGGCGGCCGTCGTCGCGGTGGTCGTCGTGATCGTCTGCGCCTCCGTCGGGCAGGCCCTCACCACTCACCTCGGCAACAAGCTGCGCCGGTACATCACCTGGTCCCCGGCCCGCGCCCTGGACGCCACGGGCGGGGCGCTCGTCAACGTCATCGCGATGCTCCTGGTCGCCTGGCTGATCGGCTCGGCCCTCGCCGGTACGACGCTGCCGACGCTCGGCAAGGAAGTGCGCAACTCCAAGGTGCTGCTGGGTGTTTCACGGGCCCTGCCCGCCCAGGCCAACACCTGGTTCGCGGACTTCTCCTCGGTACTCGCGCAGAACGGTTTCCCGCAGGTCTTCAGCCCGTTCGCCAACGAGCCCATCACCGACGTCAAGCCGCCGGACCCGGCCCTCGCGAAGAGCGCGGTCGCCGTCCGTGCCCAGAACTCCATCGTCAAGGTCATGGGCACCGCCCAGAGTTGCGGCAAGGTCCTCGAAGGAACCGGCTTCGTCTTCGGCAACCGCCGCGTGATGACCAACGCGCACGTGGTCGGCGGAGTCGACGAGCCCACCGTCCAGATAGGCGGTGAGGGCCGGAAGTACGACGCCACGGTCGTCCTGTACGACTGGGAGCGCGACATCGCCGTACTCGACGTACCGAACCTCAACGCGCCCGCGCTGCAGTTCACTTCGACCGACGCGACCAGCGGCGACGACGCGATCGTGGCCGGCTTCCCGCAGAACGGCTCGTACAACGTCCAGCCCGCGCGCGTGCGTGGCCGCATCACGGCCAACGGCCCGGACATCTACCACCGCGGCACCGTGCGCCGCGATGTGTACTCGCTGTACGCGACCGTGCGTCAGGGCAACTCCGGCGGCCCGCTGCTCACGCCCGACGGCAGGGTGTACGGCGTCGTCTTCGCGAAGTCCCTCGACAACGACGACACCGGATACGCGCTCACGGCGGACGAGGTGCAGGAGGACATCGCCAAGGGCCGCACCGCCAACCAGCAGGTGGACAGCGACAGCTGCGCGCTCTGACGTACGACGGCTGTGGCCCGGCCTTCAGAGGTCCGAGCTTCAAGAGGCCTGTCCCTCAAGAGGCCTGTCCCTCAAGAGGCCTGACCCGCAGGAGGCCAGGCCCTCGACGAGTCAGGGGCGGGGATGGCGCAGCCGCGCCGAGACCCAGCGGGCCCTGCGGCGAAGGATGTGCGGGATTCCCAGCCGGGGGTCCTCGCCCTGCAACTGCGGGGCGCCCCTCTGGTGGGAGCTCAGGCCAGCGGCCGAGCGGCGGTTGCGCGATGCGTCACTGTAGTCGTGCGTCCAGCCCATACCCCGACGTGTGCCCCTGCCTCATGGTCGGTAACCGCGCCCCGTCCCCCCAATTGGCCTATGCGGCAGGCATTTGGCTGTTCGTAGGACAGACGTTCGCGCGCGGGTGCTGAACGTGTTCAAACGGTCACCGATCGGGCTCGGGATCCTTCAGCCAGCTGATCAGTTCAGTGGAGAACGCGACCGGGTCCTCCTCGTGCGGGAAGTGCCCCAGACCGTCGAACAGCCGCCAGCGGTACGGCGCCTCGACGTACTCCCCGGAGCCCGCGGCGCTCCGCGTCCGCATCACCGGGTCGAGCGAACCGTGCAGATGCAGCGTCGGGACGCGCACCGGCCGCTTCATGCGCCGGTTGAACTGGATGCCGTCGGGCCGGGCCATGGAGCGCACCATCCAGCGGTACGGCTCGATCGAACAGTGCGCCGTCGACGGGATGCACATGGCGCGTTGGTATGTCTCCACGGCCTCGTCGTCCGGTTGGAGCGGCCCGGACCAGTCCCGGACCAGACGGCCCACCAGGGCGCCGTCGTCCGCGACGAGTTGACGCTCCGGGATCCAGGGCCGCTGGAACCCCCAGATGTAGGAACCCGCGGCCGTCTGCTTGACGTCCGAGAGCATCGCCGAGCGCCAGCGCCGGGGATGCGGCATCGAGGACACCACGAGCCGGCGCACCAGCTTGGGGCGCATCACGGCCGCCGTCCACGCCAGATACCCGCCCAGGTCGTGCCCGACCAGCGCGGCGTCCGGCTCTCCGAGGGACCGTACGACGCCCGTGATGTCGAGCGCGAGGTTGGCGGGGTCGTAACCGCGCGGCGTGCGGTCGCTGCCGCCGACGCCGCGCAGGTCCATGGCCACGGCGCGGAACCCCGCGTCGGCGAGCGCCCCCAGCTGGTGCCGCCAGGTCCACCAGAACTGCGGGAAACCGTGCAGCAGCAGGACCAGCGGGCCGTCGCCCATCTCGGCGATGTGGAAGCGCGCGCCGTTGGCCGCGACATCCCGGTGGATCACCTCTCGCCCGCCGGGAACGTCGAGCCGTACGACCGAAGTGGGTTGCGCCGGGGTGGGTTGCGCCGGAGGAGTGGCGGGGTCCGTCATGAGGACGAGCGTGCCACAGCCTCGATGGCCTCGGGGACCCGGTCCTCGGCCGTCACCTGACGGGGGTGCGGCTTGGCGTTCTGCAGGACGCCCGCCGTCTCCTTCATGGAGGCCGCGGTCTTCTGCGCGCCCTTGCCGTTCTTGGCCTTCTTCGCGAAGACCACGCCGATCAGCGCCAGCACCCCGGCGACCAGCACGTTCGCCGCGAAGGAGAGCAGGAAGCAGACCGCCAGGTTCCAGTCGCTCCAGGTGCGGATGCCGTACGCCAGAGCGAAGCTCAGCATCGGCAGGGAGAAGATCAGCACCGCGCCGGCCGCCGCGAACGCACCGCCGCCGACCGCACCGCGCTTGACGTCCCGCTTGAGCTGCGCCTTCGCCAGGGCGATCTCGTCGTGCACCAGTGCGGACATCTCGGTCGTCGCCGAGGCGAACAGCTGGCCGATGCTGCGTTCGGCGCCGACCGGGCTGCCGTCGGGTGCGCTCATCGCGGACTCCCTCTTCTGCATGTGTGTGCCGTCTGGCTCTGCGTCTGTCCGTGCCGTCCGGCTCTGCGTGCGTGCGGGCCGTCGGGCGTGTGCTTCTGTTCGTGCCGTCTGTTTGTACCGTCTGGTCAGATCATGCCGGACGGTCGCCCTCGACGCCTGCCCCGCCCGTCACTTCGGCAAGCCTGCGGTGCTCTGCGGCCTTTCGCTCGTAGATCTCGGCCATCCGCAGGTGGTAGGCCGGGTTCTCCTGCTCGTAGATGTCGGGGATGCCGTCGAGGTCCTCGTCGCGCTCCTCGAGCTCGCACAGGGCGCGGTACTTGCCGTTTCGGATCTTCAGCAGTGTGCCCGCGATGACGGCGGCGATGAGCGAGCCGACCAGGACCGCCGCCTTGACCTCGGCGGTGAGCGTCGGGTCGTTCTCGAAGGCGAGTTCGCCGATGAGCAGCGAGACGGTGAAGCCGATGCCCGCGAGGCAGGAGACGGCGAGGACGTCCGGCCAGGCCAGGTCCTCGCTGAGGGAGGCCCTGGTGAACCGGGCCGTCAGCCAGGTCCCGCCGAAGATGCCGACCGCCTTGCCGACGACCAGCCCGAGCACCACGCCGAGCGTCTCGGGCCGCGTGAACACGTCTCCCAGAGCCCCGCCGGAGACCGCGACTCCCGCGCTGAACAGGGCGAACAGCGGTACGGCGAGCCCCGCCGACAACGGGCGCACAAGGTGCTCGATGTGCTCGCCGGGGGAGTGCTCCTCGCCTTCGCGCCGGTGGCAGCGCAGCATCAGGCCCATCGCGACACCGGCGATGGTGGCGTGGATGCCGCTGTTGTACATCAGCCCCCAGATGACGAGGGCCAGCGGCACGTAGACGTACCAGCCGCGTACGCCCTTGCGCAGCAGCACCCAGAAGACGGCGAGGCCGGCCACCGCGCCGCCCAGGGCCGCGAAGTTCAGCTGGTCGGTGAAGAAGATCGCGATGATCAGGATCGCGAAGAGGTCGTCCACGACGGCGAGCGTGAGCAGGAACGCGCGCAGCGCGGACGGCAGCGAGGTGCCGAGCACCGCCAGCACGGCGAGTGCGAAGGCGATGTCGGTCGCGGTGGGCACCGCCCAGCCGTCGAAGGCGCCTCCGCCGACGGCGTTCGTGAGGGCGTAGACCAGCGCGGGCGCGGCCATTCCGCAGAGCGCGGCCGCCACCGGCAGCAGCGCGGCCTTCGGGTCCCGCAGCTCGCCGGCCACCAGTTCGCGCTTGAGCTCGATACCGGCGACGAAGAAGAAGACCGCGAGGAGGCCGTCGGCGGCCCAGTGCGCGATGGAGAGGTTCAGGCCGAGGGACTCGGGCCCGATGTGGAAATGGGAGACGCTTTCGTAGCTGTCCCGGAGCGGGGTGTTCGCCCAGATCAGCGCGGCGATCGCGGCGAGCAGCAGGAGGACTCCGCCGACGGTCTCGGTGCGCAGCGCGTCCGCCACGAAGTTCCGCTCGGGCAGGGAGAGCCGTCCGAGGAACTTACGGTTGTCGCTGGGGCTGGAAGGCGCGGCCACGGGGGAGACCTCCGGTCGGGTGGGCAGGACAGAGCACTTGCCGACCAGACTTCCCGGCACACCTCAAAACCTTCTTGTCACGCTGTTGACGCGTTCCTTAGCTTACCTAACCTTGACGCGGGGCGCGGCACATGGCTGCGTAACGGTGCAAAAAGCACGTGTGGCTGCGCGGCGGCACAAAAAAGAGGTGCCCGGGGCGGACCCACCCACCCCGGGCACCAAGCACGCGAAGAGCCTCAGTCCTCGCTGGGCGCGGCCGGCAGCTTCGCCTGGATGAGGTCCATCACCGCGGAGTCGGTGAGGGTCGTGACGTCCCCGAGCTCGCGGTTCTCCGCGACGTCCCGCAGCAGTCGCCGCATGATCTTCCCGGACCGCGTCTTCGGCAGCTCCGCCACCGGCAGGATCCGCTTGGGCTTGGCGATCGGACCCAGCGTCGCGCCGACGTGGGCCCGCAGGTCGGCGACCAGTCCCTCGTCCTCGGCGGAAGCCGTCCCGCGCAGGATCACGAAGGCGACGATGGCCTGCCCGGTCGTCTCGTCCGCCGCGCCGACCACGGCCGCCTCGGCGACCGACGGATGCGACACGAGCGCCGACTCCACCTCGGTCGTCGAGATGTTGTGTCCGGACACGAGCATCACGTCGTCGACGCGTCCGAGGAGCCAGATGTCCCCGTCGTCGTCCTTCTTGGCCCCGTCCCCGGCGAAGTACTTGCCCTCGAAGCGTGACCAGTACGTGTCGAGGAACCGCTGGTCGTCACCCCAGATGGTCCGCAGCATCGACGGCCACGGCTCGGTCAGCACGAGGTAACCGCCACCGCCGTCGGGCACTTCGCGTGCCTCGTCGTCGACGACGGTCGCGGAGATGCCGGGCAGTGCCCGCTGCGCGGACCCCGGCTTGGTCTCCGTCACACCCGGCAGCGGCGAGATCATCATGGCGCCGGTCTCGGTCTGCCACCACGTGTCGACGATGGGTGTACGGTCCGCGCCGATGTGCTTGCGGTACCAGATCCACGCCTCGGGGTTGATCGGCTCGCCCACGGACCCCAGCAGACGCAGGCTGCTGAGATCGAACTTCGCGGGGATGTCGTCGCCCCACTTCATGAACGTACGAATGGCCGTGGGCGCGGTGTACAGGATGGTCACGCCGTACTTCTGGACGATCTCCCACCACCGCCCCTGGTGCGGGCTGTCCGGCGTGCCCTCGTACATGACCTGCGTCGCACCGTTCGCCAGCGGCCCGTACGTGATGTACGAGTGCCCGGTGACCCAGCCGATGTCGGCCGTGCACCAGTAGACGTCGGTCTCCGGCTTGAGGTCGAAGACGGCGTGGTGGGTGTACGCGGCCTGCGTCAGGTAGCCGCCCGAGGTGTGCAGGATGCCCTTCGGCTTCCCCGTCGTCCCGGACGTGTAGAGGATGAACAGCGGGTGCTCGGCCTCGAACGCCTCCGGCGTGTGCTCGGCCGACTGCCGCTCGGTGATCTCGTGCCACCACACGTCGCGGCCCTCGGTCCAGGCGACCTCCTGCCCGGTACGGCGTACGACGAGCACGTGCTCGACCCGGTCGACCCGGTTCAGCGCGTCGTCGACGGCGGGCTTGAGCGCGGCGGGCTTGCCACGCCGGTAGCCGCCGTCGGCGGTGATGACGACCTTGGCGTCGGCGTCCTCGATGCGGGTCGCGATCGCTTCGGCCGAGAACCCGCCGAAGACCACGGAGTGCGCGGCGCCGATCCGGGCGCACGCGAGCATCGCGACGACCGCCTCGGGGATCATCGGCAGGTATACGGCGACCCGGTCGCCCTTCTGAACTCCCAGCTCGGTGAGCGCGTTGGCAGCCCGCGACACCTCGTCCTTGAGTTCGGCGTAGGTGATGGCCCGGCTGTCGCCCGGCTCGCCCTCGAAGTGGATCGCGACACGGTCGCCGTTGCCGGCCTCCACGTGCCGGTCCACACAGTTGTACGCGACGTTCAGCTTCCCGTCGGCGAACCACTTGGCGAACGGCGGATTCGACCAGTCCAGCGTCTCGGTCGGCTCGGTGGCCCAGGTCAGCCGGCGGGCCTGCTCGGCCCAGAAGCCGAGCCTGTCAGCCTTGGCCTGCTCATACGCCTCCGCGGTGACATTGGCGTTCGCTGCCAGGTCGGCGGGCGGCGCGAACCTGCGCTCTTCCTTCAGCAGGTTGGCCAGGCTTTCGTTGCTCACGACATCTCCCTTTCCCAGGGTGTCCGTTGTGTCCCAGGCCACAGCTCATCAGACCGGAGGGCCCGGTGACAAGGGTCGACCTGAAATTGGTTTAGACCTATGCGTGAGCCGTGGCGCCCCGCCGCAACACGTGCACGGGCACGTACACAGCCACGGACGGCCGCGCCGCCGGGTTCACCCGGTCACGCTTCCCGAGTTTCGACCCAAGGACTTGTGAAGTGCCCCCGAAACGCTGGAACTGATCACGGTCGAGCAGCTCATGGTCACGGAAGAGGTCGCCGCACTCGGCCTCCGCCAGGGTCCGGCTGCACCGGGCCCGCACCGCAGTGCGCGCGGACGCCGACTCGCGTCACCATCGAGGTCCAGGGCCAGGCCAACCCCTGCAAGCCGGAACCTGCCGAAGCCCGAACCTGCCTGGGCCGGGCTCAACCGGTACTTATCCACGCGCGCCGCCGCCCGCTGGGACCCCGGTGTGCGGCCCCGTCCACCGGGACCGCACACCGGGGTCCCGGATCACGCGGACAGGTCAGCCGCCCCCACGTGGTCGAACAGGTCGTCCCCGTCCGTCTCGGCGAGCAGATACGCCTGCGCCTCCCCCACGTGGAAGTACATCCCGTGCAGCTCGACCGCACCCTCCCGCAGAGCCCGGGCCACGGACTCGTGCGCCCGCAGATGCTCCAGCTGCTGCACCACGTTGGTCAGACAGAGCTGCTCCACCGCGTCGGCCGGCGCGCGCCCGGCGAGCCGCGCCCACGGCAGGTCCTCGGCCGCCATCCGCTCCAGGCTCGGCAGCCCGTGCCGCAGCCACCGCTTGAGCGGCGTCCGCGCCCCGCCGGGCTCACTGTTCATCAGGGCCTGCATCGCCCCGCACCCGGAGTGCCCGCACACCGTGATGGACCGCACCTGCAACACGTCCACCGCGTACTCGATCGCCGCCGCCACCGAGTCGTCCCCGCTCTCCTCGCCGGGCAGCGGGACGAGATTGCCCACATTGCGTACGACGAAGAGGTCGCCCGGACCACTGGAGGTGATCATCGAGGTGACGAGCCGGGAGTCGGCGCAGGTCAGGAAGAGCTGCGACGGCCGCTGCCCCTCCCGTGCGAGCCGTGCCAGCTCGTCCCGCACCAGGGGAGCGGTGTTGCGCTGGAACGCGCTGATGCCGCGCGCCAGTTGATGCCCGCTCGGCCCGGCGGAGCCGGTCGTCCGACCGGGCTCCTCCGAGGAGTCGCCGACTGCGGTCGGCTCGGACTGCGGGCCTTCGCAGTGGTGGTTGCGCCACGGTGTCCACGGGCGGCAGCGGCAGTGGGACGAACCCGTCGGTTCGGCGATCCGCGTCCCGGCCCGCCCGGCCAGCTCGACCGTGCCACCCTGCGCGAGGTGGGCGCTCTGCCAGTCCTGGAGCGACTCGTACGCCGCGTGGTCCATGAACGAGCCGTCCAACTCCACGACGGCGTCCGACCCTTGGGGCACCCGGTGCAGCGCACGGCTGAGCCGCGGCACCGCGAGGAACGTCAACTGCCCTCGTACACGTACGTAATGGACTCCCCCTCTCTCTTCGTACGTGATGCGGGTGTGGGCGAGGCGGTTCAGGGCGGTGCCGACGGCGACGGCGACGCCCAGCGCCACACCCTCGAGAACTCCGAGGAACACGACGCCCAGTGTGGTGACGGCGTACACCAGGACTTCGCGGTGGCGGGTGACCGTGCGGATGTGGTGCAGGGACACCATCTGGATGCCGACGGCCATCACCAGGGCGGCGAGCGCGGCGAGCGGGATCAGCTCGAGGGTGGGGACCATCAGCAGCGCGGCAACTACTACCCAAACGCCGTGCAGTATCGTGGAGTTCCTGCTCACCGCACCGGCCTGCACATTCGCGGAGCTCCGTACGGCGACCCCGGCGACCGGCAGCCCGCCGAGTGTCCCGGAGACGATGTTGGCGGCGCCCTGCCCGAGCAGTTCCCGGTCGAGGTTCGAACGGCCGACGCGGGCCTGGAGTTCCGGCCGTCCCGCCACCAGCTTGTCCACGGCGACGGCGCCGAGCAGCGACTGCACGCTGCACACCAGAGTGATGGTGAGGACGGCGGCGGCGATACCGAGCACCGGCCCCTCGGGCATGCCCGCCAGCGCGTGGCTGCGCCAGGACGGCAGATCGACCCTGGGCAGGGTCAGCCCGGCGAGCGAGGCGGTCGCCGTGGCCCCGGCGACGGCGACCAGCGCGGCCGGGACCTTGCGCAGCATCCGCCCCACGCGTCCGGGGATCCGCGGCCAGGCCAGCAGCAGCGCCAGGGTCAGCGCGCTCATCGCCGCCGCGGCGGGGTCCAGGTGCGCAAACTGGGCAGGCAGGGCACGGAGGTTGTCGAGGACGGCGCTCTGCGGGGTGCCGCCCAGCACGATGTGCAGCTGGGCCACGGCGATGGTCACGCCGATGCCGGCGAGCATGCCGTGCACGATCGCGGGGCTGACGGCGAGCGCCGTACGGGCCACGCGCAGACAGCCGAGCCCCAGTTGGGCGATCCCGGCGAGAACGGTGATGGCGCACGTCGTACGCCATCCGTAGCGATGGATGAGCTCGGCGGTGACGACCGTGAGGCCGGCGGCGGGCCCGCTCACCTGGAGCGGCGAGCCGCCGAGCCGCCCCGCGACAAGTCCGCCGACGGCGGCGGCGACGAGCCCTGCCTGGAGCGGTGCGCCGGTGGCGAGAGCGATGCCGAGGGACAGGGGCAGGGCGATCAGGAAGACCGCGAGAGAGGCCGACAGATCGGCGCCCTCGATACGGAATCGGCGGGGCGGAGTCGGCGCGGGGCTGTGGGGCTGGTGGATGCGCTTGGGACGACTCGAGTCGGTGGCGCGGGTGGGGACGCAGGCGGACATGGTTCCCGTCTCCTCCGGGGCAGCGCGGTCGCGGAACAGGGGCTCCCCGTCGATGGCGGGGGGTCGGGTCGCGGCCGTGGGTCACGGCGTGCAGCGGCGGGATATATCTCAACGCTCGGTAAACGGATCGTAATGCAGAGTAAAGGCCTCATGTGGAAAATGGCGGCAAATGGGGCAGTTAATCACTCTCCCGAGTGAAGTGAGCTTTTGATCGGCTTGTCGTATTTGTTCCTCCTCGGTCCCGTGCCACCTTGGCGGCGCTGTCGACACATCGCTGCACATCACCTCAGAACGCCCTCATCAGCGTTGCCCGGACCGAAGGAAGAAGGTGGGCGGGATGGCCGCCACCCAGAGGATCGCCGCGGGCGCACTGCTCGCCGCGGCCTGCGCCACGGCGCTCGCCGGTTGCACGTCGGGACCCACTGTCTCCCGTGACGCCAGTGGCTCCAGCGGTACCAAGCAAGGCGCGCACGGCGCGAAGCAGGCGCCGGGGGCCGCGGCGCCCAAGAGCGCGGTCCGCCTGATCGGCGACGGCTCGACCTCGTACACCGGGGCGCAGCCGCATCTGCCCAGACCGGTGCGGCTGAAGCCCGGTCAGAAGCCCCCGCAGTTCGTGGTCTTCTCCTGGGACGGCGCCGGCGAGGACAGCCAGAAGCTCTTCTCGCACTTCCGCAAGATCGCCAAGGCCAACAGGGCGACCATGACGTACTTCCTGAGCGGCGTGTACATGCTGCCGGAGGAGAAGCGGGATCTGTACCGGCCGCCGGAGCACTCGCCCGGCCGCTCCGACATCGGCTTCAACGACACGCAGGGCATCGGCGACACCGTGAAGCAGTTGCGCGGCGCGTGGCTGGAGGGCAACGAGGTCGGCACGCACTTCAACGGCCACTTCTGTGGCAGCGGCGGCGGAGTCGGTGAGTGGTCGGTCGCCGAGTGGAAGAGCGAGATCGCCCAGGCGAAGGCGTTCGTGAAGTCCTGGAAGACCAACGCGGCCATGAAGAAGTCCTCCGCGCTGCCCTTCGACTACGAGAAGGAGCTCATCGGCGCCCGCACGCCCTGTCTGGAGGGCCAGAAGAACTTCATGAAGGCGGCCCGCGACCTGGGCTTCCGCTATGACTCCAGCGGCGTCAACGACCAGATCTGGCCCAAGAAGAAGGAGGGCCTGTGGGATCTGTCGATGCAGCTCGTCCCGGTCCCGGGCCGCGCCTTCGAGACGCTCACCATGGACTACAACTTCATGGTGAACCAGTCCGGCACCGCGACCCAGGGCGACCCCGACAAGCAGGCGTACTGGGGCGACCAGATGCGTGACGGCCTGCTCAAGGGCTTCGAGCGCGCCTACGACGGCAACCGCGCGCCCCTGATCATCGGCAACCACTTCGAGTCCTGGAACGGCGGCAACTACATGCGTGCCGTCCAGGAGGTCATCGAGCGCGTCTGCACCAAGTCCGAGGTGCGCTGCGTCTCCTTCCACCAGCTCGCCGACTGGCTGGACGCCCAGGACCCGGCAACCCTGGAGAAGCTGCGCACGCTCAAGGTCGGCGAGGCCCCGAAGGAGAGCTGGACGTCCTTCCTCTCGGGTCGTCCCGCCCCGGCGCCGAAGGGCGTCCCGGGCGCCCCGGCCGCCAAGCCGTAGCCGGGACGCACACCGCAGCCGGGACACCGCCGTCGCTCACGCGGTGGCGGTCACCCGCTCACTGAGGACGAAGCCGGGGTCGACCTGCGCGGCCAGGTCGGCTCCGGTCTTCTCGTTGCCCCAACTGCTCGCGTTCTTCAGGTGGAAGTGCACCATCTGGCGGGTGTAGCGCTCCCAGTCGCGCAGTTCGTACGTCGCGTCGGCGGCCGTCTGCAGCTGGCGCAGGGCGCGGCGGTTGGTGTCCTCCAGGAGCTCGAACCGGGGCGGCCGGCCCTTCTCCATGGCGCGCACCCAGTCCGAGTGCCCGACCGTCACGAGCAGGTCGTCCCCGACTTCGGCGCGGAGGAAGTCGAGGTCGTCCTGACCCTGCACCTTGTTGCCGACGACCTTCAGGACGACGCCGAAGTCGCGGGCGTACTCCTTGTACTGGCGATAGACGGAGACCCCCTTCCGGGTCGGCTCGGCGACGAGGAACGTGATGTCGAAGCGGGTGAACATGCCGGAGGCGAAGGAGTCGGAGCCTGCCGTCATGTCGACCACCACGTACTCACCGGGGCCGTCGACCAGGTGGTTCAGACACAGCTCCACCGCTCCCGTCTTGGAGTGGTAGCAGGCGACCCCGAGGTCCGCGTCGGTGAAAGGGCCGGTGACCATCAAACGGACGGCGCCGCCGTCGAGTTCCACCGGCCGCGCACAGGCGTCGTAGACCGGATTGTCCTCGGACACCCGCAGCAGCCGTGATCCCTCACCGGGCGGGGTCGTCTTGATCATCGTCTCGGCGGAGGCGATACGCGGATTCGAGCCGCGCAGATAGTCCTTGATCAGCGGCAGCCGCGCACCCATGGCGGGCAGCTCGCAGGCCTCCGTCTCGTCGAGTCCGAGCGCGGCCCCCAGGTGCTGGTTGATGTCGGCGTCCACGGCGACGACCGGCGATCCGGTGGCCGCCAGATGGCGGACGAAGAGCGAGGACAGGGTGGTCTTGCCGCTGCCGCCCTTCCCAACGAAAGCAATTTTCATGTTCAGGAAGATAGTGCGGGAGGGGTGGCCACGCGCGCGTGGACGTGAAGAAGACCACTCCTTCGTGGGGGACGGCGCCGGTGTGCGTAATGTCGTACTCATGAGTACGACAGGTGCGTCCGCAGATCCGCTCGCGGCCCTGGGTTCGCTGCCCGGGGTGGCCGACTCCGTGGAGTCCGTGCGCAAGGCCGTGGACCGGGTCTACGGGCACCGGATCATGCGGCGCCGCAGCAACGAGATCACCTCTGAGGCGGCGCTGCGCGGCGCCCGCGGCTCCGCGGCGCTGTCCGGCGCCGACTGGGCCCTCGAAGAGGTGCGCCGGCGCACCGACTTCAGTGGCGACGACGAGGCCCGCGTGGTCGGCGGGTCCCTCAGACTGACCGCCGAGGCGGGCCAACTCCTCTCCATCTGGCGGCAGTCGCCCCTGCGTGTGCTGGCCCGGCTGCACCTGGTGGCCGCCGCGGACAACGGGGACACGGTCGGCCGCCCGCGCCAGAACGGCGAGCCGGTCGACGAGCCGCTCGTGGAGCTGCCCCTGCCGGACGCGACCGAGGTCGCCGGCCGTCTCGAAGGCCTCTCCCGGCTGATCATCGCCGGAGGCTCGGCGCCCGCTCTGGTGACGGCGGCCGTGGTCCACGGCGAACTGCTCGCCCTGCGCCCCTTCGGCTCGCACAACGGGCAGGTCGCGCGCGCGGCCGAGCGGATCGTCCTGGTCGGCAGCGGGCTCGACCCGAAGTCCGTGTGCCCCGCGGAGGTCGGCCACGCGGAACTAGGCCGAGCGGCCTACGTGGCTGCCCTGGAGGGCTATGCCTCCGGCACCCCGGAGGGCATGGCCGCCTGGATCGCGCACTGCGGCAAGGCGGTTGAACTGGGCGCCCGGGAATCGACGGCCGTGTGCGAGGCGCTCCAGCGCGGGGCGGCATAGAAAGCGGCAGAGAAAAAGGCCCCCTTGAAGGGGCCTGAACAGAGTTGCGGCGGTACGAGTTCTCGTACCGCCGCTGGCATGTTCACCGTGTTACCAAGCGTCCTCGATATATGCCCATCAGGTCGGGAACTGTGGCCCGTGGCCTGGTGCGGCTGGCCCGTAATCGACGGGTCGACGTCGCGTGGGTGCTCGATGTTCATGCTCGGTCCGTGGGGCCTTCGTTGCGTTTAAAGGTGATCCTCTCGGATGTCCTTGGTCTCGCGGGCCGTTAACCCCTTTGTACTCCAGGTCCGGAGGAAGCGGAACCCCTGGCTGCAGTTCTTTACTTTTAGGTTCAAACGGTGTGATTCGGGCGTCTCTCCGATACGGCGAGGTCGTACGCCCCATTAAATGGCGGCCGCCCGACGCCGGCTCGCGTACCAGACGAGCCCCGCGGTGGCCGCGGCAGCGCCCACGGCCGCCGCCGCGACGAGCGCCGGACGGGGCGGCACGGACAGCGTGGGGATCCGCTGCTTCAGTCGGACCGGACGGTGGAAGTCCAGAATCGGCCAGGAGCGGGCGACCGCCTCGCGCCGCAGCGCCCGGTCCGGATTGACCGCGTGCGGGTGCCCGACGGACGCCAGCATCGGGATGTCGGTCGCAGAGTCGCTGTAGGCGTAGCAGCGCGCGAGGTCATAGCCCTCGGACGCCGCCAGCTCCTTGACGGCCTCGGCCTTCGTCGGGCCGTACGCGTAGTACTCCACCTCGCCGGTGAAGCAGCCGTCGTCGCCCACGACCATCCGCGTCGCCACCACGTGGTCCGCGCCGAGCAGTTCCCCGATCGGCTCGACGACCTCCGCGCCGGACGTGGACACGATCACGACGTCGCGTCCGGCGGTGTGGTGCTCCTCGATGAGGGACGCGGCCTCGTCGTAGATGATCGGGTCGATCAGGTCATGCAGCGTCTCCGCGACGATCTCCTTGACCTGCTGGACGTTCCATCCACGGCAGAGCGCGGACAGGTACTTGCGCATCCGCTCCATCTGGTCGTGGTCGGCGCCGCCCGCGAGGAACACGAACTGGGCATATGCGGTGCGCAAGGCCGCTCTGCGGTTGATCAGCCCGCCTTGGTAGAACGACTTGCTGAACGTGAGCGTGCTCGACTTCGCAATGACCGTCTTGTCCAGGTCAAAGAAGGCTGCTGTGCGAGGCAAGGAGTGGTTTTCCACGAGCCGAGCATAGGCGCCCACCATTCGGCGTAAGGTGTGGCGCGTGGGTTTGCCTGAGAGGGCTCTCGGGTACACCATGGAAGTCACGGATCGTTCGCGACCGTGCTAACCCGGTCTGGCTCCTCCCCCCCCCGAGTCAGATCGTGGGGACGACCCCCGCTCTCCCCCCCGGCGGGGGTCGTCGCATGTCCAGATGGGTTTTCCCCCTCTTCTGTGCGGCCTCGGCGCCGCATTGTCAGTGCTGCGACCTAGTCTTCCCTTGCGCACGGTTCGTCACTGTGTGTAACCGTCGCGCTGCTCCATGGAAGTCGCACAGGGGTCACCGGTATGGGTGAAGGCGATATTCACAACCGCTGAGTTGTCCACAGTTATCGACCAAGATCCACACGATTTCCGGGATCGCTGCACCGTGATTCCAGCGCGTCCGGCTCACGGCAACTTCATGACCGGTTCCGTTTGTCGGGCGCGTTTGGCCGGTTCGTATCGGCCGTTCATATGGAGGCCGGTTGCCGGTTCTTCACACGAGCGGGAATCGCGGGGTCCCAGGGGGCTTCGCGCAAGAAGCAGCGAAGGGGGCTGGAGATCGTGGCGGGAGCCATCACACACGACCGGCCGCCCGCCGCCGAAGGGCGGCAGGGCGGACCGTTGATCGTCACCGAGGACGCCGAACTCCTCGACGACCTGCTGCGCCTGTGCGCGGCGGCCGGCGCCAGGCCGGAGGTCCACCACGGGGTTCCGGATCGCAGAGGCAGCTGGGAGTCGGCGCCGCTCGTCCTGGTCGGCGACGATGCCGCGCGACGGGTGCGTGGCGCCGCGCGCCGACGCGGAGTGGTGCTCGTCGGGCGGGATCAGGACGATTCCGGAGTCTGGCGGCGGGCCGTCGAGATCGGCGCGGACCATGTCCTGATGCTGCCGGACGGTGAGCAGTGGCTGGTCGACCGGATCGCCGACGTGGCCGAAGGAGTCGGCCGGCCCGCGCTCACCGTCGGAGTGATCGGCGGTCGCGGCGGCGCCGGAGCCTCCACGCTCGCCTGCGCGCTCGCCGTCACCTCGGCGCGTGAGGGACGTCGCACGCTGCTGGTGGACGCGGATCCACTGGGCGGCGGACTCGATGTACTGCTGGGCGGAGAGACCGCCGAAGGCCTGCGCTGGCCGGCTTTCGCCGCCTCCCGCGGGCGGGTCGGCGGCGGCGCCCTGGAGGAGTCCCTGCCCGAACTGCACGCGCTGCGGGTGCTGAGCTGGGACCGCGGCGACAGCGTCGCCATCCCGCCCCAGGCCGTGCGCGCGGTGCTGGCTGCCGCCAGACGGCGCGGTGGCACGGTGGTCGTCGACCTGCCGCGCCGGATCGACGAAGGCGCCGCCGAGGCCCTCGCCCAGCTGGACGTCGGCCTGCTGGTGGTCCCCGCAGAGCTGCGCGCGGTCGCGGCGGCCAAACGGGTGGCATCCGCGGTCGGCATGGTCCTGCGCGATCTGCGGGTCGTGGTCCGGGGCCCCGGTGCGCCGGGACTGGACGACCGCGAGGTGGGACGGCTGCTCGGGCTGCCACTGGTCGGCGAAGTGCCTGTCGAACCACTGGTCCCGGACGGCGCTGTGCCACCCGGGGGAGCGGCGCGCGGCCCGCTCGGCCGGTTCTGCGCGGCCTTCTGGGAGCGGGCACTGGCCGAGGCGGGTGGCGTATGAGCGGCCGATGGGACGGCGCGACGGGCATGGACTGCGGTGCGGGCCTCCTCGACGGCGTACGGCAGTGGCTCGCCGAGAGCGGCTCCGAGCCGACACCCGCGCGTGTGGCGCAGGCACTGCGCGAGCAGGGAAGAGTGCTCGGGGACGCCGAAGTCCTCGGCGCGGCCGAGCGGTTGCGTTCCGAACTGGTCGGCAGCGGGCCGCTGGAACCCCTGCTCGCCGACCCGTCGGTGACCGACGTGCTGGTCTCCGCGCCGGACCGGGTGTGGGTGGACCGGGGCGGAGGCCTGGAGCTGACGGCCGTCTCCTTCGCGGACGCGGCAGCCGTACGACGGCTCGCGCAGCGCCTCGCGGCGGTGGCCGGGCGCCGGCTCGACGACGCCCGGCCCTGGGTGGACGCGCGGCTCCCGGACGGGACACGCCTGCACGCGGTGCTGCCACCGGTCGCCGTCGGCTCGACCTGCCTGTCGCTACGGGTCGTACGGCCGCGGGCGTTCACGCTCGACGAACTGATGGCGGCGGGCACGGTCCCGCCCGGCGGGGACCGGGTGCTCAGAGCCCTGCTGGACGCCCGGCTGTCGTTCCTGATCAGCGGAGGGACCGGGAGCGGCAAGACGACCCTGTTGAGCGCACTGCTGGGGCTCGTCGGACCGGGCGAGCGGATCGTGCTGGCCGAGGACTCCGCGGAGCTGCGGCCCGACCATCCCCACGTGGTGCGCCTGGAGGGGCGGCCCGCCAACCAGGAAGGCGTCGGGCTCGTCGCCCTCCAGGACCTGGTGCGTCAGGCCCTGCGCATGCGACCGGACCGGCTGGTCGTCGGCGAGGTGCGCGGGCCAGAGGTTGTCTCCCTGCTGGCCGCGCTGAACACGGGCCATGAGGGCGGCTGCGGAACGGTGCACGCGAACGCGGCGGGGCAGGTACCGGCCCGCCTGGAGGCGCTCGGCACGGCCGCCGGGCTCGACCGGGCAGCGCTGCACAGCCAGTTGGCGGCCGCCCTGTCGGTGGTCCTGCATCTCGTGCGCGACCGGGCCGGGCGGCGGCGGATCGCCGAGGTGCACGTACTGGAACGGGACCCCTCTGGGCTGGTGGTGACCGTGCCCGCACTGAGGTGGGGCACGGAGGCCTTCGCCTACGAGCGGGGGTGGGAGCGGCTGCGAGGGCTGCTCCGGGACGGGAGCGAGAGGAGCGAGGGACTGTGACGGGGGTCGAGGACCGCGATGCGGACGGGGGACAGGGTGGCGATCGGTGAGATGTCGATGGGCGCGGCCATGGCGTGCGCCGGGGCTGCGGCCTGTCTGATGGGCGGGCGGGAATCGGGGATGCGCAGAGCGCGGCTGCTGCTCGCCGGCAGTGCGGCGGTGGCGACCGGGCCGCCGCCAGGGGAGTGGGCGCTCGCCGGATGGCGCCGACTGCGCCGGCGGCTGCGCCCCGAAGGATGGGCGCTGGTCGCCGGAGCGGTGATCGCCCTGCTGGGCACGTCCATCCTCCCGCTGCTCGTCGGGGCGGCCGGTGTGCCGCTGCTGAGGCGGGTGCGGAGGGCAGGGGAGGCACGGCGCGAGCGGGAGCGGCGCGGTGATGCCGTGATCGCCCTGTGCGGGGCGCTCGCCGGGGAGGTGCGGGCCGGGCGGCAGCCGGGCGAGGCGCTGCTCCGGGCGGCGCGCGACTCGGGCGGGCTCGGCGAGGCGCAGGCGGTGGTGCTGGCGGCGGCGCGGTTCGGCGGGGATGTGCCGAGCGCGCTCACGGATGCGGCACGGCAGCCGGGGGCCGACGGACTCGTGGGGCTCGCGGCGTGCTGGCGGGTGGCTGTGGACCGCGGCGCGGGCCTGGCGGCGGGGCTCGACCGGCTGGAGGGGGCGTTGCGTGCAGAGCGGGACCAGCGGGCGGATCTGCGGGCCCAGTTGGCCGGGTCCAGGTCGACGGCGGTGATGCTCGCCGGGCTGCCGGTGCTGGGGCTCCTGCTGGGCACCGCGTTGGGCGCCGATCCGCTGCATGTGCTGCTGCACACCGGCGCGGGACTCGGCTGCCTGCTGGTCGGCGGTGTGCTGGAGGGCGTCGGGATGTGGTGGGCGCTGCGGATCGTGAGAGGAGCGGAGGCCGCATGAGCGCGGATGTTGTCCACAGGCTGGGGGCGCTGGTGTGCGGGGCGCTGACGGTCGGATGGCTCGCGCAGTCGCTCGGGGCAGCCCGGCGCGAGCGAAGGGTCCGCAGACGGCTGGCCGAGCTGCTGGCCTCGGAGGTGGCGGCGCCCGAGGGGCGGCGCTTCGAGGTGCGGGGCGTGGCGCGGCGATGGCTCCCGCTGGTGGGAGCGGTGTGCGGCGGCTGGGTGCTGGTCGGGGGCTTCGCCGGGGTTCTGCTGGGCCTGGCAGCCGGGCTCGGCATCAGGTGGTGGCGGCAGCGGCTGCCGTCCGGCCCCGTGGAGGAGTACGACGCGGCGCAGGCCGCCCGGCAACTCCCCCTCGCCGCTGATCTGGTGGCCGCATGCATCGCGGCCGGTGCGGGGCCCGTGATGGCGGCTCAGGCCGTCGGCGAGGCCCTGGGCGGGCCGGTCGGGGAGCGGCTTGCGCGGGGCGCGGCGGAGGTACGTCTCGGCGGCGAACCGGCCGGGGCGTGGCGGAGGCTGGCGTCGATACCGGGTGCCGGGGCGCTGGCACGGCTGCTGGAACGGGCGGGCGAGTCGGGCGTACCGGCCGCGGGGCCTGTCGCCCGGCAGGCCGCGGAGGCTCGCGCCGCTTGGGGGCGCACCGCGACGGAACGAGCGCGCCGGGCGGCCGTCATGGTCACCGCCCCGGTGGGGCTGTGCTTCCTGCCCGCGTTCCTCGCGATCGGCGTGCTGCCCGTGGTGATCGGGCTGGCGGACGGGGTGCTGGGCGGAGGTGGTCGATGAGCGGTCGAGACAGCTGAGCGACCGGACGACGAACGATCAACAGAGTTGGACCTTACGGGGGTTGAGATGAGCAAGGCGGTACGAGTACGGGTGTGGGCGCGGGCGTGGCTGCGCGGCCTGGTGCGGAGGGACGCGGGCATGGTCACGTCCGAGTACGCGGTGGGGATCATCGCGGCAGTCGCGTTCGCGGCGGTGCTCTACAAGGTGCTGACGAGCGGGCAGGTCACCGAGCAGTTGCAGGGCATCGTGGAGCGGGCGCTCAATGTCCAGATGTGAAGGGACCGAGCCCGGACGGGGGCGGTGGGCGACCGGTCGCGACCGGGGTCGTGGCCGGGGTCCGAGCGGGGACGGCGGGTTCGTGACGGCAGAGGCCGCCGTGGTGCTGCCCGCACTGGTCCTCGTGGCGATGGCGCTCGTCTGGGCCCTGCTCGCCGCGTCCGCGCAGATCCAGTGTGTGGACGCGGCGAGGGCGGGTGCCCGCGCGGCGGCCCGCCAGGACCCGCCCGACGCGGTCCTGGCCACGGCCCGTCAAGCCGCCCCACGCGGTGCGAGCGTCGCGGTGAGCCGGGAGGGCGACCTGGTCCGGGTACGTGTCACGGCCCATGCGCCGGGTCCCGACGCGCTGACCCTGGAACTGAGCGATGAGGCCGTGGCCTTGGCGGAGGAGACGGTGGGGGTGAGCGGGTGATGAGGGGAGGCGGTTCGGCTGGGATGGAGGCAGGGGACAGGTTCGCCTCTGAGACGGGGGAGTCGGCGTCGGGCTGTGAGGAACTCGGGCCGGAAGGGCGGAAGTTCAGGACGAAGCGGGAGGAACCCAGGCTGGGTGGAGGCAAGTTCGCGTCGGGTCGTCGTGAACCCGATGCGATCGGGCGGCGGTTCGCGTCGGACAGGGGCTCTGCGACCGTCTGGGTCATGGGGGCGATCAGTGTGCTGTGTGTCGTCTTCGGGGCTGTGCTGGCCATGGGGCAGGCCGTGGTGGTCCGGCACCGTGCCGCGGGGGCGGCCGATCTGGCGGCGCTCGCGGCGGCGGACCACTGGATGGACGGGGGAACGGCGGCCTGTGCGCGGGCGGACCGTGTGGCGCGGGCGCAACGGGCCCGGCTCGTCCGGTGTGCGATCGAGGGCGAGACCTCGGACGTGACGGCGGCGTCCGGCCGGGGCCCGTTCGCCGCCGAGGTCAGATCGAGGGCGGGACCCGCAGGACCGGTCGCCCCCGGCCCCGAAGGCACGGCCACTCCGCCGGCCCCGGTGGCTACCCCTCCGGTGCCTCCCGCAACAGCTCCGTGAGGAGGCGTACGGCTCCGCGTTTGTGGAGGGGATCGTTGCCGTTGCCGCACTTGGGGGACTGGATGCAGGACGGGCAGCCGGCGTCGCACTCGCAGGAGGCGATGGCCTGGCGGGTGGCGGTGAGCCAGGAGCGCGCGGTGTGGAAGGCGCGCTCGGCGAAGCCCGCGCCGCCCGGGTGGCCGTCGTAGACGAAGACCGTGGGAAGGAGGGTGTCCGGGTGCAGCGGGATGGAGACGCCGCCGATGTCCCAGCGGTCGCAGGTGGCGAACAGCGGAAGCATGCCGATGGACGCGTGCTCGGCGGCGTGCAGGGCGCCGCCGAGGATCTCCGGGTTGATCCTGGCCGCGTCCAGCTGGTCCTCGGTGACGGTCCACCACACGGCGCGGGTGCGCAGCGTACGAGGAGGGAGGTCGAGTTTCGATTCGCCGAGCACTTCGCCGGTGATGAGCTTGCGACGCAGGAAGGAGACGACCTGGTTGGTGACTTCGACGGATCCGTAGCACAACCGGCCCTGGCCCCAGGGGACTTCAGTGTCCGTCTCCAGCACGGAGATGGCCGTCGTGTCGCGGGCGACTGTCGAATACGGCGGGTTGGCCTCCTCGACCAGCGCGACGGAGTCCTCCAGGTCCAGCGTCCGCACCAGGTACGTACGGCCCTGGTGCAGATGCACCGCGCCCTCGTGGACGCTCGTGTGCGAGGAACCCGCGTCGACCGTGCCGAGCAGTCGCCCGGTGCCGGCCTCGACGACCTGGACGGGGCGCCCGCCGTCGCCGCGGATGTCCGTCAGGTCCGCGGCCCGCTCCCGGCGCGTCCAGTGCCAGGCCTTGGTGCGCCTGCGCAGCAGCTTCGCAGCCTCCAGCTGCGGAAGCAGTTCCTCGGTGGACGGGCCGAACAGCGCCAGGTCCTCGTCCACCAATGGCAGTTCCGCGGCGGCCGCGCACAGGTGCGGGGCCAGGACGTACGGGTTGTCGGGGTCGAGGACGGTGGATTCCACCGGCTGGTCGAAGAGGGCTTCGGGGTGGTGGACGAGGAAGGTGTCCAGCGGGTCGTCGCGGGCGACCAGGATGGCGAGAGCCCCCTGGCCCGAGCGTCCGGCCCGGCCCGCCTGTTGCCACAGCGAAGCCCGTGTGCCGGGATATCCGGCGATGACGACCGCGTCCAACCCGGAGACGTCGATGCCGAGTTCGAGGGCGGTGGTGGCGGAGAGGCCGAGGAGTTCGCCGGAGTGCAGGGCGCGTTCGAGGGCGCGGCGTTCCTCGGGGAGGTAGCCGCCGCGGTAGGCGGCCACGCGCCGGGCCAGTGAGCGGTCGACCTCGGCGAGCCGTTCCTGGGCGATCACCGCGATCAGCTCGGCGCCGCGCCGGGACCGTACGAAGGCCACCGTGCGCACGCCCTGGATGGCGAGGTCCGTCAGCAGGTCGGCGGTCTCGGCGGTGGCCGTGCGGCGCACCGGTGCGCCCTTCTCGCCGTGCAGCTCGGTGAGCGGGGGCTCCCAGAGGGCGAACACCAGTTCGCCGCGCGGGGAGGCGTCGTCCGCGACCTCCACCACCGGGAGGCCCGTGAGCCGACCGGCGGCGACCGAGGGCTCGGCGGCGGTCGCGGAGGCCAGCAGGAAGACCGGGGAGGCGCCGTAGCGCGCGCAGAGGCGGCGCAGCCGGCGCAGGACCTGGGCGACGTGGGAGCCGAAGACACCGCGGTAGGTGTGGCACTCGTCGATGACGACGAACTTCAGCGATTTCAGGAAGGAGGACCAGCGGGGGTGCGAGGGCAGTATGCCGCGGTGCAGCATGTCGGGGTTGGTCAGAACGTAGTTGGCGTACTGGCGTACCCATTCGCGCTCCTCGACGGGCGTGTCGCCGTCGTAGACCGCGGGGCGCACCGCATGGCCCAGAGGTTGTGAAAGTTCCTTCACGGACCGGCACTGGTCCGCCGCAAGGGCCTTGGTCGGGGCCAGGTACAGCGCGGTGGCCCCGCGGCCGTTGGGCGCCTCCGACCCGTCCAGCAGACGCGACAGCACCGGTACGAGATAGGCCAGGGACTTGCCGGAGGCGGTGCCCGTGGCGACGACCACCGAGTCGCCGTCCAGGGCGTGCTCGGCGGCCAGTGCCTGGTGGGCCCAGGGGTGCTCGATGCCCGCTGCCTGCACCGCGGCGATGACCTCTGAGCGAATCCGGTCAGGCCAGACGGCATGGCGACCCTCGCGCGGGGGCAAGTGCTCCGTATGAGTGATGCGCGAAGCCCGGCTCGGCCCCGAGGCGAGCCGGTCCAGGACCGTGCCCGGCGAGGGGCGGGAAGCGGTGTCCGTCGAGGGTCGATCGGATCGGTGATTCTTGGCCATCGGCACCGAGTGTGTCACTGGCTTGACGGACAATGGAGCCAAGGCGTCGTGCACGCCTGCCGGTAAGTGATTGAATGCCATCGCGGCTGGCGAACGTCCCAAGGGCTCCGCCGAGGTGTCCTGAGGGGCGACCGCTCGATAGCAAGGTGCTGGAGGATCCGTGGACCTGTCCCTGTCGACCCGTACCGTCGGCGATCGTACGGTCGTCGAGGTCGGTGGCGAAATCGACGTATATACCGCGCCCAAGCTGCGCGAGCAGCTGGTCGAGCTGGTCAACGACGGGAGTTTCCACCTCGTCGTCGACATGGAGGGCGTCGACTTCCTCGACTCCACCGGGCTCGGCGTGCTGGTCGGCGGCCTGAAGCGTGTGCGTGCCCATGAGGGCTCGTTGCGCCTGGTCTGCAACCAGGAGCGCATTCTGAAGATCTTCCGCATCACCGGTCTCACCAAGGTGTTCCCGATCCACACCTCGGTCGAGGAAGCGGTGGCGGCCACCGACTGACCCGTCACCGGGCCGCGAGCCGAAGACCGGCAGTAGTCGCGCGCCCATGACGGTCGAACCAACGTGGGGGGACCGGGCCTCGGCGGCCCGGCCCTCCGACAGCACGCCCGAAGTTCTGAGGGGGATGCATGGCCACCGTTGAACTCCGCTTCAGCGCGCTGCCCGAGCACGTCAGGACCGCCCGACTGGTGGCGGCAGCGGTGGCGCGCAGGGCCGGAGTGGACGAGGCCGTACTCGACGAGGTCAGACTCGCCGTGGGCGAGGCCTGTACCCGCGCCGTCGGACTGCACCAGAGCAGCGGAACGTCGGCACCGGTGCGAGTGACGCTGATCGAGGAGGAGAAGCAGTTCTCCATCGAGGTCGGCGACGAGGCACCGCGCGCGGCCCCCGGTGACAAGGCTCCGGGAGCCCGCGGCGACGGCGGCGACACGGACGTGGAGAGCGACGAGGACGAAATGGGCCTCGCCGTCATCAGCGGCCTCGTCGACGACGTGGAGGTCACCGCCGGAGAGAACGGCGGGCTGATCAGGATGAGCTGGCCCACCACGCCGCCGGCCACGGCTCTTCCCTGACAGCAGCCTCGCGTCTCCCCCCCCCCCCCCCCCCCGCAGCGGCCTTGAGCCGCGGCATCTCTTGCCCCGAAGGGCCCTACTGAGTAGGGCCCTTCGGCATGTCCCGCTGTCAGTGCCGGACCGTACAGTGATCACACAGAGCAATTCGTGAATTGATTCACGATCAATCGCGCGATAATTGGATCAAGCGTCAACGCCTTTGAGGCATTACTTCTTTCGAGCCCCATGGTGACGCGTCGATCATTTGCTGAAGAGCATGTGAAGGCTAATTCCGTTTACCGCGCACTGTTTTGATCAGGTTCCGGTACCTACAATCCGTCCACATCTTGAGCTCAGCACAGGCGTCAAGGAGGACGAATGGCGGGGCTTTCTACCCCTCATCAGTTTGACCACCCCACAACCTTCGCAGCCGCAGTACTGACAGACGACAACCGGCTCATCGTGATGGTGATCGGTGCTGTCGCCCTCGCGGCCCTCGTGGTCGCCGGGGTTCTCGTACGGCAGGTGCTCGCCGCCGGCGAGGGCACCGACAGCATGAAGAAGATCGCGACGGCGATCCAGGAGGGCGCGAATGCCTACCTGGGGCGCCAGATGCGCACGCTCGGCGTATTCGCCGTCGTGGTGTTCTTCCTGCTCATGCTGTTGCCCGCGGACGACTGGAATCAGCGCGCGGGCCGATCGATCTTCTTCTTGATCGGCGCGGTGTTCTCGGCCACCACCGGCTATATCGGTATGTGGCTCGCAGTACGGAGCAATGTCCGCGTGGCCGCCGCGGCAAGGGAAGCGACTCCGGCGGAGGGTGAGCCCGAAAAGGATCTCACCGCCGTCTCGCACAAAGCCATGAAGATCGCTTTCCGCACGGGCGGCGTCGTCGGCATGTTCACGGTGGGGCTCGGTCTGCTGGGCGCCTCCTGCGTGGTGCTGGTGTACGCGGCCGACGCGCCGAAGGTGCTCGAAGGATTCGGTCTCGGTGCCGCACTGATCGCCATGTTCATGCGTGTCGGCGGCGGCATCTTCACCAAGGCCGCCGACGTCGGCGCCGACCTGGTCGGCAAGGTCGAGCAGGGCATCCCGGAGGACGACCCGCGCAATGCCGCGACCATCGCCGACAACGTGGGCGACAACGTCGGCGACTGCGCGGGCATGGCGGCGGACCTCTTCGAGTCGTACGCCGTCACGCTCGTCGCCGCGCTGATCCTCGGCAAGGCCGCGTTCGGCGACGCCGGACTCGCGTTCCCGCTGATCGTGCCCGCGATCGGCGTGCTCACCGCGATGATCGGCATCTTCGCGGTCGCCCCGCGCCGGTCCGACCGCAGCGGGATGAGCGCGATCAACCGCGGCTTCTTCATCTCCGCGGTGATCTCGCTGGGACTGGTGGCCGCGGCGGTCTTCATCTACCTGCCGTCCACCTACGCCGAACTGGACGGGGTCACGAACGCGGCGATCAAGGCCAAGGACGGCGATCCGCGGATCTTCGCGCTCGTCGCCGTCGCGATCGGCATCGTGCTGGCCGCGCTGATCCAGCAGCTCACCGGCTACTTCACCGAGACCACCCGGCGTCCCGTGCGGGACATCGGCAAGAGTTCACTCACCGGCGCGGCCACCGTCGTCCTCGCCGGTATCTCGATCGGACTCGAATCGGCCGTCTACACCGCCCTGTTGATCGGCCTCGGCGTGTACGGGGCGTTCCTGCTCGGCGGTACGTCCATCATGCTGGCGCTGTTCGCGGTGGCCCTGGCCGGTACCGGTCTGCTCACCACGGTCGGTGTCATCGTCGCCATGGACACCTTCGGTCCGGTCTCCGACAACGCGCAGGGCATCGCCGAGATGTCCGGCGACGTCGAGGGCGCGGGCGCCCAGGTGCTCACCGACCTGGACGCCGTGGGCAACACCACCAAGGCCATCACCAAGGGCATCGCCATCGCCACGGCCGTCCTCGCGGCCTCGGCGCTCTTCGGCTCCTACCGGGACGCGATCACCACGGCGGCACACGACGTGGGCGAGAAGGTCTCCGGCGCGGGCGCCCCGCTGAACCTGATGATGGACATCTCCCAGCCCAACAACCTGGTCGGTCTCATCGCAGGCGCCGCGGTCGTCTTCCTCTTCTCGGGGCTGGCGATCAACGCGGTGTCCCGGTCCGCCGGGGCCGTGGTCTACGAGGTGCGGCGGCAGTTCCGCGAGCACCCCGGGATCATGGACTACACGGAGAAGCCCGAGTACGGGCGGGTCGTCGACATCTGCACCAAGGACGCCCTGCGCGAGCTCGCCACGCCCGGACTGCTCGCCGTGCTGACGCCGATCGCGATCGGTTTCACGCTCGGGGTCGGGGCGCTCGGCTCGTTCCTCGCGGGCGCGATCGGCACCGGCACGCTGATGGCGGTCTTCCTCGCCAACTCCGGCGGTGCGTGGGACAACGCGAAGAAGCTCGTCGAGGACGGTCACTACGGCGGCAAGGGCAGTGAGGCCCATGCCGCGACGGTGATCGGCGACACCGTCGGCGACCCCTTCAAGGACACCGCGGGTCCCGCGATCAACCCGCTGCTGAAGGTGATGAACCTGGTGGCGCTGCTGATCGCGCCGGCGGTCGTCAAGTTCTCGTACGGCGACGACAAGAACCTCGGGATGCGGATTCTGATCGCGGTGGTCTCGATCGCCGTGATCGTGGGCGCGGTGTACGTGTCCAAGCGGCGCGGGATCGCCATGGGTGACGAAAGCGACTCCGAGCGGGTGGCCAAGTCGGCGGATCCTGCGGTGGTTTCGTAGCACCAGGTTCCACACCTGGTCAGGTTCCGCTCAACGGGCGGGCGGACGGTGCGTATTGACGTGTCGTCCGCCCGCTCTTGTGTGTGTTCACACCCCGGCCGTGAGCCTTCTCTCTCTTGGTGCAAATGGCTCTAATACCGGTTAAAGCGGATGTTCGACACGCGGTTGTCGCCCACTTGGCGTGTATGTTCCGGGGCCGAGAGCCATGGAAGGGACCAATCCGGTGAACAAGAAGCTCACGGCCGCACTGTCCGGCGGTGCGGTACTGGTACTGGCGCTGTCGGGATGCAGCAGTAGCAGCGACGACAACAGCGACGCGCTGAACTCCTGGGCCAAGCAGGTCTGTGACGCCGTGCAGCCGCAGGCGAAGAAGATCGAGGCCGCCAACACCGCCATCCAGAAGGAGACCTCGGACAACAGCACGCCGGAAGAGGTCCAGAAGACCGACGCCCAGGCCTTCCAGGACATGTCCGACGCCTACAAGGCGATCGGCACCGCCGTCGAGAAGGCCGGGGCCCCCGACGTCGAGGACGGCAAGACGAAGAAGACGAACGCCGTCAAGGAACTCAACGACATCTCCGCGAAGTACGCGGACCTGAAGACGCAGGTCGAAAAGCTCGACACCAAGGACCAGTCGAAGTTCGCGGACGGTCTGAAGGGCATCGCGACCCAGCTCGACAAGCTGAGCCAGAGCGGGAACGACGCCCTGAAGAAGCTCGAGGAGGGCGAGGTGGGTGCGGCGATGGCGAAGCAGGAGAGCTGCAAGTCGGCGTCCGCCAAGCCTTCGGCGACCAACGGCTGACAGCGGCCAAGGGCTGACGGCAGCTAACGGCTGACCTCGGCCAACGGCTCACCTCGGCCAAGGCCCGACCACGACGAAACGCCGACCTCAGGGAGGCCGATCGTTCGGTCAACCGAAAGAGGGCCCGGTACGCGCGCGTGCCGGGCCCTCTCGCATGTTGTCCGCCAGGTTGTCCACAGGGGTACGCGCATCATGGGCGGCAACCGACACAATGGACGGGTGAGTAACACCAGCCTGTCACCGCTGCCCTCCTCCGACCGCGCCGACGTCGCCGCCCGGCTGCGGGACGCCCTGCTCGGGGCCTCCTTCACCGCCGACGGACTCCTCGACCTGCTCGGCGCCCCCGCGTACGCGGCCCTGGCGCGCAGCGAGACCGTGCCCGCGCTGCGGGCGACCCGCGGGGACACGCCGCTGGAGGCCCTCGTACGGCTCTTCCTGTTGCAGCAGCCCGTGCCCCGCGCCCGCCTGGCGGACGTGCTGCCCCTCGCCGACTGCCTGGAGAGCGGTTGGCTCACCGCTGTCGGTGGGGACGAGGTCTCCGCCACGGTGGACATCCGGCCGTACGGCGGTACCGACGGCGAGGACTGGTTCATCGTCTCGGACCTGGGCTGCGCGGTGGGCGGCGCCGGTGGCATCGGCAGCCGCGAGGAGGGCGTCGTCCTGGGCGTCGGTGGTGCCTCCACGACGCTCGCCGGCATCACGGTGCGCGGGCCCGTCGCCGCCGCGCTCGACCTCGGCACAGGCTCCGGAATCCAGGCGCTGCACGCCGCCCAGCACGCCACGCGCGTGACGGCGACCGACCTGAACCCGCGCGCGCTGCACATCACCGCCCTGACCCTGGCGCTCTCCGGCGCCCCGGCCGCGGACCTGCGCGAGGGCTCCCTGTTCGAGCCGGTCGCCGACGAGACGTATGACCTGATCGTGTCGAACCCGCCCTTCGTGATCTCTCCCGGCGCCCGGCTCACCTACCGCGACGGCGGCATGGGCGGGGACGATCTGTGCCGCACGCTCGTTCAGCAGGCGGGGTCCCGGCTGAACGAAGGAGGCTTCGCGCAGTTCCTGGCCAACTGGCAGCACGTGGAGGGCGAGGACTGGCAGGACCGGCTGCGCTCCTGGGTGCCGCGTGGCTGCGACGCCTGGATCGTGCAGCGCGAGGTCCAGGACGTCACGCAGTACGCCGAGTTGTGGCTGCGCGACGCCGGTGACCACCGGGAGGACCCTGCCGCGTACCAGGCGCGGTACGACGCGTGGCTCGACGAGTTCGAGGCACGCAAGGTGAAGGCGGTCGGCTTCGGCTGGATCACCCTGCGCAAGGCGGCCGCAGCCGAAGCCTCGGTCACGGTGGAGGAGTGGCCGCACTCCGTCGAGCAGCCCCTCGGCGAGGCGGTGCGCGCCCACTTCGACCGCGTCGACTATCTGCGGGCGCACGACGACGCGGCCCTGCTCGCCGGGCACTTCACGCTGGCAGCCGAGGTCGTCCAGGAGCAGGTCGGGCTGCCCGGCGCGGAGGACCCGGAGCACGTGGTGCTGCGCCAGCACCGCGGGATGCGCCGCGCCACGAAGGTGGACACGGTCGGCGCGGGCTTCGCGGGTGTGTGCGACGGCTCGCTGAGCGCGGGCCGGATTCTGGACGCCATCGCCCAACTTGTCGGCGAGGACCCGGTGTTGCTGCGCGACCGGACACCCGCGCAGATCCGGCTGCTGGTCGAACAGGGGTTCCTCGAACCGGTCGAATGACATCGTTCCGGGTGGCGGTTCGCCCGCCCGGGACCTTCCTCGACCTGGGACGGCTGGGGCTGCTTCGCTGCACTGGGTCACAAGTGCCCGATCTGACGGGATTGGTCAGCAAAAGGGCTCCTGTCAGTGGTGGATGCGAAGCTACCTTTTAGGGACAAGCTCCACGCGTTCTCGGGGGAGGCGCGCTGTCTCGGGGGAGGCGTGATGTCGGGGGAGACGCCGGATCAGGGTCAGGGCAGGATCATCAGCGGCAGGTACCGGCTGCTGCGGACGCTCGGCGCGGGCGGCATGGGGCGCGTCTGGCTGGCGTACGACAAGGAGTTGGCCTGCGAGGTCTCCATGAAGGAGATCGCGCTGCCGGACGTGCCGATGGACGCGAGCGAGCCCGCGCAGCGCATCGCGCGGGCCCGCAGCGAGGCCCGGCACGCGGCGCGGCTGCGCGGCCACCCCCATGTGGCCACCGTGCACGACGTGGTGGTGCACGAGGGACTGCCGTGGATCGTCATGGAGTACGTGCCGGACGCGGTCGATCTCCAGGCGGTTGTACGGAGTTCGGGGCCGCTGTCGCCCGCGCAGGTGGCCCGGATCGGGCTCGCCGTCCTCGACGCGCTGACCGCGGGCCACCGGATCGGGATCCTCCACAGGGATGTGAAACCGGCCAACATCCTTCTGGCGCCGGATGCTTCGGGCGACCCCTACGCGCGCGTGCTGCTCACCGACTACGGCATCGCGCTGCAACCCGAGTCGCACGAGCCCCGGCTCACCGCCACCGCCGGCATCCTCGGGACGCCCGGCTATCTCGCGCCCGAGCGCGCCCGTGGCGAGCCTCCGACACCGGCCGCCGACCTCTTCTCCCTGGGCGCCACGTTGTACGCCGCAGTCGAGGGCCGCGGCCCCTTCGACCGACACGGCGACTTCGCGACGCTGACGGCCCTGCTCGGTGAGGAGCCCACCCCGCCGGCGCGAGCGGGTGAACTGGCGCCGGTGCTGCACGGTTTGCTGGTCAAGGACCCGGTGCGCAGGCTGACCCCCGAGGCCGTGGGCCGCGGGCTGGAGCGGGCGGCGCAGGGGACGTCCAGCGGCTTCGGAGCGCCCCAGGGGTGGACGGTGGCGCCGGGCGCCTCGGCGCCGGGCTTCGGGCCCGCACCGGCCGCCCGTTCGATGGCCGACCCGCCGCCGGGATACGTCGCGAGCGGCCCGCCCGGGTATGTGATGGGCGGACCGTACGGAGCGCCCACGCCGGGCGCCCCCGCCGACCAGCCGGCGGCCACGCCCCAGGGCCCCGGGCTGTACATGGACCAGCCGCTGATCGCTCCCGGCAACCCGACCCCGGGCACCTTCGGCGGCCCGACCCCGGGCGTCCCGCACACGCCGGGCGCGCCCCCGACACCGAACACCCCGCACACTCCGCTGGGCGCTCCGGCCACGCCGGGGCAGACGCCGGGGGCCGGTGGTGGTCCGTACGGCGGCTGGAATCCGTACGCGAACAGCCCGACGGTGTCCTCGTACGACGGGCCGGGCGGCCACGGAGGGTACCCGGGCGGTCCCGGTGGCCCGGGCGGCCCGCCCGGCGGCGGACCCCGGGGTGGGAAGCGCGTCGGGGTCGTCATCGCCATCGTGGCGGCCGTCGCCCTTGTCATCGGCGGCGGTGTGTGGGCGGCGACCTCACTGACCGGCGACAAGGGCACACCCGACGGGCACTCCACCTCGACGAAGCCGAAGTCGAAGTCCAAGGTGCCCGGCCTGCCGTACGGAAAGGAAGTGGGCCTCAAGAAGGCGTTGCAGCCCGGCGACTGTGTGCACGTGGTCTGGCCGTCGCCGCAGATGGCGTTCCAGTCGAGGCCGAACCTGGGCGTCGTGAACTGTGCCCACGACTATCCGGACGGCCAGGTGATGTCGATCGAGAAGGCGAGCGACTACGCCGACGCCCAGGCCAACGGTGCCGACCAGTGCGCGAGCCAGGTCCAGGAGACGGCCGACTCGCTGGCCGACGCGGCCGTCTACGCCGTGACACCGACCAAGGAGGGGTTCGAGGCGGCCGGCGGAGGTACGGCATGTCTCGTACTCGGCCGTCATGTTCCCATCGGCGGAGAGATCGGGCAGTTCCGGGAGACCGAGGCGACCGTGTGGACGACCGAGATGAGCCTGGGGGACTGCTGGATCTACATCGACCACAAGAACAGCTTCACCTCGTCGCTGACCGACTGTGCCGATGGGCACACCGACCAGGTGATCGGCTTCACCGAGGTCCCGGAGGGCATGGGCTTCAACGAGGCGCTGGAGCAGGGAAACAAGCTGTGCGGCAACAAGTTCGAGTCGACTTGGGCGCCCGGATCCGATCTCGTCGTATACGGCTATCTGTCCGACGAGAGCCTCTGGAAGAAGGGGTTCACGTTTGTCGTGTGCACCGTGGCACAACCGGATCACGGCCAGTCGAGCGGGGCGATATCGGCACCCGGCAGCGTCTGAGCGGCGCCGGGCGGACGTATGAGGGGCTGTCCTCCCTGCGTTCACCGGGGATTGGTCTCCTCGTCGCGCACAGGTGTCAGCCTCCCGGTCCGGGCAACCCGGGACGGGAGGAAAGGCACATGGAGAGCGGATCGGCGATCTTCGCGGGGGCGGTGTTCGCCCTGTTCGGAAGCGCGCTGCTGACCTGGACCGTGGTCCGGGTGCGGCACCGCGAGCCCGTCGCGGACGGTGTGAGCCCTGTCGCATCCGCCGCGCTCGCGGCCCTTGCCTCGGTGGCCGCTCTCGCCGCGGGCGCGTGGTGCTTCACGCGCCTGTGACCGCGTGGTCCGTGGCCCTCGGTGCAGGGCGCCGCGGTAACTGATAGGTCACGCTCCGGATGGGCCGGGAAAGGGTCCCGGCCACTCCGGGCGGCAGGAATGGCGGTAGTCGGGTTACCGTTCGAGTGGCCGTTGCGGGCTTTTCCCGTTTGACACGGGGGCGGGATGTACCGTCACACTCCGCAGCGTCAGCACGACCCGACCCCTGGGGCAAGACCTGGGGCGACCGAGACCCCCGCGTCGACCGGAGAGAAGAGCGAAGTTGTCCCCGACCAGCGACACCGCACACGGCGGCCGCCGACTCGTCATCGTCGAGTCGCCTGCCAAGGCGAAGACGATCAAGGGCTATCTCGGCCCCGGCTATGTCGTCGAAGCGAGCGTCGGGCACATCCGCGACCTCCCCAACGGCGCCGCGGAGGTGCCCGAGCAGTACACCGGCGAGGTCCGTCGCCTCGGTGTGGACGTCGAACATGACTTCCAGCCGATCTATGTGGTCAACGCTGACAAGAGGGCCCAGGTCAAGAAGCTCAAGGACCTGCTGAAGGACTCCGACGAACTCTTCCTCGCCACCGATGAGGACCGCGAGGGCGAAGCCATCGCGTGGCACCTCCTGGAGGTCCTGAAGCCCAAGGTTCCCGTCCACCGGATGGTCTTCCACGAGATCACCAAGGACGCGATCCGCAGCGCCGTCGCCAACCCGCGCGAGCTCAACCAGCGCATGGTCGACGCCCAGGAGACCCGCCGTATCCTCGACCGCCTCTACGGCTACGAGGTCTCGCCGGTCCTGTGGAAGAAGGTCATGCCGCGCCTGTCGGCGGGCCGTGTGCAGTCCGTGGCGACCCGGCTCGTCGTCGAGCGGGAGCGCGAGCGCATCGCCTTCCGCTCCGCCGAGTACTGGGACCTGACCGGCACCTTCGGCACCGGTCGCGCCGGTGACTCCTCCGACCCGTCGCAGCTGGTCGCCCGCCTGACCACGGTCGACGGCCGGCGTGTCGCCCAGGGCCGCGACTTCGACTCGATCGGCCAGATCAAGAGCGCGAACACGCTCCACCTGGACGAGGCGAACGCCCGCGCGCTGGCCGCCGCCCTGGCCGACACGGACTTCGCCGTCCGCTCGGTCGAGTCCAAGCCGTACCGCCGCTCGCCGTACGCGCCGTTCCGCACGACGACGCTCCAGCAGGAGGCCTCGCGCAAGCTCGGCTTCGGCGCGAAGGCCACGATGCAGGTGGCACAGAAGCTGTACGAGAACGGCTTCATCACCTACATGCGTACGGACTCCACGACCCTCTCGGACACGGCGATCACCGCCGCCCGCACCCAGGTCACGCAGCTGTACGGCGCCGACTACCTGCCGTCCAGCCCGCGCACCTACGCCGGCAAGGTCAAGAACGCGCAGGAGGCGCACGAGGCGATCCGCCCCTCCGGCGACCGCTTCCGCACCCCCGCCGAGACCGGCCTGACCGGCGACCAGTTCAAGCTCTACGAGCTGATCTGGAAGCGGACCGTCGCCTCCCAGATGAAGGACGCGACCGGAAACTCGGTCACGGTCAAGATCGGCGGTCGCTCCAGCGACGGCCGCGACGCCGAGTTCAGCGCGTCCGGCAAGACCATCACCTTCCACGGCTTCCTCAAGGCGTACGTCGAGGGCGCGGACGACCCGAACGCCGAGCTCGACGACCGCGAGCGCCGGCTGCCGCAGGTCAGCGAGGGCGACCCGCTGTCCGCCGAGGAGATCTCGGTCGACGGCCACGCCACCAAGCCCCCGGCCCGCTACACCGAGGCCAGCCTCGTCAAGGAGCTCGAAGAGCGCGAGATCGGCCGCCCGTCGACGTACGCGTCGATCATCGGCACGATCCTCGACCGCGGCTACGTCTTCAAGAAGGGCACGGCCCTGGTGCCGTCCTTCCTGTCCTTCGCCGTGGTCAACCTCCTGGAGAAGCACTTCGGGCGGCTCGTCGACTACGACTTCACCGCCAGGATGGAGGACGACCTCGACCGCATCGCGCGGGGCGAGGCGCGGGCGGTGCCGTGGCTGAAGCGGTTCTACTTCGGTGAAGGCGCCGAGGGCGGCGCCGCGGACGCGGGCAACGGCGACGGGGACCACCTCGGCGGCCTCAAGGAGCTCGTCACCGACCTGGGCGCCATCGACGCCCGCGAGGTGTCGTCCTTCCCCGTCGGCAACGACATCGTGCTCCGCGTCGGCCGCTACGGCCCGTACATCGAGCGCGGCGAGAAGGACTCCGAGAACCACCAGCGCGCGGACGTCCCCGAGGATCTGGCCCCCGACGAGCTGACGGTCGAACTCGCGGAGGAACTGCTCGCCAAGCCGAGCGGCGACTTCGAGCTGGGCGCCGACCCGGAGTCGGGCCACCAGATCATCGCCAAGGACGGCCGCTACGGCCCGTACGTCACCGAGGTGCTCCCCGAGGGCACCCCGAAGACCGGCAAGAACGCCGTCAAGCCGCGTACCGCCTCGCTCTTCAAGTCGATGTCGCTCGACACGGTGACCCTCGCGGACGCCCTCAAGCTGATGTCCCTGCCGCGCGTGGTCGGCAAGGACGCCGAGGGCGTGGAGATCACCGCGCAGAACGGCCGCTACGGCCCGTACCTGAAGAAGGGCACGGACTCGCGGTCGCTCACCGCCGAGGACCAGCTCTTCACGATCACCCTCGAAGAGGCGCTGGAGATCTACTCCCAGCCCAAGCAGCGCGGCCGCGCCGCCGCCAAGCCGCCGCTGAAGGAACTCGGCGCGGACCCGGTCAGCGGACAGCCCGTCGTCGTCAAGGACGGCCGCTTCGGCCCGTACGTCACCGACGGCGAGACCAACGCGACCCTGCGCTCCGGCGACAGCGTCGAGGAGATCACCCCGGAGCGCGGCTTCGAGCTGCTCGCCGAGAAGCGTGCCAAGGCACCGGCCAAGAAGACCGCCAAGAAGGCGCCCGCCAAGAAGACGGCCACCAAGAAGGCCCCTGCCAAGAAGACGGCCGCAAAGAAGACGACGACTTCGAAGACGGCCGCCAAGAAGGCACCCGCCAAGAAGACCGCCGCAAAGAAGACGGCCGCTTCGGAGAGCTGAGCCTGCTGAGCCCTCCGCGCCCAGTGCGCGCGTGCGCCCCTACACCTTCAGGTGTGGGGGCGTCCGTATGTTCGGCCACCCCTTCGAGGAGTCAGTGGGTCCGGATAGGCTGGCACGATGACGCGAGCCGAGCAGCCAACGGCCCATGAACCGGCCCCCGACGACGCCCTGGTCGCAGATTCCCGCGAGCGCGCCGTCCGCGCCCTGCTGCGCCGGCCGCAGTTGAAGCGGCTCTGGAGCGCACAGCTCGTGGGAGGTGTCGGCGACGCCCTCGCCCTGCTTGTCCTGGTCGTCCTCGCCCTCCAGGCGGCCATCGCCGAGGGCTCCTTCGGCGGCGGCTACCGAGGAGTGGCCCTCGCCGTGGCGGCCGTCTTCGGGGTACGGGTTCTCGCCACACTCCTCTTCGGCGCCGTCCTCCTCGGCCCGCTCACCTCGCTGACGTCCCCGGACGGCCCGCTCGACCGGCGCTGGACCATGGTCGGCGCGGACGGACTGCGCGCCGCGCTGCTGATCGTCGCGCCCCTGTGGATCGACTGGACCCCGGACGACGCCCTCGCCGTCCTCCTCGTCATCGCCTTCGTGACCGGAGTCGCCGAGCGGTTCTGGACGGTGTGCCGCGAGAGCGCGGCGCCCGCGCTGCTGCCCGCGCCGCCGCTGGAGGGCGCCACGGTGCGCCCGCTGCCGGACCACATGGACGCACTGCGGCGCCTGTCGCTGCGTACGGGATTCATCGCGGTGCCGATCGCGGCCGCCACGCTCGTCGTCGTGTCCCTCGTCAACAACCTGCTGGGCGCCGGAATCATCTGGTTCGAGCAGCACCAGGCGGCGCTCGCCTCGTACGTCGCCGCAGGGCTGTTCGCGGCCTCCCTGTCGGTCGTCACGTTCCTCGAACTGCCCGACTCCCGCACCCCGCGCGCCCGCTCGCCCCTGGAGGGCCTGCGCCGGCCCCGGACGGGCACCGGCGTCGACAAGGGCCGTACGGGCGCGATCCCGCTGCTGGTCCTCGCCTGCGCCGCCGTCGCCGGGGCGATCTCGGCCTCCGTCGCCGTCTCCGTGCTGCACGCCAAGGACCTGGGCGGCGGACCGGTGACGTACGGACTGCTGGTCCTCGCGCTGACCGGAGGCGTCGTCGTCGGCATCCGTACGGCGCCGAAGGTGCTGCCGTCGCTGTCGCGGCGCCGGCTGCTCGCGCTGGCGATCGCCTTCACCGGTGTCGCACTGCTCGCCGCCGGGCTCGTCCCGGACGTCACCACCGTGCTGCTGATCATCGGCCTCGCGGGCATCGGCGCGGGCGTCGCCGCGAACACCGGGCACACGCTCCTCGACCAGGAGGTCGAGGAGTACCGGCGGGCGCGTACGACCGAACACCTGCACGCGGTCGTACGGGTCCTGGTCGCCCTGGGGGCGCTGCTGGCGCCCGTGGTGGCCGCCGGGATCGGGCCGCACCGTCTGGAGAACGGCAAGTTCGTCTTCGCACACGGCGGCGCCGCCTTCACACTCATGCTCGTCGGCGCACTGCTGCTGCCGGTCGCCGCGCTGGTCCTCGCCAAGGTCGACGACCGCTCCGGCGTACCGCTGCGGCACGACCTGCTGGACGCGCTGCGCGGCGGCGACGACCCGGACCAGCTGGCCGCCGCGACCGGGTTCTTCATCGCCCTGGAGGGCGGTGACGGGGCCGGGAAGTCCACCCAGGCCGAGGCCCTCGCCGAGTGGATCAGGGCCAAGGGCCACGAGGTCGTGGTCACCCGGGAGCCGGGCGCCACGCCGGTCGGCAAGCGGCTGCGGTCGATCCTCCTCGACGTGTCGTCCGCCGGGCTGTCGCACCGGGCCGAGGCGCTGCTGTACGCCGCCGACCGCGCCGAGCACGTCGACACGGTGGTGCGGCCCGCGCTGGAGCGGGGCGCCGTGGTCATCTCGGACCGCTACATCGACTCGTCGGTCGCCTACCAGGGCGCCGGCCGCGACCTGTCGCCCACCGAGATCGCCCGCATCAACCGCTGGGCGACGGACGGGCTGGTGCCCCATCTGACGGTGCTGCTCGACGTCTCCCCGGAGACGGCGCGCGAGCGGTTCACGGAGGCGCCGGACCGGCTGGAGTCGGAGCCGCTGGAGTTCCACACGCGCGTGCGGTCCGGTTTCCTGACGCTGGCCGCGGCCGACCCCGGGCGCTACCTGATCGTCGACGCAGGTCAGGAGCCCGAGTCGGTCACCACGGTCATCCGCCACCGCCTCGACGTGATGCTGCCGCTCTCCGAGGCCGAGGTGAAGGCTCAGGAGGAGGCGCGCAGGGCGGCCGAGGAGGAGGCCCGGCGCAAGGCCGAGGAAGAGGCCGCCCGCAAGGCCGAGGAGGAGCGCCTGGAGCGCGAGCGCCAGGAGCAGCTGGCCCGTCTGCGCGCCGAGGAGGAGGAGCGCAAGCAGCGCGAGCTGGAGGAGGCCCAGCGGCGCGAGGCCGAGCGCCAGGCGGAGGAGGCCAGGCAGCGTGCCGAGGAGGCCCGGCGCCGCGCCGAGGAGGAGCGCGTCAGGCAGCTCGCCGAGGAGCAGGCCCGGGCCGCCGAGGAGGAGCGCCGACGCAAGCAGGCCGAGGAGGAGGCCCGGCTGCGGGCGGAGGCGGAGGAGCGCCGCCTGGAGAAGCAGCGCAAGGCCGAGGAAGCCCTGCTGCGGGCCGAGGAGGCGCGACGGGCGGCTGAGGCCGCGGCGGCCGCCGCGGCTGCTTCGACAGCTGCTTCGGGTGCGTCCGGTTCCGCGGCGTCCGGTCGGTCGCGTTCGACTCCGTCCGACCACGAGACGACGGTGCCCACGCCGATCGTGACGCCCTCGAACGCCGCGGGCGGTCCCATGGAGGAGACGGCCAAGCTGCCCAAGCCGCCGGTACCGCCGGGGGCGGCTGACGAGACGGCCGTACTTCCTCCCGTACGGGAGGACCGGAGCGCTGACGAGACGGCGGTGCTTCCCCCCGTACGGGACGATCGGGCCGCCGACGAGACGGCGGTGCTGCCTCCCGTCCAGGACGCGAGGGGCGCCAGGGATTCAAGGGGTGCCGGGGATGGCAGGAGCACCAGGGACGCCGGTGCGGGTGGTTCTGCGGACCGAGTGCCGAAGGGCTACTTCCGTGACGAGCGCCCGTCGCCCCGGTCCTCCGACGCGCCAAGGCCCGACGGCGCCGAGGACCGCACCCGGGAGCTGCCGCAGGTCGACGACGGGGGCACACCGCGCCGTCGACCCCGCTCCGACTGGGCGGAGGAGACCCCGCTGGACGACCTTCCGAGCCTGGCGGACGAACTGCTCGGCCCGCGCGAGGACGACGACCGGGACGAGGGCCGGGGCGGGCGCCGCTGACTCCGGTCCCGATCCCGGTCCTGCCCCTGATCCCGGCCCGGGCCTGCCTCTGAGCCCGGCCGCGGGGCCCGTTGTCAGTGGCGACCCGCACAATGGACGCGGCAAGGCAAAGTGCGACGAAAGGGCGGTGCTCCGTGCCCGTATGGGACGACCTGGTGGGCCAGGAGAAGGTGAGCGAGCAGCTCGCCGCCGCCGCACGTGACGCCGACGCGCTCGTCACCGCGATCGCCACGGCCGCGCCTCCGCCCGAGGCGTCGAAGATGACGCACGCCTGGCTGTTCACGGGCCCGCCCGGCTCGGGCCGCTCCACCGCGGCGCGTGCGTTCGCGGCGGCGCTCCAGTGCGTGAGCCCCGACCGCGCGCTCGGCGGCGTTCCCGGCTGCGGCTTCTGCGACGGATGTCATACGAGCCTGGTGGGCACGCACGCCGATGTGCAGATCGTCCGCACGGATCTCCTGTCCATCGGTGTGAAGGAGACCCGCGACCTGGTCCGCCGCGCCCAGATGTCGCCCGCCGGCGGCCGCTGGCAGGTGATCGTTCTGGAGGACGCCGACCGCCTCACGGAGGGCGCGGGCAACGTTCTGCTGAAGGCCGTGGAGGAGCCCGCCCCCCGCACGGTCTGGCTGTTGTGCGCCCCCTCCATCGAGGACGTCCTCCCGACCATCCGCTCGCGCTGCCGCCTCCTCACGCTGCGCACCCCGCCGGTGGAAGCGGTCGCCGACATCCTCGTACGACGTGACGGCATCGAGCCCGCCGTCGCCGCCGTCGCCGCGCGCGCGACGCAGGGCCACATCGGGCGGGCCCGTCGCCTCGCCACCGATCGCAGCGCCCGAGAGCGCCGGGCCGCCGTCCTGAAACTCCCGCTCCGCATCGACGACATCGGCGGCTGCCTCAAGGCCGCCCAGGAGCTGATCGACACGGCGGCCGAGGACGCCAAGCAGCTCGCCGAGGAAGTCGACGTGAAGGAGACCGACGACCTCAAGACGGCGCTCGGCGCGGAGAAGGGCGGCCGCATGCCGCGCGGCACCGCGGGCGTCATGAAGGAGCTGGAGGACCGGCAGAAGCGCCGAAGAACGCGTACGCAGCGCGACAGCCTGGACCTGGCCCTGATCGACCTCACCGGGTTCTACCGCGACGTCCTCGCCCTCCAGCTCGGCTCCCGTATCGCCCTCGCCAACACGGAGGCCGAGGACACCCTGGAGCGTCTGGCCCGCGGCAGCACACCGGAGGCGACCCTGCGCCGTATCGACGCGATCGCCGCCTGCCGCGAGGCCCTGGACCGCAACGTGGCGCCGCTGCTCGCGGTGGAGGCGATGACGATGGCGCTGCGGGCGGGGTGACCCATTCGGGTTCACCCTCCCGGTGGACCGGAACCCCAGGCCGGTTGACCATGTCACTCGTATGAGGATCATCGGCCACCGATGGTGAGCATTTCATCGCGCAGGGTTACGCTCGCGAGATGTACAACAGGCGCCCTGTCAGGTCTTCCAGGTCTTCCGCCGGATCCGTTCGTTCCACCGGCACGGGTCGTACGCTCCGCGCCGGCGGCACGCTGCTCGCCGTGGCGGCGCTGCTCGTCTCGGCCTGCTCGTCGGGCAGTTCGAGTACGGCCAAGTCGACGACGGACACGGCGCTGGGCGCGCTGCCCCGCGCCACGCCGTCGACGCTGTCCCCGTTCTACGGGCAGAAGCTGACCTGGCGCACCTGCGGTGTCCCCGGCTTCCAGTGCGCCACGATGAAGGCGCCGCTCGACTACGCCAAGCCGACCTCCGGCGACATCAGGCTGGCCGTCGCCCGCAAGAAGGCCACCGGGCCGGGCAAGCGACTCGGCTCGCTGCTGGTCAACCCGGGCGGTCCGGGCGGCTCCGCGGTCGGATATCTGCAGCAGTACGCGGGCATCGGCTACCCGGCGGAGGTCCGCGCCCACTACGACATGGTCGCCGTCGACCCGCGCGGCGTGGCCCGCAGCGAGCCGGTCGAGTGCCTCACCGGCCGAGAGATGGACGCGTACACGCAGACGGACTTCACCCCCGACGACAAGAGGGAGAAGGGTGAACTGGTCGACGCCTACAAGAAGTTCGCCGAGGGCTGCGGGCAGCGGTCGCCCGAGCTGCTGCGGCATGTCTCCACGGTCGAGGCGGCCCGTGACATGGACATCCTGCGCGCGGTGCTGGGAGACCGGAAGCTGACGTATGTCGGGGCGTCGTACGGAACGTTCCTCGGGGCGACGTACGCCGGGCTCTACCCGGACCGGGTGGGCCGGCTGGTCCTGGACGGCGCGCTGGACCCCTCGCTCAGCGCCCGCAAGCTGAACGAGGACCAGACGGCGGGCTTCGAGACCGCCTTCCAGTCCTTCGCGAAGGACTGCGTGACCCAGAGCGACTGCCCGCTCGGCGGCGCGGGCACGAGCCCGGACCGGGTCGGCAAGAACCTCAGCGCGTTCTTCGCCCGGCTGGACAGGGCCCCCATTCCGGCCGGCGACGCGGACGGTCGCAAGCTCGGCGAGTCGCTGGCCACGACGGGCGTGATCGCGGCGATGTACGACGAGTCGGCCTGGCCCCAGCTGCGCGAGGCACTCTCCTCGGCGATGAAGGAGCGGGACGGCGCCGGTCTGCTCGCCCTCTCGGACGGCTACTACGAGCGCGACGCCGACGGCCGGTACGCGAACCTGATGTTCGCCAACTCCGCCGTGAACTGCCTCGACCTTCCGGCGGCCTTCTCCACCCCCGACCAGGTCGAGGGCGCGCTCCCCGCCTTCGAAAAGGCGTCCCCCGTCTTCGGTGAGGGCCTCGCCTGGGCCTCCCTGAACTGCGCCTACTGGCCGGTGAAGCCCACCGGTGAGCCCCACCGCATCGAGGCGAAGGGCGCGGCCCCGATCGTCGTGGTCGGCACCACCCGCGACCCGGCGACCCCCTACCCCTGGGCCCGGTCCCTCGCCTCCCAGCTCTCCTCCGCCACCCTCCTCACCTACGTCGGCGACGGCCACACCGCCTACGGCCGCGGCAGCGACTGCATCGACTCCGCGATCAACCGCTACCTCCTCCAGGGCACCCCGCCCGCCAGGGGAAAGCGCTGCTCATAACCCTGCCGCGGGCCCCGGAGCCAGGGCCTCCGGGGCGTGTGCGGAGCACTCCCCGAAACTGTGTAGACTTACCGACGTTGCTGATCGCACCATAGTGCGGACAGCGCGCCGCCTTAGCTCAGATGGCCAGAGCAACGCACTCGTAATGCGTAGGTCTCGGGTTCGAATCCCGAAGGCGGCTCTGCCGAAGCCTCAGGACTCACTCGCCGTGACCTGGGGCTTTTGCTTTTTTTGGAACCTGCGGTGGCGCCGAGTGCGGGCCGCTCGGCTGTCGGTGGGCTCAGGCGTGGTCGCAGACGCCGGTTCCGTGACGGGTTCGGCGTGGGGGCATGCGGGCGGCGACGTTCTCGCCGATGATCTGGTGTCCAGGTAGTCGGGACCGTCGGCGCCGACTCCGTCAGTTCGGGCCGCCCCACACCGCCTCCAGGTCTTGGCAGCGGACCGTGATGCTCGCGTCCGTCAGCGCGATTTCGTGCACGCAACCGCCGTCCTCGGTTGGGAGGATTTCGTCGAGGAGGACGGTGTCGACGCGCATCCAGTCGATCGAGTGCTCGTAGTCGATGGAGAAGTGCCGCACGCCTGAATAGCTGATGCGCAGCCCGGAGTCGTGTTTCGACGCGTTGGGTGCGAACTCCAGGACCAGCCCTCCGCTCTTGTCCATGGCCAGGTGGATCCCGGCCAGCTCCAGGTCCTTGACGCAGCGCATGTTTCCGTGGCCCATGTCGTAGTGCGCAGGGTCGCACGCGAACGTACGGGCTCCTGGGGGAAGTTCCTCGTGGAGCTTCGGGAGCTCGTCCAGATAGGACGTTGGGTCGAGGGAGAATCCGTACCCCTCGGGATGCCAGACGGCCTGCACGAATCTCATGTGTGACGCCTCCGATCAGTCGTCATACCAGTCCTCGCGGAATTCGGTCAGTCGCTGTCTTGCTGTCCCTGGTCCCGGTTGTGGTCGCAGTGGTGGGTTGTGAGCGGGGCATGAAGTGGTCTCCCCTGCGGTGCATCGCGTCCTTCGGGAGGTGGGAACTGCCCTTGACGTACGGCGAGTCTGGCTGATCTGGGTGTGCGGTCGAGTGTCGGCGGCCGTGCTCAGAAGCTGCGCGGTTCTCTCCGGTGGTTCCTCCGGCAGGTGACGGCGGTCGTCGGCTCGGTCACGGTGAAGGGGGCGGCAGGGCCCGGCACTTGTAGCCGTAGAGGAAGGTCTGTACTCCCGCGGTGACCATCGCCCTGAGCTCGGCCTTGTCGTGCAGTGCGGCTCGGTCGGTCAGGTTGTCGGCGGAGATGAGCAGCATCAGGTGCCCGGCGGCGCGTGTGGGGTCGTCGATCGTGAGGTCGCCGCGCTCGGTGATCCGGCGCAGTCGCTCGGCGAGTTCGCTCCGGGTGCGGCGGGGGCCGCTCTCCTGCCAGAGCTTGAGCGCGGCCGGCGGGATGTGCTCCGTCTCGGCGTTGATCTGGCGGATGAGGGCGAAGTGCGGGGCCAGATCGGACGTCAGTACGCCGAGCCAGGCGACGCCGAAGTCGATCAGGTCCGCTTCGAGGTCGACGACCTTGCTCAGATGGCGGTCGATGATGTCGACCATGGTGTCGGCGACCCGCTGAGTGCTCTCCTGGATCACTGTCTGGAACAGCTCGGCCTTGTCGGTGAAGTGGTTGTAGATGGTGCGGTTGGAGACGCCCGCCTCCGCGGCGATCGCATCCAGGCCGGCGCGTGTGTAGCCGTCGCGGGCGAACCGCGTCAGGGCCCCGGCCACGATCGCCCGGCGCTTGTCGGGCTGTCCGGCCGGTTTCTTTTTCTCCTTCTCCGTCATGCGCGCCGAGGTTACTCGATTACACCGATGCTTGCATCTGTTGCACCGATCGATGTAAGTTCTACACCGATCGGTGCAACGACTGCCTTGGGAGAGAATCGTGACCAGAATCGGGATCATCGTCGGCAGCACCCGCCCCGGCCGCCGTGGCCGCGCCGTGGCCGAGTGGGTCGCCTCGGTCGCCGCACAGGAACAGCCCTCGGTCGACTTCGAGATCGTCGACCTGGCCGACTTCGCACTGCCGCTGCTCGACGAGGAGCAGCCGGCCCTGTTCGGCCGGTACGGCAACGCGCACACCGTCCGCTGGGCCGAGGCGATCGCCCGGTACGACGGGTTCGTGTTCGTCACGCCGGAGTACAACCACTCGATCACCGGCGCGCTGAAGAACGCCCTGGACTTCCTCTACGCCGAGTGGAACAACAAGGCGGCCGGGTTCGTCGGCTACGGCCTGCACGGCGGGACCCGCGCGGTCGAGCATCTGCGGCTGATCCTGGCCGAGCTGAAGGTCGCCACCGTCCGCACCCAGGTGGGGCTGTCCCTCCATCACGACTTCACCTTCTCCGCCCCCACCGAGCCGGGCGAGTTCACCCCCGGACCGCACCAGCAGAGGACCCTCACCGCGCTGCTGGACGATGTCGTCGTCTGGTCCCGGGCGCTCCAGCCGGTCCGCGAAGGAGTCCTGGCGTGATCACCACCGCACCGGTCCCGCTGACCGGGGCCGAGCTCGACGAGCTGGCGGACGCGATCGCCGCCGGCTCGACGGTCGCCGGGCTCGGCGAGTCCACGCGATTCGCCCACGAGACGTTCGGCGTACGCGACGAGTTGTGGCGCCTGCTGGTCCGTGATCACGGCTTCCGGTCGCTGGCCCTACAGGACAACGCCTTTGTCGGCGCGGCGCTCGACGCGTACGTCACCGGTGGCGCCGGCACCGTCGAATCCGCGCTGGAGAGCGCCTGGCGTCCCTGGCGCACCGGAGAGATGGCCTCCGCGGTGGAGTGGATCCGCGCGTTCAACCAGGACCACCCGACCGACCCTGTCCGGATCATCGGGGTCAAGCCCGCACAGGCGCGCCCAGCCGACTACGACGCCGTGCTCGGCCATGTCCGGCGCGTGGCCCCGCACCGGCTCACCGAGCTGGCCTCCCACCTGGAGCCGATCCGCAGCGCGCACGAGGTGGACGAGCACGTGCAGCGTGCGCGGGGTCTGCACCCGGGCCGCTCCTTCGCCGAGCACGCCCGTGACGCGTTCGCGATCGTCGAGCGACTGCCGGGCGACTCCGTCCTGACGGCGCGGATGCGTCTCATCGTGGACTTTCACGAGCGCAGCGTGGCCGGACGGGACGACTATGCGGGCGACGCCCAGGTCTGGGCCGAGACCATCACGGGCCATCAGCGCAGGACCGGCCACCGCGTGGCCTACTGGGACGGCATCGCGCACACCTCGGCTGCCCCGACGGCCCTGGGGCTGGCCCCCCGACGGGGCCCCCAGCCCACGGTCGGCAGCGTGCTGCGCCAGCGCCACGGCACGGAGTACGTCTCCGTGGCGATCGGCTTCCACCACGGCGACCTCGGCGCCGCCGTCGTACCGGAGCCGGCTCCGGACTGGCTCGACGCCCGGCTCGGCGCGGCGGACCGGCGGCCCGCACACTGGCTGGATCTGCGCACCGGCGACCTGCGCCGCCATTGGGAGGGACCCGCGAAGACGCGCGTCATCAGCGGTGTCTACGACCCCGCCCGCGACGCCGCCGAGCACCTCGCCGTCGCTTCCCTGCCCGACGCCTTCGACGTGCTCGTCCATCTGCGCCGAGTCTCCCCGGTGCGGTGGTTGGCCACGTAGCCGCGATCCACGGCGGAGCGGAATCTGCCGCCGCCCGCACCACAGCGGTGCCGCGGTGCACACGCAGGATGAGGGCCGACGACGCTAGAGCGCGAGCTTGAATCCCTCGTGGCTTGGGGCGAAGCCAAGGGCCACGTAAAAGCGGTGCGCATCCTCACGCTGCTTTTTGCTGGTCAGCTGGACAAGTGCACAGCCGCGTGCACGTGCCCGTGCAGCCGCGCGCTCCATCAAGGCCCGCACGAGCCCGCCACCGCGCCGTGCCGACCTGCCTGCGGTGCTCGCCCTGCTTGCCGGAGAGGAGACGGTGGTCGACCCGGCGACGATCGTGGTCGCGGAGGCGTACGAGCGTGCCTTCGCCGCGATTGAGTCGGACCCGCGCAACGAGATGATGGTCCTGGTCGAAGACCTCGATGAACAGGGTGATGTCGGCACGGTGGTGGGCTGTCTGCAGGCCACCTATGTCCCGGGACTCGGAAAGGGCGCCGCGGAGCGGGCCTTGATCGAGGCGGTACGGATCCGCGCGGACGGGAGTTGCTGATGCGCGAGTCAGCATGTGAGTGGAAGGCGTCGCCTTGCTCCAGTTCGAACCGCCAGCCCTTGCCGGAGCCGTAGGCGGCATCGGCCGTCACCCGGCCGGCGTTCACGACGGGCGCCGTAGCCGTCCCAAGCCCTCGGAGACACAGGTATGCGGTAGTGCGGACGGGGCTTTTGGGCGATATACAGTCATTTGGGTATCCAAGCTTGCCGTCAGGCCTGATTCTGTGGAGTCCTCCCGATGACGTCGATGAGCCGCCTGCCATGAGGCCCCGCTCGGCGCGGGGGCGGATCACGGCGCTGGACGCCTACGACATCCGGTTTCCCACGTCTCGTCGGCTCGAAGGGTCGGACGCGATGAATCCCGATCCGGATTATTCGGCGTCATATGTGATCGTCCGCACCGATGCCGGGGACGGGCTGGAAGGGCATGGGTTCTGCTTCACCATCGGCCGGGGCAATGAGGTCGAGGTCGCGGCGATCAACGCGTTGCGCCCGCATGTGGTGGGGCTGCGGCTGGGAGAGGTCCTGTCCGATCTCGGGGGGTTCTGCCGCTCGCTCGTCGGCGACAGCCAGCTGCGCTGGCTGGGGCCGGAGAAGGGCGTGGTGCACATGGCCATCGGGGCCGTGGTGAACGCCGTGTGGGACCTGCATGCGAAGCGGGAGGGAAAGCCGCTGTGGAAGCTGCTGGCCGACCTTGCGCCCGAGCAGGTGGTCGCGTTGATCGACTTCCGCTATCTGGAAGACGCGCTGACCCCCGATGAGGCTCTGGACATTTTGCGGCGGGCGCGGGGCGGGATGGGGGAGCGGGAGGTGCGGCTGCTCGCTGAGGGGTATCCCGCGTATGCCACGTCTCCTGGCTGGCTCGGTTACCCGGACAGCAAGGTCGCAGGCTTGGCCCGGGAGGCCGTGGACAGTGGGTTCAGGCAGATCAAGCTCAAGGTCGGCGCCGATCTGGAGGACGATGTGCGGCGGTGCCGTACCGCGCGGGGGACGATCGGCCCCGGGGTACGGATGGCGCTGGACGCCAATCAGCGCTGGGGAGTCGTCGAGGCGGTCGGGTGGATCCGGCGGCTGGCGGAGTTCGACCCGTACTGGATCGAGGAGCCGACCAGCCCGGACGACATTCTCGGTCTCGCGGCGATCCGCCGGGAGGTGGCGCCGGTGCGGGTGGCGACGGGCGAACACGTGCACAACCGGGTGATGTTCAAGCAGCTGCTCCAGGCGGACGCGATCGACTTTCTGCAGCTGGACGCCTGCCGGGTCGGGGGAGTCAACGAGAACCTGGCGATCCTCCTGCTCGCGGCCAAGTTCGGGATTCCGGTGTGCCCGCACGCGGGCGGGGTGGGTCTGTGCGAGCTCGTGCAGCATCTGGCGATGTTCGACTATCTGGCGGTCTCCGGCACCCTCCAGGACCGGGTCATCGAGTATGTGGACCATCTGCACGAGCACTTCCTCGACCCGGCCGTGATCGTCCGCGGGCGGTACGCGGCCCCGACCGCCCCCGGCTTCAGCTCGGCGATGCGGCCCGAGTCGCTCGCCGCGTACGCGTTCCCCGGCGGCGCCGCCTGGCAGGCCCCGAACGACGGGCCCCCGGCTGAGGGTCCCCCGGCATGAACCCCGGGGAGGAATTCCAGGGGCTGGCCGCGGTCGTCACCGGCGGGGCGTCCGGGATCGGCCTGGCCACCGCCGAGACCCTGGCCGCGAGGGGGTGCCGGGTGGCGGTGCTCGACCGGATTCCCGGTCCCGCAGGGCTGCACCCGGTGCAGGCCGATGTCGGGGACGCCGTATCGGTGGCCGACGCCATGAGCCGGGTGGCGGACCTGTTCGGCGGCCTGGATGTGCTGGTCAACAACGCCGGCATCGGCGCGCTGGGCACCGTCGAGGACAACGACGACGACGAATGGCACCACGTGCTGGACGTCAATGTGCTCGGCATCGTCCGCACCAGCCGGGCGGCACTGCCGTATCTGCGCCGGTCTCCCAGCGCGGCCATCGTCAACACCTGCTCGGTCGCGGCGCTGGCCGGGCTGCCGCAGCGGGCGCTGTACGCGGCCAGCAAGGGCGCGGTGCTCGCGCTGACCCTGGCGATGGCCGCCGACCACATCGGCGAGGGCATCCGGGTCAACTGCGTCAACCCGGGCACGGTGGACACCCCCTGGGTGCGCCGGTTGCTCGAACACTCCGACGACCCGGAGGCCGAACGCGCCGCTCTCGCCGCCCGCCAGCCCACCGGCCGCCTGGTCACCGCCCAGCAGGTCGCGGACGCCATCGCGTATCTCGCCGGGCCGCTGGCCGGTGCCACCACCGGGACGGCACTCGCCGTGGACGGAGGGATACAGGGCATCCGCACACGTCCGGACTCCCTTCACTGACATGAGCAACCACTGACCACTCACTCGGAGCCGAGCACCATGAAGCGACGCATCGCCGCTGTCGGAACAGCCCTCGCACTCTGTTGCGGGCCGGCCGTCACCGCCTGCGGTGGGGGCACGAGCAGCACCACCGACACCGGTTCGGGCAAGGTGGGGGTGGTGCTGCCGTTGCTCACCTCACCGTTCTGGGAGTCGTACGACTCCTACATTCCCCAGCAGGCCGCCGCCCAGGACGTCCGGGTGCTCCAGACGGTGAACTCCGACTCCGATCCGAGCAAACAGATCACCGACATCCAGAATCTGCTCGCTCAGAACGTGAAGGGTCTGGTCGTCTCGCCGCTGGACTCCGCGGCGATCGTCGCCGGGCTGAATGCCGCGCAGCGCAAGGGCGTGCCGGTGGTCGCCGTCGATGTGGCGCCGGACAAGGGCAAGGTCGCGATGGTGATCAGGGCCGACAACCGTGCCTTCGGGGAGAAGGCCTGTCGGCAGATCGGCGACGCGGTGAAGACGGGCGAGGTCGTACAGATCCAGGGCGATCTGGCGTCGGTCAACGGGCGGGACCGGTCGGAGGCGTTCAGCGCGTGCATCAAGAAGAACTACCCAGGCATCAAGGTGCTGGACATCTCCGCTCTCTGGAAGGCGGAGAGGGCGGCGGCCGGTCTGGAGGCGCTGTACACCGCCCACCCCGATATCAAGGGCATCTACATGCAGTCCGGCGGCGTGTATCTGGCCCCCACGTTGAGCACGCTGCGGCGGCACAACGCGCTGGTGGCGGCGGGTCGTCCCGGACACGTCGTGATCGTCTCCAACGACGGCATTCCGCAGGAGCTGGATGCGATCCGCAAGGGCCTGATCGACGCGACCGTCTCCCAACCGGCCGACCAGTACGCCAAATACGGCATCTTCTACATCAAGCGGGCGATGGAGGGCGAGACCTTCCGGCCGGGCCCGACCGACCACGGCAGCACCATCGTCCGGCTGCCCAGCGGAATCCTGGAGGATCAGCTCCCGGCACCGCTGGTGACCGAGGACAACGTCGACGACGCGTCGCTGTGGGGCAACCAGATCGGCAAGAGCTCCTGACCCGGGAGCCCGTCTCCCCGGGCCCCCAGGAAGCGAGACCGCGATGAACCGGACCCCACTGACCGACCCCCGCGCCGATGGCGCCGGCCGCCGCGCGGTGGCCGAGGCCCACGGGATCCGTAAGCGCTATGGGCCCACCCTGGCCCTGGACGATGCGCGGATCGCCGTCCGGGCCGGTGAGTCGCACGCCCTGGTCGGCCGTAACGGGGCCGGCAAGTCGACCCTGGTGTCCATCCTGACCGGACTGCAGCGGCCGGACCGCGGCGTCGTCCTGTTCGACGGTGGACCCGCGCCCGGCCTGGCGGACCGTGCGGCGTGGCAGCGGCGGGTCGCCTGCGTCTACCAGCAGTCGACGATCATCCCTGCTCTCACGGTCGCCGAGAACCTGTACGTCAACCAGCAGCCCACGGTTCGCGGCCAGGTGATCAGCTGGCGGCGGATGCGCGCGGCGGCCCGCGAGCTACTGGACGAATGGGGTGTGGAGGTCGACGAGAACGTGCCCGCCGGCGGGCTCACCGTCGAGGACGCCAAGATGGTGGAGATCGCGAGGTCGATCTCGCGCGGAACCCGGTTCATCATTCTGGACGAGCCGACCGCCCAACTGGACAGCCGGGCGATCGACCGCCTGTTCACCCATGTCCGGCGGTTGCAGCGGGCAGGGATCACCTTTCTCTACATCTCCCACCATCTGGAGGAGGTCTACGCCGTCTGCCAGGTCGTCACCGTCTTCCGCGACGCCCGCTGGATCACCACGGCACCCGTGGGCGAACTGGGCAGGACCGAACTCATCGAGGCGATGACCGGAAGGCGGGGCGCGGGCGAGGTCCCCGGCTTCGGCGCGATCCGGTCGCAGCCGGCGGACGCGCCCGTGGCCGTACGGGTGCACCGGCTGAGCGGCCCGCATTTCACGGACGTCAGCTTCGCCGTCCGGTCCGGTGAGACGGTGGGGCTGACCGGGCTCGCGGGCTCCGGGAGCCATCAGGTCGCCGAGGCGCTGGCCGGGCTGTACCGGCCCGACAGCGGGAGTATCGAGGTTCTCGGCCGTCCGACGCGGCCGGGCAGCGTCCCCTCGGCACTCGCGGCGGGCGTGGGCTGTGTGCCGCGCGACCGGCACCATGAAGGGCTGGTACCGGAACTGTCGGTGGCGGAGAACGCCTCGATGACCATCATGGACCGGCTGGGGCGGCTCGGCGTGATCTCGCGCCCGGCCCGGGACGCCTTCGCCCGGCGGACGATCACCGGTCTCGGCATCACGACGGACGGCCCGGACCAGCCGGTCAAGGACCTGTCGGGCGGTAACCAGCAGAAGGTCGTCATGGGCCGGGCGCTGGCCACCGACCCGGGGGTACTGGTGCTCATCAATCCGACGGCGGGTGTCGACGTGCAGTCCAAGCGGGCCCTGCTGTCGGTCGTCGACCGAGCCAGGGCCGCGGGACGCGCGGCGCTCGTGGTCTCGGACGAACTGGCGGACCTGCGGACCTGCGACCGCGTCCTGGTGATGTTCAACGGCTCTCTCGCCGCCGAGTACACCGTCGGCTGGACCGACGAAGAACTCGTGGCCTCGATCGAAGGGGTCGGCACCGGCCATGAATGACACCGCGCCGAACGGCCGGACGAACGGCCCGATGGACGGCGGCCCGACGGCCGGTGGCGGGCCGGACGGAGCGGTCCGCCGCCCCGTCCGCGCGATCGCCCTGGGCCGGATCCGCGACCTGGCGCTGCTGCCCGCGGTGCTCCTGCTGCTGGTCATCGGTGCGGTCAGCGACGAGAGCTTCCTTGAGCGGGACAACCTGCTGAATGTGCTCGGCGCCTCCTCGGCGCTCGGACTGCTGGTGCTCGCCGAGGCGATGATCCTGATCAGCGGCAGGATGGACCTCTCGCTGGAGTCGATCGCGGGGCTCGCCCCGGCCCTCGGCTTCATGGCCGTGATCCCGGCCGCCTCGGCGGGGTTCGGCAGCGAGTTGCCCACCTGGTTCGGCCTGCTGATCATTCCGCTCGCCGGGGCGCTGATCGGGGCCGTGAACGGTCTGCTGATCGTCAAGCTCCAGCTCAACGGATTCATCGTGACCCTGGCGATGAACATCGTGCTGCGCGGAGTCCTGGTCGGCATGGTGTCCGGCAAGACTCTGTTCGACGCCCCCGTCGCGTTCTTGGCCCTCGGGTCCGACAACTGGCTCGGCGTCCCCGTCTCCGTGTGGGTGACCGGCGCCTGTTTCGCTGTCGCCGGGTGGGCGCTGCGCCACCACCGGCTGGGTCGCGCGGTGTACGCGGTGGGCGGCAACACCGCTGCGGCGCGGGCGGCGGGCATCCGGGTCGATCGGGTGGCCTGGGGAGTTCTTGTCATCGGCGGGACCCTGGCCGCGCTGGCCGGTCTGGTGATCGCCGGACGGGTCGGGGCGATCAACGCCAATCAGGGACAGGGCCTGATCTTCACCGTGTTCGCGGCCGCCGTCATCGGCGGCATCAGCCTGAACGGCGGCAAGGGGTCCCTGGCCGGGGCGTTGCTCGGGGTCCTGCTGCTGGGCATGCTGGAGAACCTGCTCACCTTGGCGCAGGTGTCGTCCTTCTGGATCCAGGCCATCTACGGCGCGATCATCCTGGTGGCGCTGATGATCGCCCGTCTCATCACCGGCGAGGGCCAGGAGTAGAGCGAGGCCCAGAAGCGGTCCGAGGGGAGCAGTGCTGGTCGATACCTCATAGAATGACCTATATGCCATCCGCCAGATGGGACGGCTGTCATGAGGGTCCCCAAGGAGGTAACACCGGACGGAACGCATGGACCGTTCGAGATGGCGAATGTGGCTGCCGCGGTGATCGACGCGAAGGGCACGGTCATCGGCTGGACGGGGGCTGCTGAGCGACTCCTGGGATACGGCGCGGCGGAGGTCCTCGGCCGCGCCGCCGCCACGCTGCTGGCGCAGCCCGAAGACGCGTCACGGGCGGCCGAGGCCGCCGAGGAGTGCGGGACCCGGGAGAGCTGGGTCGGCCTGATGGGCGCCCGGCACCGTGACGGCCGCCGTCTTGAGGTCGGGCTGCGGGTGACCGCGATGTCCGACACCGACCACCGCAAGGCCTGGCTCGTATCGGCGATCGACGTGTCGAAGGCTCCGACCTGGGCGGTCGGCGGGGAGGTGCTGGAAGCTTTTCTCACCCGCTCACCGCTCGGTATGGCCGTGCTCAGCCCGGACCTGCGGTACGTGTGGATGAACGACACCCTGGAGCGCTACGGCGGTGTGCCGCGCGATGAGCGGCTCGGGCGCCGGATGTCGGACTCGTTGCCGGGCCTGAACACCGAGGCGCTCGAAGCGCAGATGCGGCGGGTGCTGGAGACCGGCGTGCCGGTCATCGACTACGAGTACCAGGGCTGGACCTGGGCGGATCCGCACCAGGAACACGCCTACTCCACCTCCTTCTTTCGGCTCGACGACCCGGACGGCAACCCGCTGGGCGTGTGCTACATGGGCATGGACGTCACCGACAGATGGCGGGCCCGGGAGCGCCTGGCCCTGCTCAGCGAGGCCAGCGCGTGTATCGGGGGCACGCTGAATGTGATGCGGACCGCCCAGGAGCTGGCCGACTTCTCGGTGCCGAGGCTCGCCGACTTCGTGACCGTCGATCTGCTGGAAGCGGTGCTGCACGGTGAGGAACCCGGTTCGGGGCCGGCCGACAGCGCGTATCTGGTACGGCGTGCCGGGCAGCAGTCGATCCACGAGGGCTGCCCGGAGTCGGTGATCGCCACCGGCGACTCGATCGACGCACCCAGGTCCTCGCCGTACTTCGAGAGCATGGTCAACGGCACCGCGGTGCTGGAACCGTTCCTGGTCCCGGCCACCGCCCCGTGGGTCGCGGAGGACCCGGCGCGGGCCAAGAGCATCGCGGATTTCGGGATGCACTCGGTGATGTGGGTGCCGCTGTCCGCGCGCGGCACCGTGCTGGGGGTGGCGACCTTCGTCCGTATGGAGCATCCACAGCCGTTCGAGGAGGACGATCTGCTGCTCGCCGAGGAGCTTGTCAGCCGGGCCGCGGTGTGGGTGGAGAACGCCCGCCGCTACACCCGTGAGCACACTGCGGCACTCGCCCTGCAGCGCAGTCTGCTCCCGCAGGGGCTGAACGGCGGGACCGCCATGGAGGTGGCCTCGCGCTATCTGCCGGCCGATGTACGGGAAGGGGTGGGCGGCGACTGGTTCGATGTGATCCAGCTGTCCGGCGCCCGGATCGCCCTGGTCGTCGGTGACGTCGTCGGGCACGGCCTCAACGCCGCGGCGACCATGGGCAGGCTGCGTACCGCCGTTCTGACGCTCGCCGACATGGACCTGCCGCCCGATGAGCTGCTGGCCCACCTGGACGACCTGGTGATCCGCCTGGCGGAGGAGAAGGACGACGACGACGAGCCCATCGCCACCGCGGTACTGGGCGCCACCTGCCTGTACGCCGTCTACGACCCGGTCACCCAACTGTGCACCATGGCCCGGGCCGGACATCCGCCGCCCGCCGTGGTCGCCCCCGGCGGCAAGGTCACCTTCCTGGACCTTCCCGCGGGCCCCCCGCTGGGCCTCGGCTCACTGCCCTTCGAGTCCGCCGAGATATCCCTCCCCGAGGGAAGCCTGATCGCCCTGTACACCGACGGCCTCATCGAGACCAGTGACCAGGACATCGACGTCGGGCTGTCCCGTCTCAGCGATGTGCTCGCGCAGTCCGGCCTGTCGCCGGAGGCGCTGTGCTCGGCGGTCGTGAACAAACTGCTGACCGGCCCGCAGACCGACGACGTCGCCCTGCTCCTGGCCCGGCCGCACGCGCTGGGCGCAGACCGGGTCGCCTCGTGGGACCTGCCGACGGATCCGGCGATCGTCGCGAGCGCCAGGGAGCTGGCCGTCCGTCAGCTCCTCGAATGGGGGCTGGACGACCTGGTGATGACCACGGAACTGGTGGTCAGCGAGCTGGTCACCAACGCCATCCGGCACGGCACCGCACCCGTCAGGCTGCGGATGATCCGGCATGACAAGTTGATCTGCGAGGTCTCCGACGCCAGCAACACCTCGCCCCGGATGGGCCATGCGCGGACCACCGACGAGGGCGGCCGGGGGTTGTTCCTGGTCGCTCAGATGACCCGCCGTTGGGGTACGCGCTACACCCGGTCCGGAAAGATCATCTGGGCAGAGCAGGACCTCCCGGGGCAGGCGGGCAACCAGGATGGGCCCTGACGTGCTGTTACCAGGCGGGCGTGGGTCAGAAGATGCCCTTGTACGCGCCCCAACCGGTGCCCAGCGACGTTCCAGTGGGCCGCGGACGTTCCGGAACGGGCTCTCGCCGGTGAGCGCGCAGGTGCGGCCCGGGGTGCGCCCCTCGCGGTGCGCACCCCGGTGGCGGTTGCCCTGGGCGGCTTGCGTGGCTTACGCCTCGTCGTCGTTCACCCAGCTCATGAGCTTGCGGAGCTCCTTGCCGGTGGTCTCCAGGAGGTGGTTCTCGTCCGCGGTCTTGTACTCGTTGTACTTCTTCAGGCCGCCGTGGTACTCGGCCATCCACTCGCGGGCGAAGGTGCCGTCCTGGATCTCGGCGAGGACCTTCTTCATCTCGGCCTTGGTGGCGTCCGTGATGATGCGCGGGCCGGTGACGTAGTCGCCCCACTCGGCGGTCTCCGAGACGGACCAGCGCATCTTCTCCAGGCCGCCCTCGTACATCAGGTCGACGATGAGCTTCAGCTCGTGGAGGCACTCGAAGTACGCGATCTCGGGCTGGTAGCCGGCCTCGGTCAGCGTCTCGAAACCGGCCTTGACCAGCGCCGCGGTGCCGCCGCACAGGACAGCCTGCTCACCGAACAGATCGGTCTCGGTCTCCTCGGTGAACGTCGTCTTGATGACGCCGGCGCGGGTGCCGCCGATGCCCTTCGCGTACGACAGCGCGAGCGCGAAGGCGTTGCCGGTCGCGTCCTGCTCGACGGCCGCGATGCAGGGAACGCCGCGGCCCTCCTCGTACTGGCGGCGGACGAGGTGGCCCGGGCCCTTGGGGGCGACCATGCAGACGTCGATGCCGGCCGGGGGCTTGATGAAGTCGAAGCGGATGTTCAGGCCGTGGCCGAAGAACAGCGCGTCGCCGTCGGTCAGGTTGGGCGCGATGTGCTCCTCGTAGACCTGGGCCTGGATGGGGTCCGGGACCAGGATCATGATGACGTTCGCCTCGGCCGCGGCTTCGGCAGGGCTCACCACGCGCAGGCCCTGCTCCTCGGCCTTCGCCTTGGACTTGGAGCCCTCGTGCAGACCGACACGCACGTCGACACCCGAGTCACGGAGCGACAGCGCGTGGGCGTGGCCCTGGCTGCCGTATCCGATGACCGCGACCTTGCGGCCCTGGATGATGGACAGGTCGGCGTCGGCGTCGTAGAACAGCTCGGCCATCGGAATAACTCCCTGTATTTGTATGAGTGGAATGGAAGGGAAGGGCGATACGAGAGACGCGGGCTCAGGCGGACTGTGTCTGCGGGGTTGCTTCCGTTGCCGTGAAGCGGGCCGGGCGGGCCTCTCGGACTCCGCGTTCCGCCAGGGAGCGGGAGCCTCGGCCGATGGCGATCGTGCCGGACTGGACGAGTTCCTTGATGCCGAACGTGGCCAGCATCCGCAGCATCGCGTCGAGTTTGTCTCCGGCGCCGGTGGCCTCCAGGGTGACCGCCTCCGGGGAGACGTCCACCGTCTTGGCGCGGAACAGCTCGGCGATGCCGACGATCTGGGACCGGGTCGTGTTGTCGGCGCGGACTTTTACCAGGACGAGTTCGCGCTGTACGGCGGAGTCGGGCTCCAGTTCGACGACCTTCACGACGTTGATCAGCTTGTTGAGCTGCTTGGTGACCTGCTCCAGGGAGAGCTGGTCGTCGACGCGGACGACGATGGTGACGCGGGAGAGGTCCGGGTGCTCGGTGGTGCCCACGGCGAGCGAGTCGATGTTGAAGCCGCGGCGGGAGAACAGGGCGGCGATCCGGGCCAGGATGCCGGGGGTGTTCTCCGCCAGGACGGAGAGTGTGTGCTGGGACATGTCGGAGGGTCCTCTCAGTCGTCCGCGGCGTCGCCGAAGTCGGGGCGGACGTCCCGGGCGGCCATGATGTCGTCGTTGGAGGTGCCGGCCGGCACCATCGGCCAGACCATCGCGTCCTCGTGGACGATGAAGTCCACGACGACCGGGCGGTCGGTGATCGAGTTGGCCTTGTCGATGACCGCGTCCAGCTCGTCCGGGGACTCGCACCGCAGGCCCACGCAGCCCATCGCCTCGGCGAGGAGGACGAAGTCCGGGACGCGGGTGCCCCGGTTGGCGGTGGAGCCCACGCCCCGGGTGGAGCCGGTCGCGGCGTTGGTCTCGCCGTTGTGCAGCACGGTGTTGGAGAACCGCGCGCCGTAGAAGAGGTTCTGCCACTGGCGGACCATCCCGAGGGCGCCGTTGTTGATGACGGCGACCTTGATCGGGATGTTGTTCAGGGCGCAGGTGGTGAGCTCCTGATTGGTCATCTGGAAGCAGCCGTCGCCGTCGATCGCCCATACGGTCCGGTCGGGGCGGCCGGCCTGGGCGCCCATCGCGGCCGGCACCGCGTAGCCCATCGTTCCGGCGCCGCCGGAGTTGAACCACGTGCCGGGCTCCTCGTGCGGCAGGAACTGCGCCGCCCACATCTGGTGCTGGCCCACCCCGGAGGAGAACAGGGTTCCCTCGGGGGCGAGTTGGCCGATGCGTTCGATGACCTGCTGCGGGGAGAGGGCGCCGTCGGCAGGGAGGTCGTAGCCGCGCGGGTAGGTCGTGCGCCAGCGGTCGAGGTCCCGCCACCAGGCGGCGTAGTCGCCTCGGTGGCCGTCCTCGTGCGCCGTGCGTACGGCGGCGGACAGCGCGCCGATCACTTCGCGGGCATCACCGACGATCGGCACGTCGGCGGCGCGGTTCTTGCCGATCTCGGCCGGGTCGATGTCCGCGTGCACGATCTTGGCGTACGGGGCGAAGCTGTCCAGCTTGCCGGTGACGCGGTCGTCGAAGCGGGCACCCAGCGCCACGATCAGATCGGCCTTCTGCAGGGCGGCCACCGCGGACACGTCGCCGTGCATGCCGGGCATGCCCACGTGCTGGGGATGGCTTCCGGGGAAGGCGCCGAGTGCCATCAGGGTGGTGACCACGGGGGCGCCGGTCAGCTCGGCGAGGTCGCGCAGTTCGGCGGTGGCGCCGGCCTTCAGGACGCCGCCGCCGACGTAAAGGACGGGCCGCCGCGCGGAGTTGAGCAGCCGGGCCGCCTCGCGGACCTGCCGGGGGTGCGGGCGGGTCACCGGGCGGTAGCCGGGCAGGTTCGCGGACGGCGGCCAGGAGAACGTGGTCGGCGACTGCAGCGCGTCCTTCGTGATGTCGACCAGGACCGGGCCGGGGCGGCCGGTGGAGGCGATGTGAAAGGCCTCCGCGATCGTCCGCGGGATGTCCTCGGCCCTGGTGACAAGGAAGTTGTGCTTGGTGATCGGCATCGTGATGCCGACGATGTCCGCCTCCTGGAAGGCGTCCGTGCCGATCGACTTGGAGGGAACCTGGCCGGTGATCGCCACGAGCGGCACCGAGTCCATGTGCGCGTCCGCGATCGGCGTCACCAGGTTGGTGGCGCCGGGGCCCGAGGTCGCGATGCAGACACCGACCTTGCCGGTGGCCTGCGCGTAGCCGGTGGCCGCGTGACCCGCTCCCTGCTCGTGCCGGACGAGCACGTGCCGCACCCGCTCTGAGTCCATCAGGGGGTCGTACGCCGGCAGGATGCAACCGCCGGGAATGCCGAACACCGTGTCCGCGCCCGCCTCTTCGAGCGAGCGGACGAGGGACTGCGCGCCCGTCATCGGCTCGCCGGGCGAGGCGGAACGTCGTTCGGCGGTGTGGGTCCGCACCCGCGGGAGGCGGGCCGCGGGAGCCTGCTGCACAGCGTTTGACATGGTCAGTTCCAAGGGTCCGTAGGGGTGGGGACAGACGTGGTGACAGCCGTGGTGAAGTGGGTGGCTGTTCGGCGGTGAGCTGTGCGGCGGTCAGGTCGGGGTGCCTCCCGTCGGCAGCGGGGATGCTCCCGGCGACCGGGGAGCCGGTGCCGATGCTCCCGGCCTCCGGGAAGTCGGCGCGCGTCCCAGGGGCGTCGGTCCTCTCGTCAGCAGGGAGGACGACGTCTCCGACAGCGGTGCGGCGCAGGTGAGTCCGGCGACCTCCAGCCCGGAGAGCCGGGTGACGGTCGGGACGGCGAGGGGCAGTTCGCCGCGTACCGCCACCGCCGCCGCGTAGCCCCGGTCGACCGGCACCTCCAGCAAGGTCCAGCCGGACGGCGGATACGGTCCGCCCGGTGCTCCGGAGCCGACGTAGTCGAGCGACGGGTCGCGCCCGAGGCCGGTGCCGAGGCCCTTGAGGTAGGCCTCCTTGCGGGTCCACAGCCGGGCCAGCTCGCGGGGTCGCAACGCCGGGGCCAGGGCGGCCAGTTCCTCCTGTTCGGCCACGTGCAGCATCGAGCTCAGCTCGGTCGTCGCCGTCGCGTCCGACACCAGGTCCACGTCGACGCCGATCGGCACCATGGCCGTACCGACCAGGGCCAGATCGCCGCGGTGGGAGAGCGAGAAGAACAGGTCGCGCGCCGCGCCGAGCACGGTCGGGCGGCCGTGCGGGCCACCGCAGCAGGGGCAGATGTCCCGGCCGAAGGCGATCTCCTCCGGACGTACCCGCAGATACGAGCCCAGGAGCCGCCGTAGGGCGACGTGCGCGGCCGTGAACCGGGTTCGGTCGGCCGCGTGCATCAGTGCGGCGGCGCGTTGGCGCTCGGTCGCGTCGAGCACCGCCTCGTCCAGGATGCCGGCGGGGACATCCGAGACCCTCAGCAGCCAGAGGTCGAGCGAGCCGGGGGTTGGCAGCTCACGGGCGACCCACGGCAGTGTTCCTTCCACGGGGTCTCTCCTGTTCTTGACTCATGGGTCGGGCTCGGGCGGATCGGGCCTCATGACCCGCCGGGCGCGCCGGCCGGCACGGCGGGCAGGTCGCGCCTGCCGCGCAGCGGTCCGATCAGCAGCAACAGGGGGGTGACCGCCAGGCCGGCGGTCAGCAGCCAGAGCGTCGGCCGCAGCCCGAGCGCCGTGCCGAGCGCGCCGCCGAGCAGTGAACCGAACGGAATGGCACCGAAGTTGGCGACCGAGATGCACGAGGTGATCCGGCCGAGGAGGTGCGGCGGGCAGTACCGCTGGCGGAACGCGCCCTGGATCACGTTGGCGAGGACCACACCGAGCGCCAGCAGAGCGCTGCCGACCGCCAGCGCCACCAGCAGCGGGCCCTTGCCGCCCATCGGGATCAGCAGCGCGAAGGGCGCGGTGGTGAGGGTGGCCACCAGCATCCCGCGCGCGGTGCCCCAGCGGGCCGTCAGCCGTTTGGCGACGACGGCGCCGAGGATCCCGCCGACGCTGCTGGACGCCAGCAGCCAGCCGGTCGCGCTCTCCGGCAGGTCCAGCTCCCGGATCAGGAACACCGGCAGAATCGCCTGATACGCCGTCAGAAGCAGGTTGGTGACGGTGCCGTAGGCGGTCAGCACGCGCAGGTACGGATCCCGGACCGTGTACTGGAGGCCCTCGCGGATGTCCTGGCGCAGCGGGGTGCGTTCCGCGGGCCGCTCCGGCTGTGGTTCGGTGCCGCGGATGCCGAGCAGACACAGCGCCGAGAAGAGGAACGTGCCGGCGTTGACCAGCAGCCCGGAGACCGCGCCGAACGCCTGGGCGAGCAGACCTCCGCCGCCCAGACCCGCGATCTGCGCCACCGACTCGCTGCCCTGCAGCTTGGCGTTGGCCTCCTGGAGGTCCTCCCGCGCGACGATCGAGGGCACGAACACCTTGTAGGAGATGCCGAAGAACACCGCGGCGAGGCCGTTGAGCAGGGCCACCACCAGGAGTTGGGCCATGGTGAGCACGCCGAGCCAGGCGGCCACCGGCACGCTCGCGAGCAGTGCCAGCGAGGCGAGGTTGCACGCCATCATCACCGGACGGCGCCGCACCCGGTCCACCCAGGCGCCGGCCGGCAGCCCGATCAGCAGCCAGGGCAGCCAGGGCACGGCCGCGAGCACGCTCACGCTGAAGGTGCTCGCGTTCAGGGTCACCACGGCGACCAGGGGCATGGCGACCGTGGTGATGTTGATGCCGACCCGGTTGGTCGTCTCACCGAGCCAGAGGAGACGGAAGTCGCGGTGGCGCAGCAGCCCGCGGGACGGGGGCGAAGTGGTTTGCGTCGTGACGGCGGGCTCCTCGGGCTGTTCCTCGGTGGTCTGTCCGGCGGCCTGTTCAGCGGCTTGTTCAGTGGCCTGTTCCGTGGTCTGTGTCGTCACGGTCGCACCGGCTCTCGTACGGCTTTCCGTACGGCGTCGGTGAGCAGCGTCGCCGCGTCCGACCAGCGCGACTGATGATCCGTCAACCGTCGTCGATATGCGTCGAGTTCGGACCGGAGCGGAGGCAGTCCGTCCGAGCCCGGGCCGCCCCCGTGCGCGCAGGCCGCGGCGACGCGGTCCGGTGCCAGGTCGTGGTCGAAGCGGGACGTCTCCTCCAGGGAGCGGCCCGAGTCGAGCGCGGACAGCACGGTCTCGCCCACCAGGTGGTGCGCGGCCCGGAACGGCATGCCCTCCATGACCAGCCGCTCCGCGAGATACGTCGCCGCGGTGAAGCCATCGCGGGCTCGCGCCGCCATCCGCTCCGGACGCGGCTCCGTGCCGGCCACGACCAGGCGCAGCAGCGTCACCGTGTCGGTCGTGTCGCCCAGAGCCGGCCACAGATGACGTACGGCCTCCGTGCCCACGGCGATCGCGTTGGTGTAGCCGGCCGTCGTCATCGCCGCGGCCGCGCTCACGAAGGCGCCCAGGCTCGCGGTGGACCGGCCCTGGATGTGCTCCAGCAGGAACGGGTTGCGCTTCTGCGGCATCATCGAGCTGGAGCCGACCAGCGTGTCCGCCACCCGCAGCAGCCCCGACTCCTCCGACGTCCAGGTGCTCAGATCCTTCGCCACCCTGGCCGAGGCGACACCGAGCACCGCGGCGGCCGAGAGGAGATGCAGGGCGAAGTCCCTGGAGGCCACCGCGTCCACGGAGTTGGGGGCCGTGGCCGTGAACCCGAGGAGTTCCGCCGTGCGTCGGGGGTTCACCGGCACCGACGTACCGCCGATCGCGCCCGCGCCCAGCGGGTTGACGTCGATCTCCCGTCCCGCGTCGAGGAGTTGGCCGTACGCGCGCAGTACCGGACCGGCGACGCCCGCCAGGTAGTGGCCGTACGTGATCGGCACCGCGGGCTGGCCGTGGGTGTACGCCGGCATCGTGACGTCCGCGTACTGTGCCGCCTTCTCCAACAGCACCCCCGCGAGGCCGTCCACCGCCTCCAGCAGCGCCAGGTACGGGCCGCGCACCTTCAGCCGGGCCGTGGTGGCGTTGAGGTCGTTGCGGGAGCGGCCGGTGTGCAGGATGCCGCCCGTCTCGTCGCCCAACTGCTCGATCAGCCAGCCCTCGTAGGCCAGATACACCCCGCGCGGCATCGGACGGCCGCGCACCGGGGCGAAGTCGGACCCGCGCAGTTCCTCGATCGCGCGGAGCAGCGCCGCCGCCCGCGCCGGATCGACGATGCCGTGCTCGGCCAGCATGACCAGGTGGGCGCGGTCGACCTCGCTGATCCGGCGCAGCTCGCCGACCAGGGGGTCCGCCGCCTCCCGGGGCAGGTACTGGTCGTAGACGATGCGGTGCGCCTCGGGGTCGAGGGCGGCCTTGAGACGGCCGGTGTCCACGCCGTCGTGTGCGGGGGGCGTTGCCTTTGCGGGCGCGGCGGTCTCCACCGATGCGGTGGTCATGTCAGGGCCTCCTCGGGAACCAGGTCCCGCTGCGGGGTCAGGTCCGCGTACGACACCGCCTCGGCGAGGGCGGCCACGCCGAGGTCCGCCGCCCTGGCTGCCTGGCCGGGGCGGTCGGCCACGGCGATGACATGGCCGAGGCGGTCGCGGAAGTCGGCGGCGGGGCCGACGGGTTCGCCGGGGCCGCGGTACAGGGACGCCTCCACGACGCCCGGCACGGCAGCCGCGCGGTCGGTGACCTCGGTGAGGTCCGGGGCGAGGATGCCGTCCTGCTCCGCGGTCAGGAAGCGGATGGAGGCCCGGCCGTACATGCCGCGCTCCAGCTCGGGCGGTCGGCCCAGCGCGGCCAGCACCTGTGCGCGGACCAGGTCGATTCCGCAGGCCCTGCGCACCAGTTCGGGGATCATGCCGCCGGCGAGGCGCGGGTTGACCTCGATGACCTTCGGGACGGAGACGCCGGACCCGGCGGACCCTCCGGACCCGTCGAGCCTGAGCTCCACGTGGGCCGCGCCCCAGCCGAGGCCGAGGGCCTCCACCGCGCGTACGGCCGTGTGCCGCAGCGCGCGCTCCAGGTCGCCGGGGAGCGCGGCCGGCACGTCGTGGCCGACCTCGACGAACGCGGGGAGCGGGCCGACGTGCTTGGCGACCGTCACCACCGCCGCGGTGCCGAAAACCTCCACGGAGAACTCCGCGCCCGTCAGGTACTCCTCGACCAGGATCCGGCCCGGGGTGGCGACCCCGCGCTCGTTCGCCGTCGTCGCCAGCAGCGTCCGCGCGTGCTCGGCGACCTCGTCGAGGTCCGCGCACAGCCGTACGCCCAGACTTCCCGAGCCCTGCACCGGCTTCACCACCACCGGCAGCCGGGTCGCGGCCGCGGCCGACACCGCGGCGCCGACGGTCTCCACCACCGCGAAGCCGGGTACGCCGACCCCCGCCGCTGCGAGGGTGCGGCGCTGTTCGGACTTGTCGCGGCAGGCCCCTACGGCGGCTGCGGCGGGGCCCGGGAGGCCGAGGCGGCTTGCCAGGGCGGCCGCGGCGGGTACGTAGTACTCGGAGCTGGTCAGGACTCCTGCGAGGGGGGCCTCGGTGGCGAGCTGGGTGACTGCCTTCCAAAGCTGCGCTTCATCAGAGGTGTTGACCGTGACCGTTCGTACGGCGTCCTCGGCCGCGTACGGATACCGGGTCGGGTCCGCGGTCAAGAGGACCGGGGTCGCGTCGAGTTCGGCTGCTCGTCTGGCGAACAGCCGTCCTGTGCCTGTGGTGTTGCTCTCGATGAGAAGGAGCAGCTGATGTGTCATGACGCTATCTCCGGCATCATCACGTCGTCGAAGCCGCGCCGCGCCCACAGCAGCCGGGACCAGCGCGACGGTGCGTCCAGCGGGTGGTCCACCGTGACCGGGCCGCCGGTCGGCGCCGGGGTCGGGACTATGCCCTGCTCGCGCAGCCACGCGTTGTTGTAGACCGTCGACTGGTAGCGGTAGCCCTCGTCCGGCAGCACCATCACCACCGTGCTCTGCGGGTTTCGCTCCGCCCACCACGACGCCACCTGGAACGACGCCCCGCTCGTCGGGCCCATGAACAGGCCGTGCGCCCGGTACAGCTCGTGCGTCGCGTGGAACGCCTCCGGGGCCGTCACCCAGTGCACCTCGTCGTACGCCGAGTGCTTGACGTTGCCCGGGTGGATGCTGCTGCCCAGGCCGCGCAGGGTGCGCGGGCCGTCCGGCGTACCGAAGATGATGCTGCCGTGCGTGTCCACGCCGACCAGGTGCAGTGCCGGGTTCGACGGCCGCAGCGACGCGGCGAGTCCGCCCGTCGAGCCGCCCGAACCGACCGGGCCCACCAGGCAGTCGACCGAGCCGACCGTCTCGCCGATCAGGTCGGCGACCACGCCGTACGCACCCGGGTTGTCGGGGTTGTCGTACTGGCCCGGCACGAAGGCGTCCGGGCGCTGCCGGCGCAGTTCCTCGACCCGGGCCAGCCGGGCTCCCTGGATGCCGCCGGGCTGGCCGCGGTGCTCGACGATCTCCACCGTCGTGCCCAGCATCTCCAGGCGGGTGCGCAGCTCCTGGTCGATCGCCGAGTCGCCGACGATCGTCAGCGGGTAGCCGCGCAGCCGGCACACCATCGCCAGGCCCAGCGCGAACGTTCCCGACGAGGTCTCGATGACCGGGGTGCCCGGGGTGATGATCCCGGCGGCCTCGGCGCGGTCGAGGATGAAGCGGGCGGGCAGCAGCTTCATCAGGCTGAAGGCCGCCGCGTAGAGGTTGTCGCTCACCTTGATGATGCGTGGCAGCTCGGTGGCCTCCACGATCGAGGAGTGAGCCTTCGGCAAGGTCGTCGTCGTCATGTCAGTCACCCGTTGTGTAGATCCACTGCTCGTGGATACCGATCCGGTGCAGAAGGTCCCGCGCCTGCGCGGTACGTCCCTCGACATCGGGGTCGTCCCGGTCGAAGAGGAGTCCCGCGATGTCCCCGCTGTGCGCCACCTGCACGCCCAGGGCACCCGAGGCCCGCTCGATGTCCCGTATTCGGTCCAGGTCCGGGACCGGCAGATGCCGCTGGTTGATCTCCGTGCTGGCCGTCGCCACGCTGCTCAGCAGGGCGACGTCCTTCATCTGGATGGCCTCGCGGAGCATGTCCCTGAGCCGGGCGAAGTGCGCGGCGTCCGCCTGGTCGTAGCGGGCCGGCGTGAACGCCAGGGTGTCCACGCCGCGGCCCTCGTTCGCCGGGCGCGAGCCGAAGCCGAGGACTCTCAGGGGTGGCATCCGGTAACCGAAGTCCTCGATCACGGTGCCCTCGCGCTGCGCGAACAGCACGGTGGACTCCTCGAACATCAGGGAGTCCGAGGCCGTCTCCGCGTGTACGGCGAGCCGGGCGACCTCCTGCGGGGGCAGGGGGTCGGCGAACGCGTCCTTCACCGCCCAGATCGCCGACAGCACGTCGCTGGTGGAGGAACCGAAGCCGCGGCACAGCGGAACGTCTCCGCTGAGCTCCAGGTGGCCGCCGGCCGGCTTCGCGCCGGGTTTGGTCACGGCCCGTACGGCCAGTTCGGCGGCGCGTCTTGCCTTGCCCTTCCACGACGGGGAGACGGTGACTTCTCCGTCGGGGGTGGGGGTGAACGTCGCTCGGGTCGTGTGCAGGGTGCAGGGCAGTGTGACGAGGCCTCGCGTGAGTCCGGCTGGGGTGGTGAAGGCACCCTGCAGAATCTCGCCGTGATGGACGGGGGCCGAAGCTGCCCCGACACGCCAGTCGGAATGATCCACCATGTCCTTGACCCTCTGCTGCCGGTGAAGCCGTGACCTGCGGACGAGATCACGCTATGCAGGGTGGGGGGTGCGGTCCGGCGGCTGGGGCGGCAGGTTAGGGGTGGTTGGTGACTGCCGCCGGTCGTCGTTCGCAGGGGGTCCGGTGGGTGGGTCGGGGCCGTGCCGGTGGGCGGCTGCGGGTAGTGGTCGCCCACCCTGCGGGCAATCGTGCCGCTGGGGCGGCACGGGTGGGCGCAGGCGGCGCCCCGTAAACGCCGGGCTGCGCGACCCACCACCGCCCAGCACCACCGCCGGGTGACCATGCAAAGCAAGGGGCGCCCGGGGTTTGCCCCCCACCCCGGGGGCCGAGTAGGCAGACGCGGCGCCGACCCCCGTACGCGCGAAAGCGCCCGGTCCGCCGGGGTGGCGGAACCGGGCGCCCCGTGCGGCGGGGGTAACTAGTGGCGGACTCCTCGGAGTTGCTCCGCCAGGACCTTGCCGATCTCGCGGAGCGGTTCCGTCGTGGTGAGGTCCCAGTGCGCGGAGTCGATGTCGTGTTCCTCGATGCGGCCGAGGACGTACGGGGCCCAGGCGTCGGCGCCGGTGAGGGCGGCGGGGGTGCGCAGGGCGTTGAAGAAGACCGCGTTGCCGGTGAAGCGGCGTTCGGGGACGTAGCGGTAGCGCATGGCCAGGTGGGCGGCGGTGGCCTCGATGACGGCGATGGACTGAGGGGTGTCGAGGGCTCCGAGGATCGGGTCCTCGCGGCGCAGGACGGTGGACAGTTCGAGGGGATCCGGGGTCAAGTCGGCGCACACCAAGGGGAGATCGGTGGCTCGTTCGCCCAGGAACGCCGTCAGGACCTCGCGGCCCGTGATGGCGGGCGCGGTGAAGCCCTCGGGGAGCGGATAGGCGTCCAGCAGGCCCAACAGGGCCACCTCCTCGCCCTGTTCCTCCAGGCGGGCCGCCACCGCGTGGGCGACCAGGCCGCCGAAGGACCAGCCCAGCAGGTGGTACGGGCCGTGCGGCTGGACGGAGCGGATCTCTGTGACGTACGTGTCCGCCATCTCCGCCATGTCGGCCGGCCGCAGCGCCGGGTCCGTCAACTCCCGTGCCTGGAGGCCGATCAGGGGGCGATCGCCCAGGTGGCGCATGAGGCCGGCGTAGCACCAGCTCATCCCGGAGATCGGGTGGACGCAGAAGAGCGGGGGCTCGGACGAGGCCGTCATCGCCTTGATGGGGAGCAAGGTCTCCAGGGGGTTTCCGCCCGCCTGCGTCGCGATGTGCTCCGCCAGCAGCGCCGGTGTCGGGCACTGGAACAGGTCCCGGATGGTGACCGGGGTGTCCCAGATCCCGCGGATGCGGCCGATCAGGCGGGTGGCGAGGAGGGAGTGGCCGCCCAGGTGGAAGAAGTGGTCGTCGATGGTGACGGAGCCGACTCCGAGGGTGGCCGCGAACAGGCCGCACAGGATTTCCTCCGCCGGGGTGCGCGGGGAGCGGCCGCCGGTCGCCTCGGCCTGGGGCGGCTCCGGCAGGGCGCGGCGGTCCAGCTTGCCGTTCACCGTCAGGGGCAGGGCGTCCAGGGGGACGATCGCGGCGGGGACCATGTACTCGGGCAGCGCCGCGGCCGCGTGCCGGCGCAGTTCGGTCAGGTCCGGGCTGGTCGAACTGTCGGTGGGCACCACGTACGCCACCAGGCGCTTGTCGCCCGGCCTGTCCTCGCGGATCACCGCGGCGGACTGGATGACGGAGGGGTGGCGGAGAAGGGCCGACTCGATCTCGCCCGGCTCGATGCGGAAGCCGCGCAGTTTGATCTGCTGGTCCGCCCGGCCCAGGTATTCGAGGGATCCGTCGCGGGACCAGCGGGCCAGGTCTCCGGTGCGGTACATGCGGGAGCCCGGCGTGCCGTGCGGGTTCGCCACGAAGCGTTCCGCGCTCAGCACCGGCTGGCCGATGTACCCGTTGGCCAGCCCGTGCCCGGCGACGTACAGCTCGCCGGGGACGCCCGGGGGGAGCAGGCACAGGTTCTCGTCCAGGACGTAGGCGTGCTTGCCGGTGATGGGGCCGCCGATCGGGATCGCGGGTGCGGGGGCGGTGATCGTGTAGGCCGTCGTGAAGCCCATGCTCTCCGCGGGGCCGTAGCCGTTCACCAGGTGCAGGTGGGGGTGGTCGGCCAGGGCCTTTGCCGTGTGCGCGGGTGACGCCGCCTCGCCTGCCGTCATGGCTTCGCGGATCCGGGAGAAGACCGCCGGGTGCTCGTCGAGCATGTGGTTGAACAGGCTCGCCGACATCTGGAGCGTGGTGATGTCGTGGCGCTCCACCAGCTCCGCGATCTGATGCGGGTCCGTGTGCTGGCCGGGCTGCAGGACGCAGACGCCGCCGTGCAGCAGCGGGCCGAACACCTCCAGCGCGAACGCGTCCCACGAGACCGGGGAGCTTTGCAGGTACGTCTGTTCCGGGCCGAAGGCGAGGTAGTCCGGGCCGATGAACGTCGCGGCCAGGGCTCGGTGCGAGGCCGCCACGCCCTTCGGTACGCCGGTGGAGCCCGAAGTGAACATGACGCACGCGGTGGATTCCGGGTGCCCGGACGTCTCCACGGGGGTTCCGGGGAGTGTGCTGATGGTGGGGGTGTCGACGGTCAGGTCTACGAGCGTCGCCGTCGTGGGCAGCGCCACCAAGTGGCTCTGGGTCACCAGGGCCGACGGGTTCACTTGGCCCAGGACCGTGGTGAGGCGGTCGGCCGGGAACTGCGGGTCCAGGACTGTGTAGCCGGCGCCCGCCTTCAACACCGCCAGCAGCGAGGCGATCAGGTGCGGCGAGCGCTCCAGGTGGATGGCGACGATGCTGCCGGGGGTCACTCCGTTCTCGGTCAGGTGTCTTGCCAGGCGGTTCGACCAGATGTCCAGTTCGGCGTACGTCAGCTGCTGGTCCTCGAAGACCAGGGCCAGGGAGTCCGGGGTGCGCGCTGCCTGTCCGACGAACAGGCCGTCCAGTCCGAGGGCCGGGGCGGGGGTGGGTGCGCCGCTCCACTCCAGGACGTGGTCCCGCTCGTCGGCGGAGAGCAACTCCAGTTCGGTGACGGGGAGATCGGGGGTTGCGGTGGCTTCCGTCAGCAGGCGTACGAGTCGGTCCGCCGTTGCCTCGATCGTGGTCGCCTCGTAGAGGTCCGTGGCGTACTCGACCGTGATGTCCAGGCCGGTCGGTTCGCCGTCCGTGCCTCGGTGCTCGCCGAACGCGAAGGTCAGGTCGAACTTCGCGACCGACGTTCCCGGGAACGCGAACTCGCCGGTCAGGTCGCCGAGTCCGGGGGCCTCGGTCAACGTCTCGCCCAGCGTCAGCATCACCTGGAAGAGGGGGTGGCGGGCCGTGGTGCGCTCGGGGTTGAGGATCTCGACGAGGCGGTCGAAGGGGAGGTCCTGGTGGTTCCAGGCGGCCAGATCCGTCTCGCGGACCCGGGTCAGCAGGTCGCGGAAGGTCGGGTTGCCGGTCAAGTCGGTGCGCAGAACCAGGGTGTTGACGAAGAAGCCGATCAGGTCGTCGAGCTTCTGGTCGGTGCGGCCCGCGACGGGGGAGCCGAGCGGGATGTCCTGGCCGGCGCCGGAGCGGGACAGCAGGGCCGATACGGCGGCCTGGGCGACCATGAACAGGGTCGTGCCGGTGTCCTGTGCCAGGGACGCGAGCGCTTGGTGCAGCGGGGCGTCGCAGTGGACCGTGTGCGTGGTGCCCCGGTTGGAGGCCGTGGCCGGGCGCGGGCGGTCCGTCGGGAGCGTGGCCTCCTCCGGGAGGTCCGCCAATGCCCCCCGCCAGTGCGTGAGTTGGCGGTCCTCGTCCTCGCGCAGGAGCCGCTCCTGCCAGAGCGTGTAGTCGGCGTACTGGACCGGCAGCGGCTCCCACTCGGGCGCCTCGCCCTGGGTGCGTGCCTCGTAGGCGGCCGACAGGTCGCGGAACAGCGGGGCGTTGGACCAGCCGTCCGAGGCGATGTGGTGGATGACGAGGGAGAGGACGTGGTCGTCGTCGGCGAGCTTGAACAGGCCTGTCCGGAAGGGGAGTTCGGAAGCCAGGTCGAAGGTGCGGGACGCCTCCGCGCCCAGCAGTTCGAGCAGGGTGTCCTCCGTGGCCGCGGTGAGCGGGAGTTCCACCGGCTGGGCGGGCGTCAGGTGCTGGTACGGCTTGCTCTCGTGGGTGGGGTACGTGGTGCGCAGGCTCTCGTGGCGGCCGGCCAGGTCGGTCAGTGCGAGGCGCAGGGCCTCGCGGTCGAGGGGGCCGTGGAGCCGTAGCGCCATCGGGATGTTGTACGTCGCCGACGGGCCCTCCAACTGGTCCAGGAACCACAGGCGTTGCTGGGCCGAGGAGAGCGGGACGCGCTCCGGGCGGTCCTCCGGGACGAGGGCCGGGCGGCGGGTGTCGCCGCTCGCCGCCGTGAGCCGCTCGGCGAGCTGGGCGACCGTCGGGTACTGGAACAGGTCCCGGATGGTGATCTCCGCGTCCCACACGGCGCGGATGCGGCTGATGAGACGGGTGGCGAGGAGCGAGTGGCCGCCGCGGTGGAAGAAGTGGTCGTCGATGGTGGCCGACGGGAGTCCGAGTACGGCCGCGAACAGGCCGCACAGCACCTCCTCGGCCGGGGTGCGGGGCGCCCGGCCGCCGGTGTCCAGGGACTGCTGGGGCGCGGGCAGCGCACGCCGGTCGATCTTGCCGTTGGTGGTCAGCGGGATCGCGTCGAGGACGACCAGGGCGGAGGGGACCATGTACTCGGGCAGCGCGGCGGAGATCTCCCGGTGCACCGCCTCCGTGTCCAGCCTGGTGCCCTGCGCCGCCACCAGGTAGCCGACCAGGCGCTTGTCGCCGGGACGGTCCTCGCGGACGACGACCGTGGCCTGAGCCACGGAGAGGTGAGCCGTCAACGCGCTCTCGATCTCACCCGGTTCGATGCGGAAGCCGCGCAGTTTCACCTGCTGGTCGGCCCGGCCGAGGTATTCGAGGGAGCCTTCGTGGTTCCAGCGGACCAGGTCGCCGGTGCGGTACATCCGCTCGCCGGGGATCCCGTACGGGTCGGCCACGAAGCGTTCGGCGGTCAGCGAGGGGCGGTTGAGGTAGCCCTGCGCCAGGCCCGCGCCCGCGATGTACAGCTCGCCCGGGGTGCCGGGCGGCAGCAGCTGGAGGCCGGGGCCGAGGACGTAGAGGCGGTGGTTGTCGAGGGCCTCGCCGATGGGGATCGTGCCCGCGTACTCGGCGTCGCGGCGGACGCGGTGGGTGGCGGCGAAGGTGGTGGTCTCGGTCGGCCCGTAGCCGTTGACGACCGTGGTGTCCGGGCAGTGCTCATGGATACGGCGGACGGCCTCGGGCGGGACGACGTCGCCGCCGGCCCACACCTCGCGCACTCCGGCGAAGGCGTCGGGCGCCTCCTCGGCCATCACCCGGAACAGGCCCGCGGTCAGCCACAGGCTGGTGATCCCGTGGTCGTCGATCAGCCGCCGGTAGCCCGCCGGGTCGAGGTGTCCGCGCGGCGCCACGACGAGGGTGCCGCCGTTGAGCCACGGGACCCATATCTCGTACGTCGACGCGTCGAACGCGGTCGGGGAGTGGAACAGCACCCGGCGGTGGTTGCCGCCCGCGTACCTGCTCTGTCCGGCCAGGTCGGCGACGTTGCGGTGGGTGACCGCGACGCCCTTCGGGACGCCCGTCGAGCCCGAGGTGAACATGGCGTACACCGGCTGGTCGGGGTGGATGGCGGGCACGGGGGCGGTGCTGGGGAGCGTGTCGAGGGTGAGGCTGCCGTCGAGGACGACGACCCGGGCGGTGGCCTGGGCGACCACCGGGTGGTCGGACATCGCCTCGTCGGTGAGCAGGACCGGGGCCGCGGTGTCGCCGAGGATCTGGACGAGCCGGGTGTCCGGGTCGGTGGTGTTCAGCGGCGCGTAGACGGCGCCCGCCTTCACGATCGCGAGCAGCGCGGTCAGCAGGTCGGCCGAGCGCTCCATCAGCACGGCCACCACGTCGCCCTGCCGGATGCCGAGGTCGACCAGGTGGTGGGCGAGCCGGTTGGTGCGCTCGTCCAGCTCGCCGTACGAGAAGTCCTGGTACTCGTCGACGAGGGCGACGGCGTCCGGGGTGCGGGCGGCCTGCGCGGCGAACAGCTCGGCGAGGCTCGCCTCGGGGCCGCCGGTGACGGGGCCCGCCCACTCCTGAAGGAGCTGCCGGCGCTCGTGCTCGCCGAGCAGGTCGAGGACGGAGAGCGGGGTGTCGGGCGAGGTGAGGACCGCCTCAAGCAGGCGCCGCAGCCGGGCCATCAGCGCGTCGATCGTGCGCGCCTCGTACAGGTCGGTGGCGTACTCGATGGTGATGTCGAGGCCGTCCGGCCGGCCGTCGCGGGTGCGGTGCTCGCCGAAGCCGAAGGTCAGGTCGAACTTGGCGATCTGCAGCTCGTTGTACTCGGTGCGGGCGTCGAGCCCGGGGAAGCCGACCGCGTCCGAACCGGCCTCGCCGAGGGTCAGCATGACCTGGAAGAGGGGGTGGCGGGAGGCGGACCGCTCGGGGTTGAGGACCTCGACGAGGCGGTCGAAGGGCAGGTCCTGGTGGTTCCAGGCGGCCAGGTCCGTCTTGCGGACCCGGCCGAGCAGGTCGCGGAAGCTCGGATCGCCGCTCAGGTCGGTGCGCAGGATGAGGGTGTTGACGAAGAAGCCGACCAGGCCGTCGAGCGCCTCGTCGATGCGCCCGGACACCGGGGAGCCCACCGGGATGTCGAGCCCGGCGCCGGAGCGGGACAGCACGGTCGCGACCGCCGCCTGCACCGCCATGAACAGGGTCGCCCCCGACTCCCTCGCCAGATGCGTGAGTCCGGCGTGCGCGTCGGCCGGCAGGTGCGTCATGCACTGCGCGCCCCGGTAGGAGGCGGCCGCCGGGCGCGGCCGGTCGGTGGGCAGGGTGGCCTCCTCCGGCAGCTCGGCCAAAGTCTCTTGCCAGAAGGCGAGCTGGAGGGCTCCGGCGCTCTCCGCGTCGTCCGCCTCGCCGAGCAGCTCCTGCTGCCACAGCGTGTAGTCGGCGTACTGCACGGGCAGCGGCTCCCACCCGGGGGCCTGTCCCTGGACGCGGGCCCCGTACGCGGTGGCGAGGTCGCCGAGGAGCGGTGCGGTCGAGCCGCCGTCGGTGACGATGTGGTGCATGATCACGAGCAGCACGTGCTCCTGCTCGCCGAGCGCGATCAGCCGGGCCCGTACGGGCAGGTCCACCGCCAGGTGGAAGACCTGGGCGGACTCCTCGGCGAGGACGGCGGAGAGGGTCTCGGCGGTGGCCGGGACCACCGGCAGGTCGAGCTCCACCTCCTCCTCGGCCAGGATGTGCTGGTACGGCGTGCCGTCCTGGTCCGGGAAGACCGTGCGCAGTGCCTCGTGCCGGCCGATCACGTCGAGCAGCGCCGACTGAAGGGCCGCGCGGTCGAGTTCGCCGGTCAGCCGGACGCCGAGCGGGATGTTGTACGTCGTCGAGGGGCCCTCCATCTGCGCGATGAACCACAGACGCTGCTGGGCGAAGGACAAGGGGATCACTTGGTCGCTCCCATCCGGCGCATCGGCCGCAATATGGGCCTTGCGGCCTTGGCGCCGTCGAGCTTCTCGACGAGCGTTGCCACGATCGGGTTTTCGAAGAGGGTCGCCACGGACACCTCGACCGCCAGCACGGTGCGGATGCGTCCCACCAGCCGGGTGGCGAGGAGGGAGTGTCCGCCGAGGTGGAAGAAGTGGTCGTCGATGGTGACGGACGGCAGGCCGAGGATCTCGGCGAACAGACCGCAGAGCACTTCTTCCCGGGGGGTGCGGGGTGCGCGTCCGGTGGCGGTGTCGTTGCTGAGCTGAGGGGCGGGCAGGGCCCCCCGGTCCACCTTGCCGTTGCTGGTCAGCGGGATCGCGTCGAGCAGGACGAACGCGGACGGGACCATGTACTCGGGCAGCAGCCCGGCAGTCCGCCGCTTCACGTCGTCGACGTCGATCCCGTCGCCGTCCTGCACCGGCACGAGGTAGGCGACGAGGCGCTTGTCGCCGGGCCGGTCCTCGCGGACGGCCACGACCGCCTGGGCGACCGAGCCATGGCCCGCCAGCACGCTCTCGATCTCGCCGGGTTCGATGCGGAAGCCGCGCAGCTTGACCTGCTGGTCGGCCCGCCCGAGGTACTCCAGGGAGCCCCGCTCGTTCCATCGCACCAGGTCACCGGTGCGGTACATCCGCTCGCCCGCCGGACCGTACGGGTCGGCGACGAACCGCTCGGCGGTGAGCGAGGGCCGGTCCAGGTAGCCCTGGGCGAGACCGGCGCCCGCGATGTACAGCTCGCCGGGGGTGCCCGGCGGAACCAGCCTCAGATGCGGATCCAGCACGTACAGGCGGTGGTTGTCGAGCGCCTCGCCGATGGGGACCGCGCCGTCGTGGTCGAAGGGGCGGCGGATGTGGTGCGTCGCGGCGAACGTGGTGGTCTCCGTGGGGCCGTAGCCGTTGACGACCGTGATGCCCGGGTTGTGGTCCATCACGCGGCGCACGGCCTCGGGCGGTACGACGTCGCCGCCGGCCCACACCTCACGGACACCGGCGAGAGCCCCGGGGGCTTCCTCGGCGATCAGGCGGAAGAGTCCCGCCGTCAACCAGAGGCCGGTGATGGCCTGTTCGGCGATGAGCTTCTGATACGCGGCGGTGTCGAGGTGCCCGGCCGGGGCGACGACCAGCGCGCCGCCGGTGAGCCACGGCACCCACATCTCGTAGGTCGAGGCGTCGAAGGCCATCGGCGAGTGGAACAGCACCCGTTGGTGGTTGCCGTTCGCGTACATCCGCTGGTGGGCGAGGTCGGCGACATTGCGGTGGGTGACCGCGACGCCCTTCGGGACGCCGGTCGAGCCGGAGGTGAACATGGCGTACACCGGCTGGTCCGCGTGCACCCGGACCTGCGGGTCGCTCGTGTCGGCCCCGCCCGCCCGCCCGGCCGGGATCAGCCTGGCGCCCGCGGGCAGTCGAACCGCTCCGGGTTCGCGGTCGGTGACGAAGAAGGAGACGTCGGACTGCTCGACGATGAGCTGGACGCGCTCCATCGGGTAGCGGGTGTCGAGCGGCACGTACACCGCGCCGGCCTTCACCACGGCGAGCGTGGTGACCACCGCGTCCACGGACCGCTCCTGGAAGAGGGCGACCCGGCTGCCGGGCGCCACCCCCTCCGCGATCAGCCGGTGCGCCGCACGGTTCGCGCGCTCGTTCAGCTCGCTGTACGTCAGCTCTTCGCCGCCGTGTACGACGGCCACCGCGTCCGGGGTCCGGGCGGCCTGGGCGGCGAACAGCTCGCCCAGCGCGGAGTCCGCGGAGTCGGTCACCGGACCCGCCAGGTCCTCCAGCAGGAGCTTGCGCTCGCCGTCGGACAGCAACTCCAGTTCTGCGACGGGCAGGTCAGGCGTCTCGGTGGCCGCGACCAGCAGCCGTACGAGCCGGTTCGCGGTGGCCTCGATGGTGCTCGCGTCGTAGAGGTCGGTGGCGTACTCGACGGTGATGTCCAGGCCGCCGGGCTCGCCCTCCGCACCCCGGTGCTCCGCGAAGCCGAAGGTGAGGTCGAACTTGGCGATCTCCACCTTCGAGAACTCGTACGCCGTTTCCAGGCCCGGGAGTTCGGGTGCGTCGGCCGACGTGTCGCCGAGGGTGAGCATGACCTGGAAGAGCGGATGCCGGGCGGGGGTGCGCTCGGGGTTGAGGATCTCCACCAGCCGGTCGAAGGGCAGGTCCTGGTGGTTCCAGGCGGCGAGGTCGGCCTCGCGGACCCGGGTCAGGAGCTCGCGGAAGCTCGGGGCGCCGCTCAGATCGGTGCGCAGGACGAGCGTGTTGACGAAGAAGCCGACCAGGTCGTCCAGTTGCTGGTCCGTGCGGCCGGCGACCGGGGAGCCGAGCGGGATGTCCTGCCCGGCGCCCGAGCGGGCGAGGAGCGTGGACACCGCCGCCTGGGCGACCATGAAGAAGGTCGCGCCGGTGTCCTGGGCCAGCGCGGTGAGCGCCTGGTGGAGCCCGGCGTCGCCGTGCACGGTGTGGGTGCTGCCCCGGTTGGAGGCGGTGGCCGGACGGGGGCGGTCGGACGGCAGGGTGGCCTGCTCCGGCAGGTTCGCCAACGTCTCGCGCCAGAAGCCGAGTTGGCGCTCCTCGTCCTGCTCCATCAGCTGCTGCTGCCACAGCGCGTAGTCGGCGTACTGGACCGGCAGCGGCTCCCACTCCGGCACCCGCCCCTGGGCGCGGGCCGTGTAGGCGGCGGCCAGATCGCGGAAGAGGGGGGCGTTGGACCAGCCGTCGGAGGCGATGTGGTGGATGACCAGGAGCAGGACGTGTTCCCGGTCGCCGAGGGCCAGCAGGTGGGCGCGGAGCGGGAGGGCGGCGGCCAGATCGAAAGGGGTGGCCGAGAGGGCGGTGAGGCGGGCGGCGAGTGCGTCGGCGGTGACGGGGACGACGGGCAGCTCGACCGGCTCGGGCGGCCGCACCGACTGGTAGGCCTTCCCCTCGTGGGTCGGGTAGACCGTGCGCAGGCTCTCGTGCCGGGCGAGCAGGTCGGTGAGGGCCGACTGCAGGGCCTCGAAGTCCAGTTCGCCCGTCAGCCGCAGGGCCATCGGGATGTTGTACGTCGCCGATGGGCCCTCCATCTGGTCCAGGAACCACAGCCGTTGCTGGGACGAGGAGAGCGGCACCCGCTCCGGGCGCTCCTGCGCCCGGGCCAGCGGCGCCCGGGCCGGCTCGCCGTTGCCCTCGGTGACGCGCTCGGACAGTGCGACCACGGTCGGGTACCGGAAGAGGTCCTTGACGCCGAGCTGTACGCCGAAGGCCTGGCGGATGCGGCTGATGAGACGGGTGGCGAGCAGGGAGTGGCCGCCGCGGTGGAAGAAGTGGTCGTCGATGGTGGCCGAGGGCAGCCCGAGCACGGCCGCGAACAGGCCGCACAGCACCTCCTCCTGCGGATTGCGCGGCGCGCGTCCGATGACGTCGTGGATGACCTGCGGGGCGGGCAGCGCGCGCCGGTCGATCTTGCCGTTGGCGGTGAGCGGAATCGCGTCGAGGACGACGAAGGCCGACGGGACCATGTACTCGGGGAGCGCCGCAGCGGTGTGCCGGCGCAGATCGCCCAGGTCCACGCTGTCCCCGGCGGCCACGAGGTAGGCGACGAGCCGCTTGTCCCCGGGCCGGTCCTCGCGGACGATCACGGTGGCCTGGACGACCGCCGGGTGCGCGGTCAACGCGCCCTCGATCTCGCCGAGTTCGATGCGGAAGCCGCGCAGCTTGACCTGCTGGTCGGCCCGGCCGAGGTACTCGAGGGAGCCCTCGTGGTTCCAGCGGACCAGGTCCCCGGTGCGGTACATCCGGGTGCCCGGCTCGCCGTACGGGTCGGCGACGAACCGTTCGGCGGTCAGCGACGGGCGGCCCACATAGCCGCGCGCCAGACCGGCCCCGGCGATGTACAGCTCGCCGGGCGCACCGGCCGGAACGAGCCGGAGCGCGGGGTCGAGGACGTAGAGGCGGTGGTTGTCGAGGGCCTCGCCGATCGGGATCGTGCCGGGGGAGTCGTAAGGGCGGCGGACGCGGTGGGTGGCGGCGAAGGTGGTCGTCTCGGTCGGCCCGTAGCCGTTGACGACGGTGGTGTCCGGGCAGTGCTCCTGGAGCCGCCGCACCGCCTCCGGCGAGACGACGTCACCGCCCGCCCACACCTCCCGGACCCCGGCGAAGGCCTCCGGCACCTCCTCGGCCATCACCCGGAACAGCCCGGCTGTCAGCCACAGGCTCGTGATCGAGTACCGGTCGAGCAGCTCGCCCAGCGTGTCGGTCTCCAGGTGGCCCCGGGGCGCCACGACGACCGTGCCGCCGGTCAGCCACGGCACCCAGATCTCGTAGGTCGAGGCGTCGAAGGTGTGCGGGGAGTGGAAGAGGACCCGCTGGTGGTCGCCGCCCGCGTACATCCGCTGGCGGGCCAGGTCGGCGACGCCCCGGTGGGTGACGGCGACGCCCTTCGGGACGCCGGTCGAGCCCGAGGTGAACATGACGTACAGCCACTGGTCGGGGTGGGTGGAGGCGGTGATCCCCGACGCCGGCCGGTCGTCGAGGTCCTTGCGGTCGACGACGAGGTCCCGGGCCTGCGCCCTGTGGACCAGCGGATGGTCGGCCAGCGCCCGGTCGGTGATCAGGACCGGCGCGTCGAGTTCGTCGAGGATCTGGATGTGGCGGGCGTCCGGGTCGGCCGGGTTGAGGGGCGCGTAGGCGCCGCCCGCCTTCACGACCGCGAGCATGGCGACCAGGAGATCGGCCGAGCGCTCCATCATCAGGGCGACGACGGATTCGGGGCCGACCCCGAGGCCGGTGATCCGCTCCGCGAACCGGTCGGACTCGGCGTCGAGTTCGGCATAGGTGAGGGTGCGCTCCTCGGACGCCACGGCGACCGCGTCCGGCGTACGGGCCACCTGCGCGGCGAACAGCTCCCCGAGGCCCGCGTCCGGGAAGGCGCCGTCGGTGACCGGCCCGGCGCCGAGCTCCAGCAGCCGCTCCCGCTCCTCGGGGCCCATGAACTCCAGTTCACCGACCGGCAGTTCCGGCGCGGCGACGACCGCTTCCAGCAGCCGTACCAGACGGTCCGCGAGCCCTTCGACGGTCCGGGCGTCGTACAGGTCCGTCGCGTACTCGATGGCCAGGTCCAGGCCGTCGGGCCGGCCGTCGTCCGTGCGGTGCTCGTGGAAGGAGAAGGTCAGGTCGAACTTGGCGATCTCCAGCGGGGTGAAGCCCGACTCGGTGTGCACGCCCGGGAGTTCGAGGACGGGCTTGGCCGCGTCCTGGAGGGTGAGGGCCACCTGGAAGAGCGGGTGGCGGGCGGTGCTGCGCTCGGGGTTGAGGATCTCGACGAGCCGGTCGAACGGCAGGTCCTGGTGGGCCCAGGCCGCCAGATCGGTCTCCCGGACCCGGTCGAGCAGCTCGCGGAAGGTCGGGTCCCCGTCGACATCGGTGCGCAGCACCAGGCTGTTGACGAAGAAGCCCACCAGGTCGTCGAGGCGCTGGTCGGTGCGGCCCGCGATCGGCGCCCCGATGGGGATGTCCGTACCGGCACCGGAGCGGGCCAGTGCGGTCGCCACCGCGGCCTGGGCCACCATGAACAGCGTGGTCCCGGTCTCCCGGGCCAGCCGGGTCAGCGCCTCGTGCAGCGCGGGCGGGCACTGCACGGAGTGTGTACGGCCCCGGAAGCTCGCGGTCGCCGGACGCGGCCGGTCGGCCGGGAGGGTGGCCTCCTCGGGCAGCTCGCCCAGCGTCTGCTGCCAGAACTCGGCCTGCCGCTCCCCGTCCGCCGCCAGCAGCTCCTGCTGCCACAGCGTGTAGTCGGCGTACTGCACGGGCAGCGGCTCCCACTCGGGCACCCGGCCCTGCACCCGGGCCGCGTAGGCGGCGGCCACGTCCCGCAGGAACGGGGCGGTGGACCAGCCGTCGGACACGATGTGGTGCATGACCACGAGGAGCGTGTGCTCCTGCTTGCCGACCTCGAACAGATGGGCCCGGATGGGCAGTTCGGCTTCGAGGTCGAAGGTGCGCGCGGCCTCGGCGCCGACCAGCGCGTCGAGGTCGCCCTCGGCCGCGGCGGTCACCGGCAGCTCGACGCGGACCTCGGCGGCCGGCATCAGCAGCTGGTGCGGCTCGCCGTCGGACACCGAGAACACCGTGCGCAGGCTCTCGTGCCGGACCACCGTGTCGGTGAGCGCGTACCGCAGCGCCTCCGCGTCCAGGGCGCCGGTCAGCCGCAGCGCGAGCGGGATGTTGTACGTCGCCGAGGGGCCCTCCAGCTGGTCCAGGAACCAGAGCCGCGCCTGGCCGAACGACAGCGGCACCCGCGCCGGGCGCGCCCGCTCCCGCAGGCCCGGCCGCCGCGACTGCTCACCGTCGAAGGCGCCCTGTTCGACCAGGTCGGCGAGCGCGGTCGGTGTCGGGCCCTGGAAAAGGTCCTTGACGGTCATCTGGACGCCGAAGGCGGCCCGGATGCGGCTGATCAGCCGGGTGGCGAGGAGGGAGTGTCCGCCGAGGTGGAAGAAGTGGTCGTCGATGGTGACGGACGGCAGGCCGAGGATCTCGGCGAACAGCCCGCACAGCACCTCCTCGACCGGCGTGCGCGGCGCGCGCCCGGTGGCGGTGTCGCCTGCGAGCTGCGGCACGGGCAGGGCCTTGCGGTCCACCTTGCCGTTGCTGGTCAGCGGGATCGCGTCCAGTGGGACGAAGGCCGCCGGGACCATGTACTCGGGCAGCGCGTCGGCGGTGTGCCGGCGCAGTACGGCCGCGTCGACACCGTTCTCCCCGGCGGGCACCACGTAGGCGACGAGGCGCTTGTCGCCGGGCCGGTCCTCGCGGACGGCGACGACGGCCTGGGCGACGTCCGGGTGCGCGGCGAGCACGCTCTCGATCTCGCCGGGTTCGATGCGGAAGCCGCGCAGCTTGACCTGCTGGTCGGCCCGCCCGAGGTACTCCAGGGAGCCTCGCTCGTTCCACCGCACCAGGTCGCCGGCCCGGTACATCCGCTCGCCGGACGGGCCGAACGGGTCGGCGACGAAACGCTCGGCGGTGAGCGAGGGCCGGTCCAGGTAGCCCTGGGCGAGACCGGCGCCCGCGATGTACAGCTCGCCCGGGGTGCCCGGGGCGACCAGCCGCAGGTGCTCGTCGAGGACGTAGAGGCGGTGGTTGTCGAGGGCCTCGCCGATGGGGACGGGGCCGGTGTAGTCGAAGGGGCGGCGGATGTGGTGGGTGGCGGCGAAGGTGGTGGTCTCCGTCGGGCCGTAGCCGTTGACGACCGTGATCCCCGGGTTGTGGTCCATGACCCGGCGCACGGCCTCCGGCGGGACGACGTCGCCGCCGGCCCACACCTCGCGCACACCGCCGAAGGCCTCGGGAGCCTCCTCGGCGATCAGCCGGAAGAGCCCGGCGGTCAGCCACAGGCTCGTGATCGAGTGCTCGGCGATGAGCTGCTGGTAGGCGGCCGTGTCGAGGTGCCCGGCGGGGGCGACGACCAGGGCGCCGCCCGTCAGCAGGGGCACCCACATCTCGTAGGTGGAGGCGTCGAACGCCATCGGGGAGTGGTAGAGGACGCGGGCGTGATTGCCGTTCGCGTACATCTCCTGGTGCGCCAGGTCGGCGACGCCCCGGTGGGTGACCGCGACGCCCTTCGGGACGCCCGTCGAGCCGGAGGTGAACATCGCGTACACCGGCTGGTCGGCGTGGACGCGCACGCCCGGGTCGCTCGCGTCCGTGCCGTCGAGCAGGTCGGCGACGTCGAACAGGCGTGCATCGGCCGGGAGTTGGAGCCCCGCGAGGTCGGTGTCGGTGACGAAGCAGCCGATGCTCGACTGGGCGACGATCAGCTGGATGCGCTCGACGGGGTAGCGGGTGTCGAGCGGCACGTACACGGCGCCGGCCTTGACCACGGCGAGCGTGGTGACGACCGAGTGCACGGACCGCTCCTGGAAGAGGGCGACCCGGCTGCCCGGCCGCACCCCCTCCGCGATCAGCCGGTGCGCCACCTGGTTCGCCTGCTCGTCCAGCTCCTTGTACGTCAGCTCCTCGCCACCGTGTACGACGGCCACCGCGTCCGGCGTCCGCGCGACCCGGGCGGCGAACAGCTCGCCCAGTCCGGCGTCGGCCGTGTCGGTGACCGGGCCCGCCAGCTCCTCCAGGAGCAGCCTGCGCTCGCCCCCGGACAGCAACTCCAGCTCCCCGACCGGGAGATCGGGTGTCGCGGCGGCTTCGCGGAGCAGACGTACGAGCCGGTCGGCGGTGGCCTCGACCGTGCGGGCGTCGTACAGGTCGGTGGCGTACTCGACGGTGATGTCCAGGCCGCCCGCCTCGCCGTCCGCCGTCCGGTGCTCGGCGAAGGAGAAGGTGAGGTCGAACTTGGCGGCCTGCAGCCAGGTGAACTCGGCGTGTGCGTCCAGGCCTTCGGCGACCAGGGTCGGCGTGGCCGCGTCGGTCAGCGTCAGCATGACCTGGAAGAGCGGGTGGCGGGCCGCCGACCGGTCGGGGTTGACGGCCTCGACGAGGCGGTCGAAGGGCAGGTCCTGGTGCGCCCAGGCCGCGAGGTCGGTCTCGCGCACCCGGGTCAGCAGCTCGCGGAAGCTCGGGGTGCCGCTCAGGTCGGTGCGCAGGACGAGGGTGTTGACGAAGAAGCCGACCAGGTCGTCGAGCTTCTGGTCCGTGCGGCCCGCGATCGGGGAGCCCAGCGGGATGTCCTGGCCGGCGCCGGAGCGCGAGAGCAGCGTCGACACGGCGGCCTGGGCGACCATGAACACCGAGGCGCCGGACTCGCGGGCCAGTTGTGCCAGCGCCGCGTGGACGTGGGGCGGGCAGTGCACGGTGTGGGTGGCGCCGCGGTAGGAGGCGACCGCCGGGCGCGGCCGGACCGCCGGCAGCGTGGCCTCCTCCGGAAGCTCCGCCAACGCCTCCTTCCAGTACGAGAGTTGGCGGGCGGCGGGGCTCTGCTCGTCCGCCGCGTCGCCGAGCAGGTCGTGGTGCCACAGCGCGTAGTCGGCGTACTGGACCGGCAGCGGCTCCCAGGCGGGGCGCTGGCCGCGCGAGCGGGTGACGTAGGCGGTGCTCAGGTCGCGCATCAGCGGCTGGTAGGACCAGCCGTCGGAGACGATGTGGTGCATCACGACGAGCAGCACGTGGTCCTGTTCGTCGAGCTTGAACAGCTGTGCCCGCAAAGGGAGTTCACTCGCCAGGTCGAAGGTCCGGGCGGCCTCGGCGGCGAGCAGCTCCTCCAGCGTCGCGTCGCTCGCGGGAGTGACCGGCAGCTCGACGCGGACCGCGTCGGCGGGCAGCACCCGCTGATAGGTCTGGCCCTCGGCCGTGCCGAAGACGGTGCGCAGGCTCTCGTGGCGGCCCGCCACATCGGTGAACGCGGCCTCCAGCGCGCCGACGTCGAGGGCGCCGCGCACCCGGACGGACAGCGGGATGTTGTACGTCGCCGAGGGGCCCTCCAGCTGGTCCAGGAACCACAGCCGCTGCTGGGCGGCCGACAGCGGGAGAAGCTGGGGTCGTTCCTCGATCGCCGTCAGCTCGGGACGCGCCGACTCGCCGCCGTCCGCGGCTATGTACTGCGCGAGCAGGGCCGCCGTCGGGTACTTGAAGAACTCCCGCAGCGAGAGCTGCGCGTTCAGCGAGGTGCGGACGCGGCTGACCAGGCGGGTGGCGAGCAGCGAGTGGCCGCCGAGGGCGAAGAAGTCGTCGTCGATGCCGATCGAGGGCAGGCCGAGGGCGTGTGCGAACAGACCGCACAGCACCTCCTCGACGCCGTTGCGGGGAGCCCGGCCGTTCGCCGTGGCGCCGGCGCGGGGGGCGGGCAGTGCGCGCCGGTCCAGCTTGCCGTTCGGGGTGAGCGGCAGTGTGCCCAGCGGGACGAGCGCCGAGGGGACCATGTACTCGACCAGCTCCTGGCCGGCGTACCGGAGCACCTCGGCGGCGTCGATGACGCCTTCGACCGCCGGGACGACGTAGGCGACCAGGCGCTTGTCGCCGGGGCGGTCCTCGCGGACGATGACGGCGGCCTGGGCGACCGAGGGGTGGGCGCTGAGGACCGACTCGATCTCGCCGGGCTCGATGCGGTTGCCGCGCAGCTTGATCTGCTGGTCGGCGCGGCCTCCGAAGACGATCTCGCCGTGCTCGTTCCAGGCGGCCAGGTCGCCGGTGCGGTACATACGGCTGCCGGCCGGGCCGAACGGGTCGGCGGTGAAGCGCTCCGCGGTCAGGTCGGGTCGGCGGCTGTAGCCCTGCGCCAGGTGCGGTCCGGCGACGTAGAGTTCGCCGCTCTCGCCGGGGGCGGTGTGGCGCAGTTCCCCGTCGAGGACGTACATCGCGGTGTTGGCCATCGGGATGCCCAGGTGCAGCCGCTCCAGGGTGCGCACCTCGGGGGTGAAGGCCTGGTAGCTGCAGAAGACGGTGGCCTCGGTGGGGCCGTAGACGTGCACGACCGTGGTGTCCGGGCACTGGTCGAGGACCTTCTGCAGGGCGGTCGCGGAGAGCACGTCGCCGCCGGTCCAGATCTCCCGCAGCCGGGCGAGGCCCTCGATGGCCTCGCTGGCCATGGCGTCGAAGAGAGCGGTGGTGAAGTAGGCGGCGGTGATGTCGTGGCGGGCGATCGCCTCGCCCAGCTCACCGATGTCGATCTTCGGGGAGGTCAGCACGACGGCGAGGCCGCCGCGCAGCAGCGGCACCCACAGCTCGTACGTGGAGGAGTCGAAGGCCAGCGGCGAGTAGGCGAGGACCCGCTCGTGGGCGGCGGTCCCGAAGCCGGGGTCGAGGGCCAGCTCCACCACGTTGCGGTGGGTGTTGACGACGCCCTTGGGGGTGCCGGTGGAGCCGGAGGTGAACATCACGTACAGCGCCTGGTCGGGGTGGACCGCGACGCCGGGCGCGTCGGCCGGCCCGTACGCCGTGACGCTCTCGTCGTTCAGCCGGAGCACGGGCAGGTGGGCCGCGAACTCCGTCTCCCCGGCCGGGCGGTCGGTGACCAGCAGGACGGCGGAGGTGTTGTCGAGGATCCAGGACTGGCGCTCGGCGCGCTGGCGCGGGTCCAGCGGCACGTACACGCCGCCGCTCTTGAGGACGGCGAGGACCGTGATGACGTAGGCAAGAGAACGGTCGAAGAGCAGCCCGACCGCGTCGCCGGGGCCGACGCCCGCGGCGATCAGTTCCCCGGCGAGGGCGTTGGCCGCGCCGTCGAGCTCCCGGTAGGTCAGCTCGCGCTCCTCGCGGACCAGGGCGGTCGCGTCGGGGGTGCGGGCGGCCTGCGCGGCGAACAGCTCGTGCAGCGGGCCGACGGGAAGGTCCATCGCCGTGTCGTTGTACGCGGTGACGCGGGCCGGCACGCCGTCGGCGCCGGGGGGCAGAGCGGGGCCGGCTTGCTGCTGGGACATCTCGACACCTTCTTGGAAGCTCGGTTGGCTGGTCTCGCGGCGTGCCGGGAGACCGACGGAGCCACGACGGGGAATGTGCGGGGTCTTGCCAAGTCGTATGGAGGGGCCGGGAGTTCACCCGGCCCGGGCGGTCACCCGGCCCGCGCGGGCGGCGCCGCCTCCGGGGGGAGCAGGACGTCCTCGGCGTCGAGCGCGTCGACGCGGTACTTGCCGACGGCGCTGATCAGCAGCCGCAGCTCCAGGGCGATGCTCTCGACGAGGCGGACGAGCCCGTCCTCGGCGTCCTCGTCGACGGCCAGCAGGGCGGCCCGGCCGAGGCCGACCGCGTGGGCGCCCAGGGCGAGGGCCTTGACGGCCCGGGTGCCCTCCCAGATCCGCCCGCTGGCCAGCAGGCAGTTGCCGGTGCGGCCGATCCGGGTCAGGCACTCGCCGAGCGGCAGCCCGACCTGGCCGAGGAACCCGCTGGGCGCCCAGGCGGTGCCGCCCTCGGCGCCGTCGACGGTCACCGAGTCCGCGCCGGCCGCCCAGGCGGTGGCCGCGGCGAGGGCCACGTCCCGTCCGGGGTGGAGCTTGACCCACACCTTCACGCGCGGGAAGTTGTTGCGCATCAGCCGGATCTGCTGGCGCAGGATCTCCTCGGTGAACGTGCCGGGGCTGCTGATCCGCAGGACGCGGTCGCTGCCGGCGCCGAACACCGGGTCGGTGGCGTACTGTTCGGCGACCCGCGCGGCGGCCTCGCGGCCCAGCACGGTCAGTCCGCCGAGGCCCGGCTTGGCGCCCTGGCCGACCTTCAGCTCGAAGGCGAGGCGGCCGGAGGCCAGCAGGGGTTCGCAGACGGGGTCGCTGTAGACGAGGTTCCACACCTCGGCGTCCGCGTCCTCGGTGGACTGCTGGACGACCACGCCGCCGACCCCGTGGTCAACCGCCTCCGTGTAGGCGGCGATCCGGCCGAGCAGCGGGGAGACCTCGGAGTCGGACCCGGCGCGGTAGCCGTTGACCGGCACCACGTTCTCGCCGATCACCATCGGGATGCCGAGCCGCCCGGCCTGCCGTCCGGCGGCCTCGCCGAGGTCGCGGCTGGCGACCTGGGTGGAGCCGAACGCGGACACGTACAGCGGCAGCCGGGAGGCGAACCCGCCGACCACGGTGTCCAGTTCGACATCCGTGTACAGCGGCTCGCGGGCCAGCTCGATGAGCTTCTTCAGCCGCTCCGGCATGAACACCGGCGGCACGATCCGGGCCCGCTCCAACAGGTCGTACGGGTCCTGCGCGACGCCCGCCTCGGCGCCCAACAGCCCGTTTCCGTAGCCCTCCAGGGCGGGGAACGCGCCCGCCGCCCCGTGCCGGGCCCGGCGGCGCACCTGTTCCTCGGGGAAGCCGGCGGCGCTCAGCACGGTGCTCACGCGGACACCACTCCCGGAAGCTTCGGGTAGGCGCTGGCCTCCCAGGCGGCGGTGCGGCCGGTGACGTAGCGGGTGAAGCGCTCCAGGCCGATGCCGAAGCCGGAGCTGGCGGGGATGCCACGGCGGGCCAGGTCCAGGTACCAGCCGTACTTGGCGGGGTTCTCGCCGGTCTCGCGCATCCGGGTCACCAGCGCCGCGTAGTCGTGCTCGCGCTCGCTGCCGCTGGCCAGCTCGCCGTAGCCCTCGGGGGCGATCAGGTCGAAGTTCCGCAGTACACCCGGCTGCCCGGGGTCCTCGCGGTCGTAGAAACCGCGCGAGCCCTTCGGGTAGTCGGTGACGAAGAACGCGTGGCTGGACTTGGCGGAGATGATCTCCTCGCCCTGCCAGTCGATCTCGGCGCCGGGGTCCTGCGGGTGGCCGAGCGCGATCAGGTCGGCGGTGGCCTCCTTGTGGGTGGTGCGGGCGAACGCGCCCTGGACCACCTCGCGGAAGGCGTCGCGGTCGCGGCCGAGCAGCTCCAGCTCGCCCGGCATCTCCCGGACCACCTCGTCGACGACGTACGCCACCAGCTGCTCGGCGAGCTCCATCGCGTCCTCGCGGCGGGCGTCGCGTATCTCGACGTCGATCTGGTGGAACTCGGCGAGATGGCGGTGCGTGACGGCCGTCTCCAGGGGCTCCAGGCGGACGTTCGGCGCGATGTAGAAGATCTTGTCGAAGGCCAGCAGGGAGGCCTGCTTGTAGAGGATCGCGCTGGTCATCAGCTTGTACTTGTGGCCGTAGAAGTCGATGTCGACCTGCTTGGAGCCGCGGATGCCCGGGTCCGTGACCGGCCCGATGACCGGCGGCAGCAGCTCCTGGAAGCCCTGCCCGGTCAGGAACGCGCGGGTCGCGGCCAGCATGCGGCTCTGCACCCGCAGGGTGGCGCGCGTGCTCTCGCTCAGCAGGTGCTGGTCGGGGGAGGACGGGAACGAGGGCGGGGTGCGGCCGTCGAGTCCGGCGGACGTGCTGGTCATGGTGCTACCTCCTGGGTGTGCTGCCGTGAGTCCGACGGACGCCGGGATGCCGGGGGAAGGGTGGCTCGGATGGTGGTGGGAGAGGCGAGAGCGCGGTCGTGGCGGCGCTGCACGAACGACAGCGCGTCGTACAGGCCCGAGGCGGTCAGCCGCCCGCCGCGCCGCGTGACATGGCCGATGGGCATCGCCCCGATCTCCGACCAGACGAGCCGGCCGGACCGGTCGATACGGCTGCGGGTGCGGCCCGCGTTGTCGGGGTGCAGGCAGTAGGGGACGTCGAGCAGTCCGCGCGCGAACGCCTTCAGCAGGGCCTGGCCGATGTCCGGGTCGAGGGCGAGTACGGCCTCGACGAGGGCGCGGGCCTCGGCGTAGACAGGGTTGTCGGAGACGTCGGCGAGGGCCGCGAGCCGGGCGGGTCCGGCCCCCGTGAGGGGTGCCGTTCCGCGCCGGGTGAGGTCCGCGCGGTGCAGGGCGGCTGCCCGGGAGGCGGTGCGCAGGGCCTCGACGTTCTCCGCGACCGTCGGGATGCGGTGCGACTCGGCGGTCGTCTTCACGATCAGCCGGGCCGCGCCGGTGTCCACGGCCAGCTCCGCGGAGCGTTCGAGGAGGTCCAGGGCGCCTTCGCGGGTCCTCGGGTAGAGGCCCATGTAGGTGTAGAGGACGATGTGCCAGTCGGTGTCCGGCAGCAGGTCGCCGGCCAGCCGCCGCAGCGCGTGCACGGCCTCGCGGTCCTGCTCGGCGCTGGTCTGCTGCGCGTAGCTGAGCGAGATGCTGCGCAGGCCAGCCCGGTGGAAGAACAGTGCCTCCAGCGCGCTGAGCGCCACCAGCAGTCCCGGCGGGCACAGCTGGCCGAGCATGCAGCCGCCGAACGTCTCCAGGTGCGGTTCCGTGCCGTGGGCGCGCAGCGCGGCCAGGGCCTCGCAGCTCTCCTGCCAGTTGCGCACGGAGTCCAGCAGCGGGGTGCGTCCGTACGGCAGGCAGTACGAGACCGGGCCGCCCTCGGTGGCGTCGAGGCCGAGCAGGGCGAGCGCGGCGACGATGCCCTGGGGGCGCGCCGAGCCGTGCCGCACCTGCACCGGGAACCCGGCGTCGCGGACTCCGTCGAGGACCCAGCTCGCGGTGTGCGGGCTGTAGGAGGTGATCGGGAACCCGTTGAGCAGGACGCCCTCGTGCAGCGCACGCACGGCTGAGGGTTCGTCACCGACCCTGGTGTAGCTGTCGATGGTGACGGTCCCTACGACCGGGTCCGCGGCGTTCTTGGTGGCCAGCAGGCCCGCCCGCATCAGCGAGGGGTCGGAGAATCCCATCCGCGGCTGCACCACGAGCGCTCCGCGGGCCTGCGCCTCGGCGACGAACCGGCCGAAGGACAGCGGGCGGCGGTGCACCGTGGTCCGCTCGGCCGCGCGGGGCACCTGGACCGGGGCGGTCATCGTGCCACCCCCTCGGCCAGGGCGCGTGCCCGGGGCAGGGAGCCGACGAAGGACTCGAAGGCGGCGAAGTCGACGCCGTCCTGGAACACCGCGTCGAAGCCGGCCCGCATGAGTTCCGCGGCCTGCTCGTCCCGGCCGCCGCCGGACACCCCGAGCTTGCCGCCGATGACGGCGGGCAGGCCCGCCAGCTCCCAGCGCGACCGTACGGCCTCGATGAGCGGCCGGGCGTCGTTGAAGCCGTGCCCGTTGACGCTGCTGACGACCAGCAGATCGGGCTCGAACTTGCAGCAGGACTCGACGATTTCGTCCTGGGGAACGCAGGGTCCCAGGTTGACGACGTTGTGCCCGAGGTCTTCGAGCAGCAACTGGATGAATACGAGGTTCCAGGTGTGCGCATCGGACGGCAGTCCGGTAACGACGACGTCCAGCGGCCCGGATCGAGGGCGAGCCGCCCATTCCACAGGCTTCATTGTTCGCTTCGTCCACATCATCGGATGACAGGGGAGAAGGAGTTTCCGGTCCGTGTTTCTGGCGGGCCGGAACTTCCTTTCGGACATCACCGTAGATTCGCGCCGGAGCCGTTTCCGGCGTCCCCGGCGGCAACCGGCAGGCAGGTAGGCAGCAGTTGTGCGTTGTCTGCCGCCGGGCCGGTCCCCGGCCGCGAATAGTGGTGCGGGAACCCACGACCGTGGGGTGCAGGAACCCACGACCGACCGAGGAGTCACGCCATGGCGGACACGGACACGCTGGAGAACGTGCTGGACCGGGCGCGCGAGCACATCGACCGAAACGAAGCACTCGGTGAGGCTCAGGTCGCCGTACTGGAAGCCGCGTTGACGCTGTTCAGGGCAGGCCGGCCGCAGCTCGCGGAGCTGCCCCAGGAGCGCACCGAGCTGCTGCGCGACGCGCTCGCCGCCGTCCGCGCGGCCACGGTCGCCACCGGGATCGCGGTCACCCGCGCTCACCGGAGCCCGGTTGCCGCCCAACTGCCTGGCACGCTGCCCGGCCGTCCGGCCGTCCGGCTCTAGCGTTTTTTCCACAACCCGACTTCGCAGAGGTGGACATCATGGCGACCAACCCGTTCGAGGACTCCAGCGGCAGCTACGTCGTGCTGGTCAACGACGAGGGTCAGCACTCCCTTTGGCCGGCCCGGATCGAGCAGCCGGCGGGCTGGGAGCTCGTCAAGGAAGAAAGCGGAAAGCAGGAGTGCATGGAATTCATCGAGGCGAACTGGACCGACATGCGCCCGCGTTCGGTGGTCGCCGCGCTGGCCGGCTGAATCCCGCGCATTCCAAAACGCCTGACGGGCTGGAGAGATCCAGCCCGTCAGGCGTTTACGCATATACGGCTGCGTCAGCTCTCGGAAGAGACCACGCACCATTCCAGGACGGCCATCGCGGCCGTCATCTTGTGGTGCGCCTGCCGCCAGGCGACACTGCGCGCCCCGTCCAGCACCTCGTCGGTGACCTCCTGGCCGCGCACCGCGGGAAGGTCGTGCAGGAACACGGTGTCGGGGCCCCCGAAGCGGTCGAGGAACGCGTCGTCGATCTGGAACCCCTCGAACTCCTCCAGCCAGTCGGGGTTCGCCTTGGGCACGCCCATGGTCTGCCAGCGGCTGGTGTACACCGCGTCGGCCGTTCCCTCGACCTCGTCCAGGCTCGTCACCTGGGTCACCCGTGCTGTGCCGCCCGCGAGTTCGTCGGCCAGGTCCAGCTTGTCCTTGGGCACCTCGTAGCCGCTCGGGCACAGCAGGGTGAGGCGCAGCCCGGGGGTGAGCGCGGTGGCGAGCGCGAGGGCGGCGCCGGAGCTGTTGCCCTCGCCGACGGCCAGCAGATGCAGCCCGTCCAGCGAGCCGAACCGCTCGGTGAGCGTGGCCAGATCGGCGATCGCCTGGGTGGGATGCTCGTCCAGGCTCAGCGCGTTGACGACGGCCAGATCCGGGCTGCTGCCCAGCCGGCGTATCTCCTCCACGTCGCCGTTGGTGCGCACGACCAGCGCGTCCAGGTACTGCCCGAGGACCCGCGCGGTGTCCTCCACGGTCTCGCCGGTGCTGAGCTGCAGCTCGTTCGGGCCGTACGTGATGACGTCGGCACCCAGCCGGGTCGCGCCGCTCCAGAACGAACTGCGCGTCCGTGTCGAGGACTTGGCGAAGTAGATGCCGACCTGCTTGCCGTCGAGTGACCTGCGGTCCACACCGTCGCGGCCGAAGAAGACGGCCCGCCGCACGATCCGGTCCAGCTCGGCGGGCGTCAGGTCGGCCAGGGAGATCAGGTTGCGCATGGCGGAAGTGCCTTTCGTATGAGGGGTCTTGAGAAGAGGGGGCAATGAGGTGTCAGTCGGTGGCGCCGACCAGCTCCGCCGTGGCGGGGCGCCGGTCCTCGAGCAGTTCGCGGACCAGGTTGAGGACGGTGAAGCCGACGGGGCCGCCCGGCTCGGTGGGCAGCTGGCGGATCAGGCCGCGCAGCAGCAGGCAGTGCACGTCGCGGGCGGTCTCGGCGAGCGTCCCGCCGCCGGCGCGGGCGGCGGCGTCCACCGTCCACGGGTCCGGGAGCTCGGTGAGCCGGGTCAGCAGGTCGGTCGTGCGCGGGTCGAGGCCGGTGACGGCGGCGCGGAGCAGTTCGCTCAGCGCGGCGCCGGAGTCCAGGGACTCGGGGGTGACCCCGTCGACCAGGAGCAGCGGGGTGGTCAGGGCGATGTCGAGGAGTTGCTCGGGGGAGTGCAGGAGCAGCCAGGACGCGGCCGCCTCCAATGCCCCCGGGATGCCGTCGAGGCAGTGGCAGATGTGCGCGACGGTGGCGGTGACGGAGTCGGTGGGCAGGACGTCGGGGCGCATGTGGCTGACGTAGGACAGCATCAGCTCGGCGGCGGGACGGCCCGGCAGCAGGGAGTCGCCCGGCCGGGCGGGCGCGCTGTCGGTCGGCAGGGGCGCGGGCAGCGGGGCCAGCGGCAGCAGACGTCCGCCGAGCGGCTGGGCGGCCTGCCGGGCGGTGATGATGATCTTCAGTCGCTCGCAGGCGCGCAGCAGGTTCAGCAGGGCGGGGCCCGCGGCCGGCGCGGCGTCGAGCCCGTCCAGCACGATCAGGGTGGGCTTGGAGCCGATGACGGAGGTCAGCTCCTCGTACCGCTCGCCGTCGCGGATCAGCGAGCGGACCCAGTCGGTCATCGTCGACTGCGGGCCGCGCTCGGCGCCGACGCCGGGTGACTCGGCCATGGGAACCCACAGGACGGGGATCCGGTCGCGGGTGTGCAGCAGCAGGGCCGCCTCCTGCGCCAGCCGGGACTTGCCCACTCCGGGCAGGCCGACCAGGGTCAGCAGCCGGTCGTGCTGTCCGTCCAACCGGCCGGTGAGCGCCTCCAGTTCGGCCCGGCGGCCGGCCAGCGGGCGCAGCGGGGTGGGCGGTGCGGCCAGCTCCGCGCTGTAGAGGGACTGGAAAACGCGCCCCGCGGAGTGGGCGTCGGCGGCGAGTTCGAGTTCGACGCGGCGGGCATCGCTCATGCGCATGGCATTTGCCAGCAATTTGAGGGTCTCTTTACGAGGGTTCCGTACGCGTCCCTGCTCCAGGTCGCGTATGGCGCGGACGCTGACCGTCGAAAGCCCGGCGAGCTGTTCCTGAGTGAGGCCCGCCCGCCGCCGTGCATTCTGGAGCAGTCCATCGAGACCGCCGTTGAGACCGGGCGCAGACTCGGAATTCATTGTTGTCTCCTTGGTCCGTGCGTACCCTTCGGAACTTGTCGGCGGGGCGGGTGGCCCTCCGACTGAGATGAGACTCCGGTAAGGGGTTCCCGAACGCTTCCCGGTGCAGTACCGCACCGTTCCGCATCGGGCTACGATCGGCTCCGACCAGGGGAGAGCTGTGTTCCGACCAGGGAAGAGCTGTGTGGGGACGCAGCGTTGAGGGGGGAGGCGGTCGGTGACGACTGCGGCAGGGATACGTCTTCGGTTCAATATTCTCGGCCCGATCGAAGGGTGGTCGAATGGCGCGCGGCTGAGGCTCGGCGGTGTCATCCAGGAACGGGTTCTGGCCACTTTGCTGCTGGAGCCGGGAAAGGTTCTCCCTGTTTCCCGGCTGGTCGAGGCCGCTTGGGACGACGAGCCTCCGGCGACCGCATCGCATCAGGTCCGCAAGGCGGTTGCGGACCTGCGAAGACGGATCCCGGACGGTGCGGAAGTACTGCTGACCGAGGGCCCCGGCTATCGCGTCGTGATAGATGAATCCCAGAACGATCTGGCCGAATTCGGCCTTATGGTGCGCGCGGCCAAGGCGGCGGTGGCCGAAAGCCGGATTTCCGAGGCCGTCGAATCACTGCGCAGCGCCCTGGCGCTCTGGCGCGGCCCGGTGCTCTCCGGTATAGGCGGCCCGGTGATCGACGCCGCGGCCACCACCATCGAGGAACGCCGGCTGGCCGCCTCCGAGCAGCTCTTCGAGCTCCGCCTGGCGCTCGGCGAGGCCGTCGAGATCATTCCGGATCTACGGGAATTGGTGAGCCGCCACCCGCTGCGGGAAACCCTGCGCGGCCAGTTGATGATCGCGCTGTACCGCTCCGGACGGCAGGCCGAGGCCCTGGAGGAGTACGGCAAGGTCCGCGAACTCCTCGTCGAGGAACTGGGCGTCGACCCCGGCCCGCAGCTCACCAAGCTGTACGAGGGCATCCTGCGCGAGAGCCCCGAACTGGCCGGTCCCGCCATGCCCGCGCCCGCCCCACCGCCGGCCCCGCTTCCGGCCGAGCCGCCCTGCACCCTGCCGTACGACCTCGCCGACTTCACCGGACGCGACCGCGAGCTGGGCGAACTGCTGCGCTGCGCCACGGAGAAGAGCGAGCAGGGACCGCGGATCGTGGCCATCGACGGGATGGGCGGCAGTGGCAAGACCTCCCTCGCCGTGCGGGCCGCGCACCGGCTCGCCGAGGAGTACCCGGACGGCCAGCTCCACATCGACCTGCGCGGATATACCCCGGGCGACCAGCCGGTCTCCGCGGGCACCGCGCTCGACAGCCTGCTGCGCGCGCTCGGCATACCGGGGGACCGAATACCCGACGAGGTGGCCGGGCGTACGGCCCTGTGGCGCGCGACGCTCACCGGGAAGCGGCTCCTGATCCTCCTCGACAACGCGGCCGACGCGGACGGGATCCAGCCGCTGCTGCCCGTCTCGCCCGGCTGCCTGGTGCTGCTCACCAGCCGCGCCCGTCTGGTGGACCTCGACGGCGCGCAGTGGATCTCCATCGGTGTGATGCCGCCGCGCGAGAGCGCCGCGCTGGTCGCCGAGACACTCGGCGTCGCACGGGTGGCCGCCGAACCCGAGGCCGCCGCCGAACTGGCCCGGCTCTGCGACCACCTCCCGCTCGCCCTGCGGATCGCCACCGCCCGGCTGCGAAACCGGCCCCGCTGGACCCTGCAGTACCTGGCGGAACGCCTGCGCGACGAGACCCGCAGGCTCGACGAGCTCAGCTCGGGCGCCCGCAGCGTCTCCGCCACCCTCCGTCTGTCGTACCAGGCGCTCGACGAGGAGTGCCGTACGGCGTTCCGGATCCTCGCCCTGCATCCGGGCGGCGACATCAACGTCCACGCGGCGGGCGCGCTGCTCGGCTCCGGCATCTGGGACGCCGAGGACCTCCTCGAACGGCTGCTCGACGTGCACCTGGTCCAGCAGCCGGAGATCGGTCTCTACACCTTCCACGACCTGGTCCGCAGCTTCGCGCAGAGCCTCTTCGACTCCGCGGCCGACGGCGCCGGCGAGGACGCCGACGCGGTGGAGCGGCTGCTGCGCTTCTACCTGACGGCGACCGAGACGGCCTGCGACGTCCTCTACCCCGGCCGCCGCCACCGCCCCACGGGCATCGACAACTCCACCGCCGAACTGCCGGACCTGCGCGACGCCGAACGTGCTCAGGACTGGTTCACCCGGGAGCAGACGGCGCTTCTGGCGGCGGTCACGCTGGCCGAACGCCGACGCCAGGACCGGTACGTCGTCTGCCTGGCCCGCAACCTGGTCTTCCAGCTCAACGCGCGTGGACAACTGGAGGAGTTCGGGGCGCTCGGCCGGGTCTCGGTCGCCGCGGCGCAGCGCCTCGGCGATCTCGCCCTCCTTGGCATGAGCCTGTCTAATCTGGGGGTCGCCTGCTGGCGGCTCGGCCGGTTCACCGAGGGACTGGAGGCGGCCCGGGCCGGCCGCGACGTCGCCGCCCGCCTCGGCGACCGGCACACCGAGGCGCACAGCGAGAGCACCCTCGGCCAGTTCAACAGCCTGCTGGGCAACTTCCCCGAAGCCCTCGTCCACCTGGAACGGGCCACCGCCTACGAACGGGAACTCGCCATCCCGCGCGCGGAGGCCGACAGCCTGACCCTCCTGAGCACGCTCTATGAACAGTGGGGCCGCTACGAGGAGGCCAAGACGGCGGCGCTGCGCGCGGTCGAACTGCGCAGCGGCCTTGGCCAGTACGAGAGCCAGTTCAGCGCGCTCACCGATGTCGCCTTCGCCCAGATCGGGCTGAGGGAGTACGAGGACGCCGCCTGCAGTCTGGAACGGGCCCGCGAACTCTGCGCGGACGAGGGCGATCCCGGTGATGTGGCGCTGATGATGGCCCTGCTGGCCGACGTCGACGAGCACCTGGGCCGGCCGGTGCGTGTTCCCGACCTCGCCGAGCGGGCCCTCGGCCTGGTGGCGGCCAACGCCTCGCCGCTGCGCCGGGCCAAGGTGGAGAACATCGTGGGCCGGCTGCGCCGCAGACAGGGTGACCGGGAGGCCGCGCTCGCCCTGCACGCGCACGCCCACGAGCTCGCCTCCGGGATGAGCTACCGCATCGAGGAGGCGTACGCGCTGTCCGGTCTCGCCGACTGCACCGAGGACAGCGAGAGCGCGGCCCACCATCGCGCCGCGGCCGAGGCGCTCTTCGCCAAACTGGGCGTTCCGGCGGACCGCCGCCGGCGCTGACGGCCGTCGGAGTTCGCCGCCGGAACGATTCTGCACGCCTGAGACACCGCACAACGCAGTGCCCCCGCCCGGGAGTTCGGGCGGGGGCACTGTTTGTGGTGTCTGGAAGCGGTGCGCCTGGGGCGGTGGGATCAGCCGGCGACGATGACCGTGGGGCCCTGGCTGTCGGCGAGGATCACGGTCGGGCCCTGGCTGTCGGCGAGGACGCTCGTGGGGCCCTGGCTGTCCGCGAGCTGGTGCTGCATGCCCTGCTGGATCTGGGTGACGCCCGCCTCGGCCGAACCGCCGAGACCGAGGACCAGCGTCGCCGCGACGAGACCGATGAATCCAGCAAGCTTGCGTCCCATGGTGTCCGCCCCTAAGTGGTGTTTGTGGAGTTTGCGGTGTTTTCCGCTTCCCGACACCACTGATGTTGCTGGCGGCCGTTCCCGGGCTGTTCCCCGTGCGTTACCGCCCTGCGGGAACGCATGCGGGAACGGCCCCAGAACCCCTGCGGGAACGCCCCAGGAACGCCTCTGACCTGCGGTTACCTGTCCAGGCTGCAACCCACCACGCGCGGTCCCGCCGCGGTCAGTACCACCTGCGTACGGGCCGGTCCCGACTCATGTCCCGCCAGATCGAGCAGGGACCTGACGAGGGAACGCACGGCGGCCCGCGCGGACTCGTCCAGCGCCGGCGGACCGGCGTCCACGCCCCCCGGATGCGCGGCGATGCGGGACACGCTGTGCATGCCGTTCACCGTCTCCGTGTCGACGCTGAACTCGGGCCCCTCCGGGGGGTCCTGGGCGGCGCCCGGCGCTGCCGCCGGGTCGTCACCGTTCGCACGCTCGGCCCACCGCTCCACGGTGGACAGGTCATGGAGCGCGTGCGACAGCTCCGCCCGGTCCGACGGCGCGTGCGAGGGCTCCGCCCGGTCTGGTGAACGGTCCCGCGAGTCCTTCACGGAAGTACTCCTTCTGCAGACAACGACACCGCGACCGTGGCGCGCGGTGGTCCCGATCCCGTCCCGTTCCGTTCCCGCGAAATTCCCGATCACCCGTTCGCGATGGGAACGCGCCGGGAAGCCGCCGCCCCATGATGGCGCCCAATCGAACTCGGACACGGGCCTCGACGGCCCGTATCCGACTGGCATGCGACCGTCCTGGGGGCAGCGCAGTGACAGCAACTCCACCCGTCGAACCACCCGGCCGCTTCACCGGCATGGGACCGCTCATGCTGGTCTGGTCGGGGCAGGCGGTCTCGCTCGTGGGGAGCGCGGCGGTCCGGTTCGCCTTCGTCGTCGACGTCTGGTCCGCCGGTGAGCGGGCGAGCGCCGTCACCGTCCTCGCCCTGTGCGCCGTACTGCCGCAGGCCGTCCTCAGTCCCATTGCGGGTGCAATCGTAGATCGCATGCGCAAGCGGTCGGCGATGCAACTGGCCGACGCCGGAGGCTTCCTGGTCGTGGGCTGCCTCGCGCTGCTGCACTACCTCGGCCAGCTGCAGTCGTGGCAGATCTACCCCGCCACCGTGCTGCTCGGCGCCTGCGCCGCCTTCCAGCTCCCGGCGCTCGCCTCGGCCGTGCCGCTCTTCGTCCGCAAGGACCAGCTCGGCCGGGCCAACGGCCTGTTGGCGGGCGCCAAGAGCGCCGCCGGCATCTGCGGCCCCGCGCTCGGCGGAGTACTCCTCGCCTTCTGCGGGATCGGCCCCACCCTCCTGATCGACCTGGCGAGTTACGCCTTCGCCCTGGTCGGCGTACGACTGGTGCGGCTGACCGGGGACCGGCCCGCGCCGAAGCCGGAGCCGGGCGCCCCGCGCCGCAGGATCACCGCCGAGGCCGTGGAGGGACTGCGCTACCTCTTCCGGATGCCCAGCCTGCGCGATCTGATCGTCAACTTCTGTGTCGTCAACCTGGTCATGGTCTTCGGCTTCGCGCTCATCCAGCCCATGGTGCTGCTGCGCGCGGACAGTGCGGCACTCGCCGCGGTCAACTCCGCGATCGGCGCCGGCGGGGTCGCGGGCGGTGTGCTGATGGCCGCCTGGGGCGGGCCGCGCAACCGGGGCCGCGGCATGATGCTCGGCATCGTCGGGATGTGCCTGTCCGCGCTGGTGGGCATGGCGTTCGCGGACGGTGTCGTCGCCTGGTGCATCGCCGTGCTGATCGGCGCGCTGCTGACGACCGTCGTCAACTCCCAGATGCACGCCATCGTGCAGACCAAGGTCCCCCAGGAGTGGCAGGGCCGGGTCTTCGGCGCGGTGATGTTCCTCGGGTACATCTCCGTCCCGCTGGCCACCGGCCTCGCGGGCCCGCTCGCCGACCACGTCTTCGAACCGCAGGCCGCGCACGGCAGCGGGCTGTACACCGTCCTCGGCCCGCTCCTCGGCGACCGGCCCGGCAGCGGCATGGCGGGGATGTTCCTCCTCGCGGGCCTCGCCGGCATCGGGGTCGCCGCGTGGGGGCTGGCCAGCCGGTCCATACGGGACATCGATGTGCTGCTGGCCGATGCGGAGCCGGAGCCGACGCCGGAGCCGGATGACGACGGCTGCCGAGAGGCCGCGGCATCTCAGGAAGGGGACCGGCATGAAGTGCGTGCATGAGCTCGTCGAGGAGCGGGTGCGGGCCGTGCCGGACGCCACCGCCCTGATCGACGGCGACGACCGCCTGACGTACGCCCAACTCGACGCGCGTGCCGCCCGGTTCGCGGGCCTGCTCGCCGGGCACGGCGTACGGCACGGCGACACCGTCGGCGTATACCTGGAGCGCTCCGCCGAACTGGTCGCCACCGTCCTCGGCATCCTCAAGGCGGGCGCCGCCTATGTGATCCTCGACCCCGGCTTCCCGGCTGCACGGCTGCGCGCCATGGCGGCCGACGCGGGTGTCGGCGCCGTGGTGGCCCGCCGCGACACCCCCCTCGATGGCGTCGGGGCCCGCCCGGTGCATCCCGAGGACGCCCCGGCGGCGGTCCCGCTTCCGCCCGGCGCGGTACGGGTCACTCCCGACGACCTCGCCTGCGTGATGTTCACCTCCGGCTCGACCGGGCGGCCCAAGGGCATCGCCGCCCCGCACCGCGCGGTCGCCGAGACCCTCACCGGCCAGGACTTCGCCTCCTTCGGCCCCGGCGCCGTCTGGCTCCAGTGCGCGCCGCTGTCCTGGGACGCGTTCGCCATGGAGCTGTGGGGGCCGCTGATGAACGGCGGCACCTGCGTGCTGCATCCCGGGCGCCGGCCCGAGCCGTTCGTGATGGCCCGGCTCGTCGCCGAGCACGGCGTCACGTCCATGTATCTGTCCTCGTCGTTCTTCAACGTGATCGTCGACGAGTACCCGGGCGTGCTCGCGGGGTTGCGTGAACTCCTCGTCGGGGGCGAGGCGTTGTCGCCGCCGCATGTGGCTCGTGCGCTGGAACGTCACCCGGGGCTGCGGCTGAGCAACGGGTACGGGCCCGTCGAGTGCATGGTCTTCCTCACCGTTCACCCGGTCACTCCGGAGGATCTGCGGGCCGGGGGGCCGCTGCCGATCGGGCGTCCCCTGGCGGGGAAGCGGCTGTACGTCCTCGATGAGCTGCTGCGGGGCGTGCCGGACGGGGAGGCGGGGGAACTGTACGCCGCGGGGGCGGGGGTGGCCCGGGAGTACCGGGGCCGTCCCTCGCTCACCGCGGAACGGTTTGTGGCGGCGGGGCCGGGGGTCGTGTCCACGCCCTCCGGTGAGCGCCTCTACCGCACCGGTGACCTCGTCCGGCGCCGCCCCGACGGTGTCCTGGAGTACCTCGGCCGCGCCGACAGCCAGGTCAAGATCCGCGGGTTCCGGGTGGAGCCCGGTGAGGTGGAGAGCGTGCTCGCCCGGCACCCCGGCATCGACCGCGCCGCCGTAGTCGCGCACGAGCACTCCGCAGGCGACCGGCAGCTCGTCGCCTATGTCGTCCTCCGCGCCGATGCCCAACAGGCGCCCACTGCCAAGGAGTTGAGCACCTACGCCCGTACGGTCCTCGCCGACTACCTCGTCCCCGCCGCCTTCGTCACCCTCGACGCGCTCCCGCTCACCCCGAGCGGAAAGCTCGACCGCGCGGCCCTCCCCGCACCCGTCGAGCCGGCGGTCGGACAGCAGGCCCCCGACGCCGGCAACGCCACCGTACGTACCCTCTGCGCGCTCTTCTCCCAGCTCCTGGAGTCCGGCCGGGCCGCAGGTCCGGACGACGACTTCTTCGAGCTGGGCGGGCACTCCCTGCTGGCGGCCCGGCTGCTGGGCAGGGTTCGCGCGGTGTTCGGCGTCGAGATCGACATCCGTACGCTCTTCGAGGCGCGCACCCCCGCGCTGCTCGCCCCGCACGTCGACCGCGCACCCGCCGCCGTACCCCTGCGGGCGCCGGCGTCGGCGTCGGGCCCGCTGCCGGTCTCCGACGCCGAGCAGCGGCTGTGGTTCCTGGACCGGATCGGTGCGGGCGCCGCCTACAACCTGCCGATGCTGGTCAGGCTGCGCGGCGCGGTCGACCCGTTCGCCCTGGGCGACGCGCTGGCCGACGTCGCCGACCGCCACGAGGTCCTGCGCACGCTCTACGACGAGGCCGACGGCGTACCCGTACGACGGGTGGTGGACGGTCCGGACGCACGGCCGCCGTTCGCCCATCTGCATGTGAGCGAAGCCGAGTTGGAGGAGCGGGTCGGACGGGAGGCCCGGCGCCGCTTCGATCTGCGGACCGAACTGCCCATGCGGGCCGCTCTGTTCACCATCCGGGAACGCCCCGACGAGCATGCGCTGCTGGTGCTCGTGCACCACATCGCGGGCGACGGCTGGTCGCTGCGCCCGCTGTTCGGTGACCTCTCCCGCGCCTACGAAGCCCGGGTGAGCGAAGCCGGACCAGGGGGCGGCGAAGGAGCCACCGGCCTCGACCCCCTCCCCGTCCCCTACGCCGAGCACGCCCGCCGCCGCCTCGACCGCCTCGGTTCCCCGGACGCCCCGCAGTCCCTCGCCGCCCGCCAACTGGCGTACTGGAACGGCCGATTGGCGGGACTACCGGTCGAAGGGCCGCTGCTTCCCCGCCGCCCCGAGCGGCCCGCCGTGCCGGGCCCGGACGCCGGTGTCGTCGTACGGCGGCTGGACGCGGCGGCGCACGCCCGGCTCGTGGACTTCGCCCGGGACCGTGGCGCCACGCTCTTCATGGCCCTGCACGCCGCCCTGGTCACCGCGCTGGTGCGGGCCGGGGCCGACCCGGACACGGCGGTCGCGGCGCCCGTCGCCGCCCGGGCCCAGGAGACCGGCGCGGAAGACGTGGTCGGGTTCTTCGTGAACCTGCTGGTGCTGCGTGCCGACGCCTCCGGCGACCCCACCGCGGCCGAGCTGCTGGCCCGGGTCCGGGACGCCGACCTGGGCGCCTTCGCCCACCAGGACGTGCCGTTCGAGCTTGTCGTCGGCGCGCTGAACCCGGTCCGGCTGTCCGGGCGGCAGCCGTTCACCGACGTGGTGCTGGCGCTGCAGAACAACGCCCGCGCCGAGGTCACGCTGCCCGGCGCCGACGGCGGTGTCGAGCTGGTGCGCACCGGCGCCGCCCGCTTCGAACTCCTCGTGGACGTCTCGGAGTCGACCCGGCCGGACGGTACGCCCGGCGGTCTCACCCTCACCTTCGAGTACCGGGCCGACACCCTGGAGGAGTCCTTCGCCGACTGGCTCGCCGAGGCACTCCCGGAGGCCCTGGAGTCCGCCGCGGCCGACCCGGACACCCGGATCTCGCAGCTCGCCCTGCCGGAGCCACCGCGCCGGGCCGGACCGGACGACCGCATCGAGGTACCGGAACGCGCCGAGCGGCCCGCCCACCCGGCACGACCGCTCACCGCCCTGGAGCAGCGCACCGCCGCCGTGTGGTGCGACGTGCTCGGCCTGCCGGACGTCGGCAGACACGACGACTTCTTCGCGCTCGGCGGCAACTCGCTGCGCGCCGTCCGGGTCGCGGCCCGGCTGAGCACCGAAGGGCGGCCGGTGACCACGGCGCAGATCTTCGCCGCACCCACCGTCGCCGCCCTCGCCGCCGAGCTGGAACGGGCCGCCGCCGGCCCGTCGCCCGCCGCGGCCCCCATCCCGCGCCGGCCGCGCGTCGCGCGCCAGGCCGACCAGACGACACCCCACCGCGGAAACAGGAAGCAGGAGGACAGGCAGTGGACCTCAGCGTGATGTTCTTCGGTGCGGACAGCACCACCGCCGGCCAGACCCGGCACGAGCAGGCCTACGAGGACATCCTCACCGTGGCCCGGGAGGCCGACCGGCTCGGCTTCCACGCCCTGTGGACACCCGAGCGGCACTTCCAGCAGGTGGGACAGGTCTTCCCGAGCCCGCCGGTGCTCGGCGCGGCCCTCGCCGTCGCCACCGAGCGGATCGGCATCCGCGCGGGCAGCGTCGTCCTGCCGCTGCACCATCCGCTGAAGGTCGCGGAGGACTGGGCGGTCGTCGACAACCTCTCGCACGGCCGGGTCGGGCTGTCCGTCGCGACCGGCTGGCACTCCGCCGACTTCGCCCTCGCCCCCGGCAACTACGCCGACCGCCGCGCCCGCGCGATGGACACCGTCCCCGTGCTGCGCTCCCTGTGGGCGGGCGAGAGCGCCGAGTACCCGGACGGCACCGGGCGGCCCGTGAGCGTCGTACCGCAGCCGCGGCCCGTCCAGGACACCCTGCCGCTGTGGATCACCACGTCCGGCAACCCGGAGACCTGGGAGGCGGCCGGGCGGATGCGCTGCGGCGTGCTCGGCGCGACCGTCGGGCAGAGCCGTGACGAACTCGCCGACAAGATCGACCGCTACCGCGCCGCCTGCGCCGCCGCCCCCGACCAGCGGGGCACCGACGCGCACGGCCGCGTGACGCTCATGGCGCACACCTACGTCGGTGCCGACGACGCGGAGGTGCGCCGCCTGGCCGCCGCCCCGCTCAAGAGCTACCTCGCGTCCTACCTGCGCCAGACCGCCGCCAACCGCACCGCCGACGCCGGCACCGCCGCGCTCACCGAGGAAAAGACCGCGATGCTCGCCGAGTTCGCGTTCGAGCGCTATCTCAGCTGGGGCAGCCTGCTGGGCTCGCCCGGCCACTGCGCCAAGATGCTCGCCGACCTCGCCGAGCTGGGCGTCGACGAGATCGCCTGCTTCATCGACTTCGGCCTCGGCCGCGACGACGTACTCACCGGCCTGCGGCGGCTCGCCGAGCTGGCCGAGCTGAAAGAGGCCCTGCGATGACCGCCCCTGTCTCCACGAGCCCGCTCACGTACGGGAGTTCACCCAAGCCCCCGCCTCCCTCCCTCGCCGACCGCTTCAGCGCACTCGGCGGCGAGCAGCGCGTCCGCCTGCTGCGCCGCATGGTGGAGACCGGCCGCGTCCGCGAGATACCCGCCGTGGTGCCGCCGCGCGACCCCGCCCGGCCCGTGCGGCTCAGTCCCGCCCAGCAGGACCTGTGGGTGTACGAGTCGCTGTATCCCGGCACTCCGGCGCTCAACCTGTGCTGCGCCTACCACTTCGACGAAGCCGAGAACGGACCCGTCGACCCCGCCCACCTGGAGAGCGCCCTCTCCCTGATCCAGCGCCACCACGACATCCTGCGCACCCGGGTCACCGAGACACCGGACGGCGAGCTGAGCGTCGACTTCCCCGACACCGGCGCGTTCGTCCTGGAGCGCGAGGACCTGCGCGGCACCGGCACGACGGTCGGGCAGGCCTTCGACACCTTCCGCCGCCGTCCCTTCGATCTGGGTCAGGACCGGCTGATCCGCGGGCGGTTCGTGCAGGTCGACGAACGCCGTACGACGCTGATGCTGAGCGTGCACCACGTCATCGCCGACTGGTGGTCCTTCGACGTGCTCCAGACGGAGTTCGCCGAGGCCTACCGGGCCGTGCGCGAGGGCACGAAGCCGCGGCTGACCCGGCCGGCCGTCCAGTACGCCGACTTCTCCTCCTGGCAGGGCGAGTTGGAGGAGGCCGGGGTCTTCCGGGAGCGGCTGGACTTCTGGCGCCGCTACCTCGCCGACCTGCCCGGACCGCTCACCGCCCCCGGCTACGGCGCCGCGGCCGACGACCCCGAACGGGACCTCGACGGCATCGTGCACGTCGAGTTCGGCCTCGACGCGCCCACCGCCGCCGCCATCCGCGCCCTCGCCCGCAACTCGGGCACCACGGTCTACGTCGTCCTGATGGCCGCGTTCGCCGTGCTCGCGCACCGGGTGACCGGCGCCGAGGACATGGTCCTGGGCACCCCGGTCGCCAACCGCTCCGCCAAGGGCCTGGAGCAGGTCATCGGGTACGTCATGAACGCCGTGCCGACCCGCTGGCGGGTGCGCCCCGACAGCGCCTTCGCCGATCTGCTCACCGCGTTCGCCGCGGACTTCCCCGACCTCGTGGCCAACGCCGACCTGCCGGTCGGGCGGATCGTCGCGGCCACCGCTCCCGAGCGCAGCATCGGCCGGTCCCCGCTGTTCCAGTGGGTGTTCATGCACCTCAACCAGCAGCCGAGCGTGTCCGCGGTCCGCGAGTTCGCCGAGCCGGAGCGCATCCACACCGGCGGCGAGCACGACCTCGTCGGCGTCGTGAAGGACGACGGCGACGTCATGATCGGCAGCTTCGAGATCCGCACCGACACCTTCTCGCCCGACGCGGTGACCCGCTGGGCCGAGTGCTACGTCGAACTCCTCCGGCGCATCACCGCCGAACCCGCCCTGCGCGTACGGGACATCGACCTGGTTCCGGGCCCGCTGCGCCGGCACCTGCTCGACGTCTCCACCGGTCCCGCCGCGCCCGCGCCCGCGTCCCTGCCCGAGCTGGTGGCCCGCCAGGCCGCCCGCACCCCGGACGCACCGGCTCTCGACACGGGCGCGCGGATATTGACGTACGCCCAACTCGTCGATCGCATCGACCGGTTGGCCGGAGAATTGGCCCGACGCGGCGCCGGACCCGGGCGGCTCGTGGCGCTCGCGCTCCGCCGCGGCACCGACTGGCCGGTGGCCGCGCTGGCCGTCCAGCGCACGGGCGCCGCCTATCTGCCGCTCGACCCGGACCATCCCGGGGAGCGGCTCTGCCGCACCCTGGCCGACGCCCGGCCGGTGCTCGTGATCGCCGAAAGCGCCGGCTTCGCAGCTGTGCCGGACGTGCCGGTACTGACGCTGGACTCCGCCGCTTTCGAGGGCGCCGCCTACGACGGCCCGTACCCCGACACAGCCTCCGCCGCCTATGTCATCCAGACCTCCGGCTCGACCGGCGTACCGAAGGGCGTCGTCGTCCCGCACTCCGGGCTGGCCGCGCTCGCCGGGACCCTCACCGACCGCTTCGCCCTGGGCGCCGACAGCAGGGTCCTCCAGCTCGGCCCGCCCACCTTCGACATCTCCGTCGCCGACCTGTGCATGGCCTTCGGCTCCGGCGGCACGCTGGTCCTGCCGCCCGACGGGGTCCTCGTCGGCGACGACCTCGGGAGCGTGCTCACCCAGCGGCGGGTGTCCTGCGTGATGGTGACCCCGTCGGTGCTGGCGACCGTCCCCGACGGCGGCTACCCCGACCTGCGGGTCCTCGCCGTCGGCGCGGAGGCCTGCCCGCCGGACCTGGTGGCCCGCTGGTCGGTCGGCGGACGCCGGTTCCACAACGCCTACGGGCCCACCGAGGCCACCGTCGCCGCCACCCTCTCCGCGCCGCTGACCGCCGACAGCACGCCGCCGCCGCTGGGCACCCCGGTCGCCGGCACGGACGTACGTCTGCTGGACGAGCAGCTGCGCCCGGTGCCGCCCGGCGTGCGCGGCGAGCTCTATCTGTCGGGGCCGCTCGCCCACGGCTATCTGCACCGCCCCGGCCAGAGTGCCGAACGGTTCGTCGCCGATCCGTACGGGCCGCCCGGCAGCCGGATGTACCGCACCGGCGACCTCGCCTGGCGCGACGACGACGGCACCACCCACTACCTCGGCCGCACCGACGACCAGGTCAAGCTGCGCGGCCTGCGCATCGAACCCGCCGAGATCACGGCCGCGCTCGTCGAACACCCCGGCGTGAGCCGGGCGGTGGCCGTCGTCCGGGAGGGAGCGGGCGGCCGGCCACAGCTCATCGGCTACGTCGTCCCGGTCCCCGGGCACGCCCTGGATCCGGAAACGTTGCTCGCGTACGCCGCCGAGCGGCTGCCCGCCGCGTTCGTCCCGGCCGACGTGGTGATCCTCGGCGCTCTGCCGCTCACCTCCCGCGGCAAGATCGACCGGGTCGCCCTGCCCGCCCCCGTGCCCCGGACACCCTCGGCGGCTCCGGGCCGCGGCAGCGCCGCCGCGTCCGGCCCGCAGCGGAAGCTGTGCGCGCTGTTCGCGGACGTCCTCGGCGTCCAACAGATCGACGGGGACGACGACTTCTTCCGGCTCGGCGGCGACAGCATCATGGCCATCCAGCTCGCCGCCCGGGCCGCAGCGGCCGGTCTGACCCTCGCCCCGCGCGACGTCTTCACCGCCCGCACGCCGGCCCGCCTCGCCGCCCTGGCCCGCCCGTCCGCCCCCGAGGCGCCCGCCGAACCCGACATCGCCGAGGGGCGCCTCCCGCTCACCCCGGTCATGCACTGGTGGCGCGAACAGGACGGCCCGCTGGGCACGTTCACCCAGTCCATGGTCCTCCCGGTGCCGGACGGCATCGACCTCGACCGGATCCGGGCCGCCGTGCGCGGCCTCGCCGAACGGCATGCCGCCCTGCGCATACGGCTGTTGCGGCACAGCGGGGCCGACTGGGAGCTGGAGGTGCCCCCCGGGGACGGCGGCGCGGGGGCCCGCGCCTCGCGTGTGGCCGTCCCCGCGGACACCGAACCGGAGGTGCTCGCAGCCGAGTTGGCCGCGAGTGCCGTACTCGACCCGGAACAGGGCGAGATCCTGCGGGCGGTCTGGCTCGACGCCGGTCCGGACCGCGCCGGGGCGCTGCTGCTCACCGTGCATCACCTGGCGGTGGACGGGGTGTCCTGGCGGGTGCTGGGGCCGGAGCTGGCGCGGTCGCTGGCCGGCGGGGCGGTGGAATCCGCCGGGTCCTCGGCGGCTTCGTTCACCCGGTGGGCACGGCTGCTTCCGGCGGAGGCGCAGCAGGCAGTGGGCGAACTTCCCTGGTGGAAGGAGCAGTTGACGGGTTCCGACTCGATGGCGGCCGGTGCTGTCGAGGCCGGTGCGCGTCGATCGACCGTGACCATCGAGCTGGACGCCGAGCTGACGAGGAACGCGCTCGTCACCCTCCCCGGGGTGTTCCACTGCGGCCCGGACGCCGTGCTGCTCACCGCGCTGGTGCGGGCGGCCGTCCGCCGGCGGGGGACCGGATCGGCGCTGCTGGTTCAGCTGGAGGGTCACGGCCGCGAGGCGCTGTCGGCTCCCGTGGACGTGTCCCGCACCGTCGGCTGGTTCACCACGCAGTACCCGGTGCGCCTCGACCCCGGCGCCTCGGATGCCGGGGTCACGGCGGCCGACGCGCTCAAGCGGGTCAAGGAGCAGCTGCGGGCGGTGCCGTCCGGCGGCCTCGGCTGGGGCCTGCTGCGCTACCTCCACCCCGAGGCGGGCCCCGGACTGGCCGCGCTCACCGTGCCCGACGTCCGCTTCAACTACCTGGGCCGGTTCGCCGACGGCGACACCGCGGGCGGGCGACTGCTCGACCCCGGACCCGACGCGGTACCGCTCGCCCACGCCCTGGAGATCGACGCCCTGGCCAGGGAGAGGGAGGGCGAACTCCGTCTGGAGGCCACCTTCTCGTACGCCGACGGCGTGCTCACCGAGGCCGACGCGGGCGAACTCGCCCGCCTGTGGACCGAGGAGCTGACCGCCCTGGTGGCGGACGGCGCGGACGCCGGGGTCTCCGGGAACACGCCCTCCGACTTCCCGCTCGTCGAGATGACGGTCGATCAGCTCAGCGCCTTGGAAGACGACTTCGGATTCGACGAGGACGAAGACCTCGGGCACCAGGACGACTTCGGGTTCGACCTGGCCGACGGGGTGATCGACCGATGAGCGGGCCCGTCGCGGACGTCCTGCCGCTGTCCCCGGCGCAGGAAGGACTGCTGTTCCACACCCTGAAGGACACGTCCGGACCCGACCCGTACCTGGTCCAGGCCCGTTTCCGGCTCGGCCCCGGCATCGAGTCGGCGACGGTGCGCACCGCGGTGACCCAGCTGCTGCGACGCCACCCCAACCTGCGCGCCTGCTTCCGGCACGAACGGCTCGACCGGCCCGTGCAGATCGTTCCGCGCGCGGTCAAAGTCCCTTGGCGGGAGGCCGATTTGACGGGGCTCACCCCCGCCGAGGCGGCCACCAGGACCGAGCAGCTGCTGCGCGCGGACGCGGCCCGGCGCTTCGACCCGGCCCGGCCGCCGCTGGTCCGCGCGGTGTTCGCCCGCCACGACACCGGCGCCGAACTCCTTCTCTCCTTCCACCACATCCTGCTCGACGGCTGGTCGATGCCCGTCCTGGAGGAGGACCTCGCCGCCCTGATCGCGGGCCGCGCCCTACCGCCCGCCGCGCCCTACCGCGACTACCTGGCGTGGCTGAGCCGGCAGGGCCAGGAGGGGCAGGCCAAGGCGGAGACCGCGTGGGCGGAGGCGCTGGAGGGCCTGGAGAAACCCGCACTGCTCGCGCCGCACGAGAGGGACGACCGGGCGGACGCCTTCGATCACGCCCAGGTGTGGCTGTCCGCCGACCTGACCGCGGCGCTCACCAAACGGGCGGCCGACGTGGGCGTCACGCTCAACACCCTGGTGCAGACGGCCTGGTCACTGGTGCTGGCCCGGATGACCGGCTCCCGTGACCTGGTGTTCGGCGCGGTGGTGTCCGGCCGCCCGCACGATCTGCCCGGCGTGGAGAGCATGATCGGGCTGTTCGTCAACACACTGCCGGTCCGCGTACGGCTGCGGGCCGGCGAGACCGCGGGGGAGCTGCTGGTCCGCCTCCAGGGCGAGCAGTCCGGCCTCGTCGCGCACCATCACGCGCGCCTCGCCCAGGTGCAGCGTGCGGTGGGCGTCGGGGAGCTGTTCGACTCGATCCTCGCCTTCGAGAACTTCCCGCAGCGCGCCGGGGACGACACCGGCCCGGACGAGGTGCACCTGGTCCGGGTCACGGACGCGACCCACTACCCCGTCACCCTCGCCGTCGTCGCCGGTGAGCGGATGATGCTGTCGGTCGGCTGCCGCCGGGGCCCCTCCGCGTCCGCCGTCACCGACCGCATGGCCCGCGCCCTTGAACAACTGGCCGCCGACTGCGACCGGTTGGCCGACGAGATCGATGTCCTGCCACCCGGCGAACATCTGCGGCTGCTCGATCTCGCCGCCGGACCGGTCCGGCCCGTCGCCGAACCGGCCACCGTCACCGGCCGGTTCACCGCCCAGGCCGCCCGTACGCCGGATGCCGCCGCCGTCGAAGGGGACGGCGGAACCCTGACCTACGCCGGCCTGGACGCCGCATCCGACGCGCTCGCCGCCCGGCTGGTCCAGGCGGGCACGGCCCCCGGCGACACGGTGGCCCTGCTCCTGCCCCGCTCCCCGTCCGTGGTCGTCGCCCAGCTGGCGGTGCTCAAGGCAGGTGCCTGCTGGCTCCCGCTGGACCCCGCCCAACCGGCCGCACGCCTGGCCCGCACGGCGGGGGAGGCGGGGGTCGGGCTGGCCCTGACGCATGCCGGGAACACGGTCCAACTACCCGAGAACATAAGGCTGTTGGACGTAGCCGACACTCCCAGGGGCGTCCCGGAAGGCCAGCTCCCTCCTGCCCACCCCGAGTCGCCCGCGTGCGTCCTCTACACCTCCGGCTCGACCGGCGAGCCCAAGGGCGTCGTCGTCCCGCAGCGGGCCCTCGTCGAACTCGCCGCCGACGCCCGCTTCCGGGGCGGCGCCCATCGGCGGGTGCTGCTGCACGCCCCGTACACCTTCGACTCTGCGACGTACGAGGTGTGGGTCCCGCTGCTGAACGGCGGCACCGTGGTCGTCGCGCCGCCGGGGCCGGTCACCCCCGCACTCCTGCGGCGGGTGATCCCCGAGCGGCGGATCACCGCGCTGCTCCTCACCCCCGAACTCCTGCGCACCGTCGCCGAGATCGCGCCCGACGCACCGGCCGGGCTGCGCGAGGTGTGGGCCGGGGGCGACGTCCTCGCGCCCGAGACCGTGGCCCGGATCCGGCAGCACTGCCCGGGCACGACCGTCGTCAACGGCTACGGCCCCACCGAGGCGACCGTGTTCGCCACCGCCCACACCGCCGCGGACGGCTCGGGCGCCGTGCCCGTCGGACGCCCGCTGGACAACACCCGCGCCTACGTCCTCGACAGCGGGCTGCGTCCGGTGCCCGTGGGCGGCACGGGGGAGCTGTATCTCGCGGGCACCGGCCTCGCGCACGGCTACCTAGGGCGGCCCGGCGTGAGTGCCGAGCGGTTCGTCGCCGACCCGTACGGGGCGCCCGGCACCCGGATGTACCGCACCGGTGACCTGGCCCGCTGGGCACCGGACGGCACCCTGGCCTTCGCCGGCCGCGCCGACGACCAGTTCAAGGTCCGCGGCTTCCGCATCGAACCCGCCGAGGTCGAATCCGCCCTCGCCGACTGCCCCGGCGTCCGCCGCGCCGTCGTAGCCCCGCGCCTGGACGCCACGGGCGGCAAACGCCTGGCGGCGTGGCTGGTACTGGAGGAGCCGGGGGGCCTGGAGAAGTCCTCGGATCTGGAGGAGCCGTCTGGCCTGGGGAAGCCGTCTGGCTTGGAGGAGCCGTCTGGCTTGGAGGAGCCTTCCGACCTGGAGGAGCCTTCCGACCTGGGGAAGCCTTCCGGCCCGGAGCAGCCCTCAGACCTGGAGGGGCCCTCGGATCCGGAGAAGCCCGCTGGCCTCGACAACCCCTCCGACGACCCTTCCTCCGCTCCCTCAGCCGACCCCTCCAGCGACCCCTGGCCCCAAACCCTCGCCCGCGTAAGGGAGTTCGCCTCCGCCCGCCTCCCCTCCCACCTCATCCCCTCCGTCTGGGCCCGCATCGACCGCATACCGCTCACCCGGCACGGCAAGACCGACCGGGCCGCGCTGCCCGAGCCGGTCGCCCTCGCCCACCCCGCCGCCACCCGTGCACCGGGGAGCGCCACCGAGCGTGAGCTGTGTGCGCTGTTCGCCGAAGTGCTCGGCGTACCCGCGGTGGACCCGGACACCGACTTCTTCGCGGCCGGAGGCCATTCCCTGACCGCACTGCGGCTGGCGTCGAAGGCGCAGAGCGCGCTCGGCGTGCCGGTGCCGCTGGCCACGCTGTTCGCGGCGCCGACCCCGGCGGGCCTCGCCACCCGGCTGAAGGGCCAGGGACCCGGCAGTACCGGAGCCCCGTCCGCCGACCCCATGGCCTCGCTCGCCCCCCTCCTCACCCTCCGCGCGGAGGGTGACCGCATCCCGGTCTTCGGCGTGCACCCCGGGCTCGGCCTCGGCTGGTCCTTCGCCGGGCTGCTGCCGCACCTCCACCCCGACCGGCCGCTGCACGTGCTCCAGAGCCAGGCGCTGACCGAGGGCGCCAAGGCGCTGCCGGACAGCGTCGGGGCGCTGGCGGACGCGTACACCGAGCGCATCCGCGCGGTGCGGCCGGGCGGCCCGTACGTGCTGGTCGGCCAGTCCTTCGGCGGCCCGGTCGCGCACGAGATCGCCGTACGCCTGCGGCGCGCGGGGCAGGAGGTACGGCTGTTGGCGGTCCTGGACTCCATGCCCCGCCCGCCCGGCACATCCCGGCTCCCGGCGGACGTGGTCGAACGCGAAGTCCTGCGGATCCTGCTGAACAGCCATGTGCCGAAGGGCGCGGGGCAGTCGTCGGAGCCGTCAGCGGGGCCGCCCTCCACCCGCGCGGAAGCGTTCGCAGCCGTCCGCGCCGCAGGCAGCCCCCTCGCCGCCTTCGGCGACCGGCTCCTGCACGCCATGGCCGACGCCGGTACCCACCACATCCACCTCTCGCGCAGCTGGCGCCCGTCGCCGTACGACGGCCGGCTGGTCCTCTTCTCCGCGACGCACGACCCGTGGCCCAGCACCGAGGAGCTGACCGAGGCCTGGCGGCAGTGCACCGCCGGCGTCGACACGCACGAACTGGCCTGTACCCACAGCGACGTACTCCGACCGGACCCCGCGGCCCTGATCGCCGCCGTCCTCGAAACCGCCCTCCAGGGGGACTGACCGATGACCACCGAGACCCTTGACCTCATCGAACCGGACGTAGGCCCGGATCCGGCGTACGGGAACACTGTCGAAGGCAGTGACGAATACGAGTTCCCCGTCTCCGACTCCCAGAGCCGGCTGCTCGTCCTCGACCAGCTGAACCCGGGCACCGCCCAGTACAACGTGCCCGCCGCCTTCGCCGTACGCGGACCCTTCGACCTGCCCGCGTTCGCCCGCGCCCTGGACACGCTCGTCGCCCGCCACGAGTCACTGCGCACCGTCTTCCGCACCGCCCCGGACGGCACCCAGACCCAGCTGGTCCGGGCCACCGACCGGGCCGCGCTCACCGTCGAGCGGGACGTGCCCCTCGACGTGGTGGACGCGCGGATGCGTGCCGAGGCGGCCCACGCCTTCGACCCCGCGACCGGACCCCTGCTCCGCAGCACCGTGTACGCCGTCGCCGACGGCACCCACCGCGTCCTGCTCGTCGCCCACCACCTGGTCTGCGACGGCTGGTCGCTTGGCGTGATGCTGGACGACCTCGGCGCCGCCTACCGCGAGGAGACGGCGGGCATCCCCAGCGCACACGAACCGCCCCTGCAGTTCCCGGACTTCGCCGTCTGGCAGCGCGAGCGGCTCGCCGAGGGGGCGTACGGCCCGGCGGTCGCGCACTGGGCGGGACGGCTGCGCGGCGCTCCCGCCACCGTGGAGCTGCCGACGGACCGGCCGCGGTCCGGCGTGCCCTCGGCGGCCGGCGGCAGTGAGCGGTTCCTGCTGACGGCGGCCACCCGGGCCCGCCTCGCCGAGACGGCCGGCGCCTGCGGAGCGACGCCCTTCATGGCGCTGTTCGCCGTCTACGCCGCCTTCCTGGCCCGCCTCACCGGCCGCGACGACCTCGTCGTCGGCTACCCCGTGTCCGGCCGCGAGCGCCCCGAACTGCAGCAGACCGTCGGCATGCTCGCCAACACCCTCGCCCTGCGCGTCGACTTGAGCGGTGACCCCTCGCTCCGCGAGCTGACCGGCCGGATCCGCGCCGCCCTGGCCGCCGCCGCTCCCTACCAGGACGCACCCTTCGAGGCGGTCGTCGACGCGCTCGCCCCGGACCGCGAGATGGGCCACGACCCGGTCGTCCAGGTCGTGTTCGCCTACGACGACGACACCGCGCTCACTCTGGACCTCACCGGCACCGACACCGAGCGGCTCGAACTCACCCTGGACACCGCCAAGTTCGACTTCCACCTGCACATGGAGCGGTGGGGCGAGGACCTGGCCGCCCAGTTCATCTACCGCAGCGACCTCTTCGACGCGGCGACCGTACGGCGCTGGACGCGCACCTTCGCCACCCTCCTGGACGGCGTGCTCGACGACCCGGACGCCCCGCTGTCCGCCGTCGAGGCGGTGGCCGAGGACGAGCGGCTGCTGCTGATCGCGCAGACCGACCGCCTCGCCGAGGCCGCCGCCCCCGACCGCCTGGTGCCCGACCTGATCGCCGACGTGGCCGCCGCCCGCCCCGACGCCACGGCCCTGGTGTGCGGCGACGTACACCTCAGCTACCGCGAACTGCTCGCCCGCGCCGATGAGTTGGCCGCCCGGCTGCGCGCCGCGGGCGTGGGACCCGGCTTCCGCGTCGGACTGCTGCTGCCCCGCTCCGCGGACCAGGGCATCGCCGCCCTCGCGGTGCTGCGCGCGGGCGGCGCCTACGTCCCCCTCGACCAGGCACACCCGCACGACCGGCTGCGCTACATGGCCGACTGCTCGGGCACCGGCCTGCTGCTCACCTCCGAGGCCACCGCGGCCAGGGGCCTGGAACTCGGCGTGCCCTGTCTGCGTGTCGACCTGCCCGACCCGGCGGAGGCGCCCCCGGTCCCGCAGGGCCCGGCCCCCGGCGCCCGCGACCTCGCCTACGTGCTGTTCACCTCCGGCTCCACCGGCCGCCCCAAGGGCGTGGCCGTCGAGCACCGCGCGCTGGTCAACCTCACGATGGGCGCCCGGCACTCGTTCCCGGTGACCGCCGAGGACCGGGTGCTCCAGTTCGTGGCGTTCGGCTTCGACGTCGCCGTGTCCGACCTGTTCTTCCCCTGGGTCGCGGGCGCCGAGCTGCACGTCCCGCTGGAGGACGAGCGGCTCGGCGAGGCCCTGCTGCACCGGCTGCGCGACTCCCGGATCACATACGTGTTCCTGCCGCCGTCCGCCGCGATGATGCTGCCCGACGTCACCGGACAGCTCCCCGACCTGCGGACCATCGCGGTCGGCGGCGAGGCCTGCCCTCCCGAACTCGTCGAGCGGCTGCACGAACCCGGCCGGCGGATCGTCAACGCCTACGGGCCGAGCGAGGTCACCGTCTACTCCCACACCGCCGACCTCGAACCCGGCGACCCCGTCGTCCTCGGCAACTCCGTGGCCGGCGCCCGCTACTACGTCCTGGACGAGCTGCTGCGCCCGTCCCCCGTCGGCGTCACCGGCGAGATCTACATCACCGGCGCCGGACTCGCCCGCGGCTACATCGAGCAGCCCGGCCTGACCGCCGAACGGTTCGTCGCCGACCCGTACGGCGCCCCCGGTACCCGGATGTACCGCAGCGGCGACCTCGGCCGGATCGACCCGCGCGGGGCGCTGACCTACCTCGGCCGCAGCGACCTCCAGGTCAAGCTGCGCGGGGTGCGCCTGGAACTCGGCGAGGTCGAGTCGCAGCTCGCCCGGCACCCGGACGTCGTGGTCGCCGCGGCCGCCGTCCGCGGCACGGGGAGTGAACAGAGGCTCGTCGCCTACGTCGTCGGTCGCGACGGGGCCGCGCCCGACGACTCCGTCCTGCGCGCCCACCTCGCCGAGGGACTGCCCGCCTTCATGGTGCCGGAGGTGTTCGTCCGCCTCGACGCGCTGCCGCTCAGCAGCAACGGCAAGATCGACCGCTCCCGGCTGCCCGAGCCCACCGTCACCCGGCGCACCCCGGACGCGACCTGGACCGAGGCCGGCACCGCCACCGAGCGGCTGGTGGCGGACGCCTGGGCGCGGGTGCTCACCGTCGACCGGGTCGGCGCCCACGACAACTTCTTCGAGCTGGGCGGCAATTCGACCCGGCTGCTGCGCGTGCTGGTCGCCCTGCGCGAGGCCGGCGCGGACGGCGGGATCTCGCTGATCGACCTGTTCCGCCACCCCACGGTCGCGGCGCTCGCCGCCCGCCTCGACCAGGCCCGCACCACCGAGGACACGCCGCCCGAAGGCCCCATCGGCACCTCCGCCGTACACGGCACCGAACGACACACCCGGCGCACCGCCGCCGCCCGACGACTCCGCTCCCGGAAAGGCACCCCACGATGACCGAGACCGTGAACCCCGCGAACAACACGACCGACGCCCTCGACTCCGGGACGCTCGACTCCGGGACCCTCGACTCCGCGATCGCCGTGATCGGCATGAGCGGCCGCTTCCCGGGCGCCCCCGACCTCGACACGTACTGGCAGAACCTCGTCGGCGGGGTCTGCTCGATCAGCGACTTCACCGACGACGAACTCCTCGCCGACGGCGCCGATCCGGCCGAGATCGGCGGCCGCGACTACGTCCCCTCCAAGGGGTACCTCGCGGACGCAGACCGCTTCGACCCCGCCCTCTTCGGCTTCAACCGCACCGAGGCCGCCGTCCTCGACCCGCAGCACCGGCTGCTCCTGCAGACCGCGTGGGCCGCCCTGGAGGACGCCGGGCACGACCCGCTCGCCGCGCCGCCCCGCACCGGCGTCTACGTCGGCGGCGGTGTCACCGAGCACATGCTCGCCGCCCAGACCGACCCGAAGCTGGCCGCGCAGATCGGCGCGCTCCAGGTGCGCATCCTCACCGACCGCGAGTTCCTCGCCCCCTGGGTCTCCTACCGCCTCGGCCTCGACGGCCCGAGCCTGAACGTGCAGACCGCCTGCTCCACGTCTCTCACGGCGGTGCACCTGGCCGTACAGGCGCTGCTCATGGGCGACTGCGACACGGCACTGGCCGGGGGCGTGGCCGTGGACACCGTACGAAGGCGCGGATACGTCCACTACCAGGGCGGGATCTTCGCGCCCGACGGCCGCTGCCGGCCCTTCGACGAGCGGTCGGGCGGCACGGTGCCCGGCAACGGCGTCGGTGTCGTGGTGCTGCGCCGGCTCTCCGACGCGCTCGCCGACGGCGACCCGGTCCGCGCCGTCATCCGCGGCAGCGCCGTCACCAACGACGGTGCCGCCCGCGTCGGATTCACCGCACCCGGCGTCGACCAGCAGACCGCCGCCATCGTGGAGGCCTGGACGGCGGCGGGCCTCGAACCGGCCGACGCCCAGTACGTGGAGGCGCACGGCACGGCCACCGAACTCGGCGACCGCATCGAGGCGAGCGCCGCGACCGCCGCGTTCAAGGGCGCGCTCGGCACCGGTGCCATCGGCCTCGGCTCGGTGAAGGCGAACATCGGCCACCTGGACGCGGCCGCGGGCGTCGCCGGGTTCATCAAGACCGTCCTCATGCTGGAGCACGCCACGCTCGCACCCACCGCGGGCGCCGGCCGCCCCCACCCCGAACTCGCCCTCGACGACTCCCCGTTCCACGTCGTCGACAGCGCCCGGCCGTGGCCGCGGCCCGAGCGCGGCCCCCGTCGGGCCGGCATCAGTTCGGTCGGCATCGGCGGCACGAACGTCCACGTGGTCCTGGAACAGGCCCCGCCGAGCCCGACCGCCCCGCGCTCCACGAGCCCGGAGATCCTCCTCCTCTCCGCCCACACGGAGGAGGCCCTCCGCACTGTCGCCGCCCGCCTCGCCACCGCGCTGCGCGCCCCCGACGCCCCCTCCCTCGCCGACACGGCCCACACCCTCCGTTTCGGCCGCACCCCGCAGCCCGTACGCGCCTACGTCCTCGCCGCCGACCACGCGGAGGCGGCGACCCGCCTGACCGAACTGGCCGAGGGCCGCGCGGTGTCCACCCCGGCGGGCGCCGACGAACTCCGCACTCTCGGCGAGGCCTGGCTGCGGGACGAACACCTCCCTTGGCCCGGCCAGGGCCGCCGCACCGCCCTCCCGACGTACCCCTTCGAGGGCGAGAGCTTCGGCGCGCTGACCCTGGACACACGCCGACAGGAGCCCGCGTCCCCGGCCGCAGAGGAGGCACCGGAGTCGCTGGGCGGCGACAATCTGGAGCACTCCATCCGAGCCCTCCTCGCCGAGGCCCTCGGCCTGGACCCCTCCCACGACCCGGACATGACCTACTTCGCCGCCGGCGGAGACTCCCTCACCGCCGTCCACCTGGTCGGCACCCTCCGCGACGAGTTCGACCTCGACGTCCCCCTCACCCTCTTCCTCGAACAGCTCACCCTCCACGAGATGGCCCGCCAGATCGTGGCGGGCCGCGACTCCGACGATTCCCTGGACGCGCTGCTGAGCGAGTTCGAGGCGGAGTGACGGCTCTGCCCGGCAATGCGGAGGGGCCGGTGGTTCACGTGAACCACCGGCCCCTTGGCCGAGGAGGGCTCAGCGCTTGAGCATGAAGGTGAAGCCGCCGGAGAGCCTGCCGCTCAGCCGGTCGGCCGAAACGACCTTCCCCTCCGTGATCAGCCGCTCGACCTCGGCCCGCGAGAGACCGCAGCCTTCGGCGATCAGTCGCACCGGCCGGACGGGTATCCGCGCCGCGAAGCGCACCGATACATCGATCACCTCGCTCACCTCGCGCTCCAGCTGATCCGAGCGATCCGATCCGCCGGTGTCGAGGCGCCAGGCACCGTCCCAGTCGAGGGCGATGCGATTACGCCGCCGTACGCCCGGATCCTGGAGCAACTCGGCTGCCAGGCCGGGGTCGTTGGCGTGCATCCGGTCCAGCAGCTCAGGCCGTACGGAACGCACGTTCATCCGCTCGAAGACCGTGAGCTTCGCCGTGTCCCCGCATGCGCTGCAGAGCACGAGGAGCCAGGCGTCGAGGAGCTTGTGGTTGGCGTTGACACGAAACTTGCCGTTCGCCCGGAACCGCTCGGACGCGCACGCGTGGCAACGACGGAGAACGGTCGGCAGGCAGGTGGGCATGACCACCCAGTTATTGAGCACAGAAGTACACCGGTTTCAGGTGAGAAGACCGCAGCAAAAAGCAGCGCGGCGCATAAACGCGACGCGCGACCAATCAGCTCTCAGGGGGTCTCACACGGTGTACAACGGCACGTCCTGACCTGGGCAACTCGGTTCCGGCAGCACGGTAATGGCGCGCGGCGGCGCTGCTCCACTGCTTTTTTCGACCTCACCGCCGGACACTGGATCCATGGAAATGGAATACGTCGGCGGTGTTCCCCCGGTGTTCAACCGGCTGGAGATCACGGTGCTTCGGCAGACCGGTCCTGGCACCGCGAGTCACAGCCCGAACGTCGCTAGCATCGGGCCCCGTGATCGTATGGCTCAACGGCACCCACGGCGCGGGCAAGACGACGACCAGTGCGCTTGTGCAGCAACTCATCCCGGATTCGCGGGTGTTCGACGCCGAGAAGGTCGGCGAGACGCTCATGGACATCACGCCGGGGCTGCCCGCGACGGACAACTTCCAGCACTGGCCGCCGTGGCGGCCGCTCGTCGTGGAGACCGCCCGCCGTGTGCTCGACTACACCGGCGGCACCCTGGTGATGCCGATGACCGTCCTGGTCGAGCAGTACTGGCGCGAGATCAGCACGGGCCTCTCCCAACACAACATCCCAGTACGGCACTTCGTCCTGCACGCCGACCAGGACACCCTGCGTGGGCGCATCGCGGGCGACGTCCTTGGCCCCAACTCCCCGTTCCGCCTCCACTACCTTGAGCCTTACGCCGAGGCGGCCCGCACATGGCTGCACGACGAGGCCGAGGTCGTCGACACCACACACCTCACGCCCGCCGAGGCCGCCGTGCGGATCGCGGACGCCGTCAAAAGCTGAGGCTCGGCGCGAAAGCGCGGTTTCATCGATAGGTACGGCACGAGTGGGTGGCATCGTTCGGGCTGCCGTCGGCTCGTATGGGCCCGTGTGTTGAGGAGGCATTTTCGTGGGTGTCGTTCCCGTGCGTCGGCTGGCTCTTCTCGGGGGAGGTTTCTCCACGGACGACGATGGTCTGCTGGACGAATGGGTGCTCGGTCACGCGCGCACGTCGCGGCCCCGGGTGTGCTTTGTTCCCACGGCCAGTGGGGATGCTCCCGCCTACGGTGAGCGATTCCTCGCCGCGTTCCGGGCGTACGCCTGTGAGTCCAGCGTTCTGCCGCTGTTCAGCAGGGAGTTGGATGACGCGGCGTTGCGCGCGTTCCTGCTCGCTCAGGACGTCATCTACGTAGGGGGCGGCAACACCGCGAACCTGCTGGCAGTCTGGCGTGTGCACGGCGTGGACCGGTTGCTGTGCGAGGCCTACGACCGCGGCACGCTGCTGTGCGGTATCAGCGCCGGCGCCAACTGCTGGGCCGAAGGCTCGCATACCGACTCCTTCGGGCCGCTGACGTTTCTGCCGGACGGGCTGGGCCTGCTGCCCGGCTCGGTCTGCCCGCACTACGACAGTGAACCGGGCCGCCGCTCCTCCTACCGGGCAGCCGTGGCATCCGGCGCGCTGCCCGCCGGATGGGCCGTGGAAGACGGTGTCGGCGCGCTCTTCACGGAGGGTCTCCTGACAGAGACAGTGACCCGCACGCGGCAGGCCCACCTGTATCGGGTCGAGCCGGACGGGCGCGGCGGGACCACGGAGCGGGCGCTGCCACATCGTCTCCTGCTGTCGCCCCTCCGCCGTTCCTAGGCGCGCGCACGGCAGTCGTACAGCAGTCGTACGTCAGCCGACTGACCGTCCTGCGGCCGCCCCCGACACCGCCCCCGTGATCACCTCGACGACATACGCCAGGTGTTCGTCGAGGTAGAAGTGACCGCCGGCCAGTACATGGGTCGTGAACGGGCCGGTGGTCTCGGGCTCCCAGGCCGCCACGCGTGGCACTGCGACCCGTGGGTCGTTGTCGCCGGTGAGGGCGATCAGGGGGCAGTGGAGGCGGGGGCCGGGGCGGTGGGTGTGGGCGAACAGCATGCGGTAGTCGGCTCGCAGGGCCGGGAGGATCAGTTCCAGGAGCGTCGGTTCGGTCAGGAGCTCGTTCTCCGTGCCGGCCAACAACCGCATGTCCGCGATGAGTTCGGCGTCCGTGGGGTCCGACGGCCAGCGCAGTGCCGGAGGCAGGGAGGGGCCCTCGCGGCCCGAGACGAACAGCGCGGCCGGTGTCTCGCCGCGCTCCTGGAGCCGGCGTGCGGCCTCGTACGCCACGGTCGCGCCCATGCTGTGGCCGAACAGGGCGAGCGGTCGGCCCGCCGGGTCCGCGGGCAGGGCGTTCAGTACGGCGTCCACCACGTCGTCGATCCGCTCGGCGAACGGCTCCCTGAAACGGTCGTGGCGGCCCGGGTACTGCACGAGCAACGGCTCCAGCGGGCCCGTGACCTCGGCCGACAGTGCGTAGTACGCACCGGCCGCGCCGCCCGCGTGCGGGAACACCAGCAGCCGCGCCGGAGCCTCGGGCGCGGGGTGGAAGACCCGTATCCAGTCGTTCATGGAGTTCATGGATTCCATGTCCGCAGCGGTCCTTTCGTAAGAGGGGCGCCTCAGTATTCAGCCCTCAGTCCTCAGAGGGTCGTCTCGATCCTTGCGGATTCTCGGGGCGGGGCGGGGAGAACGGGCAGTGCCCCGGTGCCGGATGGATGATCCGGCCCGGGGCCTGTGTCGCACCTGCGCGGCGGGCGTTCACTCCGCCGCGGCGATCCAGCTCTCCAGCTGGTCCAGGGTGGTGTCGGGGTTCGCGACGAGGACCGTCAGCTCGTCCTCCTGCGAGTTGAGGGTGGAGACGGCGGGGCAGCGGTGGCAGCCCTCGACGCCGACCTGGTTCCACCATTTGCAGTGCGGGCGCAGGTGGCACCGTGGCACGGCACCGGCCGCCGTCTTCGCCGGCACGGCCCGTATGCGCTCGATCAGACCACAGGCCGTACCCACCCGGTTCGCGCAGTCCGACACGCAGTGCGAGGCGAACCGCAGGACCCGGCCCGGGGCGATGCCTTCCGGGATGCTGCCCAGGACGTCGGCGGCGGGTACCGGATCGGCGAGGTAGACGACCTCACCGCCGTCCCCGGACCGCACGCCGAGGACCACGGACTCCGGACGCTGCGCCTCTCCGCTGGGACACCAGTCGGGCGTCTGCTGCCCCGCGGCGGGGGCGAGGCCGGTCGAGCTGTCCACGGTGCTCACCTCCGCACCGTCAGCAGGGAGTGGGAGCCCGGTCGGGGCTCACACTGTTGGTGGAGGCGGTCACCATCCCGGCGACGACGGGGCCGCCGGCTATGGCGCCACTCTTCTGCTCGGTGGCGACCGCCTTGGCGATGCTCGCCGCGAGCTGCTCCTGCGAGGTGATCCGCTCGGACCGGGGAGCGGCCGAGGCGGCGGAGGCGGTCACGGTGCTGCCCGCGACGAGACCGGTGACGAGCGCCGCGGTCGCGGCTGCCTTACGAAGACCGTTGTTCATGCGTGTCCCTTCCGAAGTCGCCTTGTTTCTACGGGACTTGACGCTACGAGCGCGGAGTGGCCGCGATCGGCAGTCGCGGCGGCAGCTTCGCGGGGACTCGCCGATGTCGTCGCACCGCGTGTGCGGGCCCGACAACCGGATCCGTGACCGGCCGTGACCGGATCCGAAACCGGCCCCGGCTGCCGTACGCGTCGCGATCCTGCGATGATGCTGCGCCTACGGTCGACCGGACACGCGTGCAGGAGAGAGTTCCTTGACCCTTACTGAACCCGAGGCGCCGGCTTCCCGGACCGAAGAAGAGCCACAGGCCGCGGAAGAGCCAGGGCCCGCGCCCGGGACGGCGGCCCGGGAGTTCTCCCCCTCGCGGCTCTCGGCGGCCGACGTGCTGACGCTCGGCAACGCGGTCTGCGGATTCGCCTCGATCTACTTCATCACCACGGCCGTACTGGTCCCGTACCTCACGGATGGCCACGGCGGCGACGGCTCGGTGCGGCAGGGCGCGGCGACCGCGGTCATGCTCATCCTGATGGCCTCGCTCTTCGACCTGTGCGACGGGCTGGTCGCCCGCAGGTTCCGCAGCTCCGGGATGGGCGCGGAACTCGACAACCTCTCCGACCTGGTCAGTTTCGGGCTCGCACCGGCGTACTTCGTCCTGGTGTGGGGGCTGGTCACCGAGGACGCGCAGCTGCGGCTCGTCGTCGCGGCCGCCGTCGCCGTGCTGCTCGGCGGCCTGCTGCGGCTCGCGCGGTTCTCCGTCACGACGATGACGGACGGCATGTTCCAGGGCATGCCGATCCCGTTCGCCGCGCTCACCGTCGTCTCCGTCGTGCTGCTCGAACTGCCCTTCACGGTCACCCTGATCGCGGTGCTCGGCGTCGCCTATCTCATGGTCAGCCGCATCGAGTACCCCAAGCCCACCGGCAGGCTGGCCACCGCCACCATGGCCTGGGCCGCGGTCAACATCGGCTGCCTGGTCGCCTGGGCCGCGGACGCTCCCGGCGCCGAGACCCTCCTCGTCACGGGCTGCGGGCTTCAGCTGACCCTCGCCGCCGTCCTGCCCCTGTTCGCCGCGGGACGCCGCATCACCAAGGTCCGCGGACGTGAGGGACGCGGCACCGCGGCGGGCGAAGCCACGGCACCCGCCACCCGCGTCACTTCCCCGCGGAAGCCTTCTTGATCGCCTCCCGGATGCGGGAGTAGGTCCCGCACCGGCAGACGTTCTCGATCCGGTCGATGTCGGCGTCGGTCGGCTCGGGCGTCGACCGGAGCAGAGCCACGGCGGCCATGATCTGCCCCGGCTGGCAGAAGCCGCACTGGGCCACGTCGCAGTCCAGCCACGCCTGCTGGACCGGGTGCAGGTCGTCGCCGTCGGCCAGTCCCTCGATGGTGGTGACCTTGCGGCCCGCGCAGTCCGCGACCGGGACGACGCACGGCTGGATCTCGGCGCCGTCCAGATGGCTCGTGCAGGCCCGGCAGACGCCCACCCCGCAGCCGTACTTGGGACCGGTGACGCCGAGCTTGTCGCGCAGCACCCACAGCAGGGGCATGTCCGGGGGCGCGTCCACGGCAACGGGCTTTCCGTTCAGGACGAAGGTGTGGCGGGGCATCGGGTTCCTCCGGAATGGGGGGTGGGGGCGGTGGGCGTCAGAACGTGAGCGGGAAGCGGCGCGGGCTCCTGCCCGTCGCCCGCGCGTAGGCGTTGGCGACCGCGCCCGCCGCCGCGGGAACGCCCAACTCGCCCGCCCCGCCCGGCTCTTCGTGGGACGGCATCAGGTGTGCCTCGAAGTGCCAGGGGCTGTGCCGCTGGCGTGCGTAGAGGAAGTCGGAGAAGCTGCCCTCGCGTACGGCGCCGTGGTCGATGTGCAGGCCCGCCCGGAGGATCGTGGAGATGCCGTCGATCGCCGCGCCCATCAGCTGGGCCTCCAGCCCGCGCGGGTTCACCACCGTGCCGACGTCCGCCGCCATCACCACCCGCGTCACCCGGGGGTGGTCCGCATCGCTCGCGTCGATCTCGGCCAGAGCGGCCACGCAGGAGCCGTACTCCTCGTGCACCGCGACCCCCTGCCCGTGCCCGGCGGGCAGCTTCCCGCCCCAGCCGCCCACCGATGCCACCTTGTCGAGCACCGCCCTGACGGACTTGCTGCGAAGTGTCGTACGGCGGAAGGCGACCGGGTCGGTACGCAGAGCGCGCGCGACCTCGTCGACCATGATCTCCTCCGCAGCCCGAGAGGTACCGGAGTCCACCGAACGCCAGGCGCCGAGAGGGATCGCCAGCTCGATGCCGCCCCAGTCGCCGCCGACCGCGCCGAAGTTGTAGAGGCCGTCGTCGCTCGGCAGCGGGGCGGCCGCGCCGGGCCGCGGGGTGCGGGGGTGCGGTACGGCCGTGGTGCTCGTCGCGACCCCGCTACCGGACGATTCGTTCACCGACGCCATGTGGTGCGTGAACGCCACCACCCGGCCGCGCGCGTGGCTGGCCCGTATGAGGTGGTGGTTGGCCGGGCGCATCCGGCCGTGCCGCATGTCGTCGCCCCGGCTCCACATCAGCTTGACCGGGAGGTGCGCCTTCTTCGATATGAGGGCGGCTTCGAGGGCGGCGTCGTGGTTCAGCCGACGCCCGAACGAGCCGCCGCCGCGCACCACATGGACCTTGACCTTGGACTGCGGCAGCCCGACCGCCGACGCGATGTCCGCCTGCGCGAACCCCGGGCTCTGCGACGAGAACCACACCTCTGCCCGGTGTTCCCGTACGTCGGCGATCGCGGTGAGCACCTCCATCGGCGCATGGCTGACGAACGCGAACTCGAACTCGCCCTCCACCTGCCGTGAACCGTGCGGTGGCGCGGCGAGCTTCGGTACGGCGGCCCGCAGCCGGGAGCGGATCGCGGCGTCCGACAGCGCGGCGAGCGGGCCCGGCTTCCAGGTGATCCGCAGCGCGTCCCTGGCCTTGAATGCGTGGTGGAAGGACTCCGCCACGACGGCCACGCCCCCGGGAACCCGCACCACCGCGTGGACGCCGGGCAGCGCGCGGGCCGCCGCCGCGTCGAGCGTGGCGACCTTGCCGCCCAGCGTCGGCGGACGGGCCACCACGGTGGGCAGCGCCCCGGCCACGTCGAGGTCACCGGCGTAGGCAGCCTTGCCCGTGACGATGTCCCGGGCGTCGATCCGGTTCGTCGGGTGCCCGATCACCCGGCGCCTGCTCGCCGGTTTGGTCCAGGCGGGTATGTCCGAGTGGCGCAGGCGGGCGGCGGCCGCGGACAGTGATCCGTAGGTGGCCGTACGGCCGTCCGGGGCGATCACCTTCGTGTCGTGGGTGCGCAGTGTCCGCGCGGGCACGTGCCACTGCCGGGCCGCCGCCGTGACGAGCCGGGCGCGCGCGCCCGCGGCCAGTCTGCGGGCCGGGCCGTACAGCGAACGGACCGAGTCCGAGCCGCCGGTGAACTGGTTCTGCAGCCGGGGGTCGGCGTCGGCGAGCGGGATCTCGACGTCGGCCAGCCGGGCGTCCAGCTCCTCGGCGATCATCATGGCGACCGCGGTGGTGATGCCCTGCCCGACCTCGGCCCGCGGCAGCCGTACGACGACCTTGTTCGCCTCGGTGACCTCCAGGACGAGCATCTCCGGGCCCCCGGCGACGACGACCACACCGCGGTCGGCGGCCGTCGCCGGCGTGGCCAGGGTCAGGGTGGACGCCGCCAGCGCGTACACCATGACCTTCCTGCGGGAGAGCCCCTTGCCCTTGCCCTCGATGTCGTTGTCGTCGTTGTCGCTCAACGGACGCGCCCTTCGGCCGGGAACGGGTGTTCTGGTGCTGCGGTCGGCTCGTGAGACGAATGGTTCGCGGCCGGGGTTGCGTGCCGGGGACGGGCGCGTCCGCCACGATGGGGCGATCGGGGGAGAGCCGGAAGCAGGCGGAGCCAAGGAGTGTGGCGATGAGCGGAGTCGGCCCAGCCAGGGGAACGGGCGGCGGATACTCCGGCACGCCCCTCGCGAAGAAGATCGGTATCAAGCCGGGCCACCGGGTCGGCCTGCTGCACGCCCCGGCCCGCTGGGACATCCCCGGGCTTCCGGAAGGCTGCGAGGTCACCGACGGCGGACCGCGCGGCACGCAGGTCACCGTCGCCTTCTACCGTGAGCACGCCGGCCTCGCCGCCGAGGCCCCCGGCCTGGTCACCGCGCTCGCCGACGACGCCATGCTCTGGATCGCCTGGCCCCGCAAGGCGGCCGCGCACGTCAGCGACATCGCCGAGAACGACCTGCGGGACCTGTTCCTGCCGCTCGGTGTCGTCGATGTGAAAGTGGCCGCGCTGGGGGAGGACTGGTCGGGCCTGAAGTTCGTACGACGGAGGGAGAACCGGCGTACATGAGGAGTATCTGAGGAGCCCACATGGTGAACGGCTAGCATCGCGGACACAGTTGGCATGGCTGATGTGTTGGCCGGAATGGGGTGGGTGTCGTGTCGCAGGCGGAGCCGAGGGTCGCCGTAGCAGTGGTGACCATGGGAAACCGGCCCGCCGAGGTGGACGCGCTGCTCACCTCCGTGGCCAAACAGGACGTCGCCCCCACCCGGATCGTGATCATCGGCAACGGCTGTCCGCTGCCCGAGTTCGCCGAACGGCTCGGTCTGCCCGGTGAGGTCACCACCATCGAGGTCGACGAGAACCTCGGCTGCCCGGGCGGACGGAACGTCGGCCTGCGGCGGCTGCGCGAGTTCGGGGACGTCGACGTCGTCGTCGAGCTGGACGACGACGGGCTGCTCGTCGACGGCGATGTGCTGCGCCGGGTGCGGGACCTGTTCGCCGGGGACCCGCGGCTCGGCATCGTCGGCTTCCGGATCGCCGACGAGCACGGCGAGACGCAGCGCCGGCACGTGCCCCGGGTCGGCGCCAAGGACCCGATGCGCGGCGGCCCGGTGACCGGGTTCCTCGGCGGCGGGCACGCCTTCTCCCTGCCGATGCTCGCCGAAATCGGGGACTGGCCGGCCGAGTTCTTCTTCGCGCACGAGGAGACCGACATGGCGTGGCGGGCGCTCGACGCGGGCTGGACCGTCCTCTACGCGCCCGAGCTGCTCCTCCAGCACCCCAAGACCTCGCCCGCCCGGCACGCCATCTACTACCGGGTGACCGCCCGCAACCGCGTCTGGCTGGTCCGCCGCCGGCTCCCGCTGCCGCTCATCCCCGTGCACCTCGGCGTCTGGATCGCCCTCACACTGCTGCGGACGCGGTCCGTCGGCGGGCTGCGCGCCTGGTTCGGCGGCTTCGTGGAGGGGCTGCGGACCTCGGGCGGGGAGCGGCGGCCCATGCGCTGGCGCACGGTGTGGCGGCTCACCCGGCTGGGCCGGCCGCCGGTGATCTGAGGCGGCTGCGCCCCCGGACGGGGGACGTACGGACAGACGAAGGCCCCGGTCGTTCACCTCCGACGACCGGGGCCCTCTTGCGTCCCCGGATCCGGCCGCGGCGGCGACACTCCCCCGAGTTACGCGATTTACGCGCGCACCGTCGGGCCAGATCCGATGAAGTGATCACATCAGGCCACACCAACGGATCGCTAACATGTGGCCAACGGTTCCGCAGGGAGCCGTGAGCCGCTCGGTGCGAAGTCGCCGAAATGCGGCGCGAAGGTACTGAAGAACGGCGTGAAATTGGCGTGAAGGCGGCGCGAAGTCGGTGTGACGTCGACTTCGAGCCGGAATTCGGCGTCGGTTTTGCGCCGGGGCTCGGTGTCGGTTTTGAGCCGTCGTTGGACGCCGACTTCGAGTCGGTGTTAGACGTCGGCGTAGGAGCGCGGGCATCGGCTTCGGGTCGGTGTGTCGGATGCGGCGCGGCACGAAGTGGTCGCGCGGAGAGCGGAAAGGCAGTGGGACGGCGCTATGCGGAACGAGCCGCGGTTCGGGCTGCTGGGTCCGCCTGTCCTGTACGGCGCCGGCGGCGAGGTCCGGCCGATCGGCAGCGGCAAGGTGCGTGCCCTGCTCGTCGCGCTGCTCCTGGAGCCCGGCCGGGTCGTCTCCGTCGACGCGCTCAAGGACGCGCTGTGGGGCGGCGCGCCCCCGGCGTCTGCGCAGGCCTCCCTGCACAATCATGTGACCCGGCTGCGACGGCTGATCGGCGACGACGCCGCGGAGCGGCTGCGGGCCGTGCCGCCGGGGTACCTCCTGCAGGTCGGCGAGGGCGAGTTGGACGTCCGCGTCTTCGAGCGCCACGTCATGACCGCGCGCGCCGCGCACGCCGACCGCGACTGGCAGCGGGCGCTGTGCGCGTCCGCGGCGGCCCTCGCCCTGTGGCGCGGCACCCCGCTCAGCGGAGTACCGGCCGAGCGCGGCGCACTCGCTCTCGTCCAACGCCTGGAGGAGGCACGGCTGCTCGCACTGGAGTGGCGCTACGACGCCGAACTGCACCTCGCCGGGACGGCGGGCGCCGTGGCAGAACCGTCCACCCGGGCGGGTCGGCAGGCGGACCGGCAAGCTGGACGGCACGGGGACCGACAGGCCGGCCGACTGACCGGTCTCGCACCCGAGTTGGCCGCCCTCGTCGCCGAACATCCCCTCCGCGAGTCCTTCCACCGGCTGCTGATGCTCGTCCTGCACCGCACCGGCCGGCAGGCCGAGGCCCTCGCCGTCCACCGCGATCTGCGCGCCCGCCTCGTCGAGGAACTCGGCGTCGAACCGGGTCCCGCCGTACGCGAGGCGCACCTGGAGATCCTCCGGGCGGGCGAGGAGGGGAGCGCGGAGGAGTACGAGCGCGAGGCCGGCCCCGACGAGCCGGAGGACACCGACGCCGAAGGCGCCGGACGCCGCCGGCGCACACCCGCGGAGTCCCCGCCCCGGCCCGCCCAACTTCCGCCCCCGCCCGCGCACTTCACGGGCCGGGACGAGCTGCGCGAGGAACTGCGCCGGGCCCTGGACACCGACCACCGCGACACGGGGACCGCGCCCGCCCCGGCCGTGGCGGTCATCAGCGGCATGGCCGGCGTCGGCAAGAGCGCGCTGGCCCTGCACGTGGCACACGGCCTGCGGGAACGCTTCCCCGACGGCCAGCTGTACGTCAACCTGCACGGCGCCACGCCCGGCATGACACCGCTCACCCCCTGCCAGGCACTCGCGGCGCTGCTGCGCGACCTCGGCGCCGAGCCGCGCGGCATCCCCGAACACCCGGACGCGGCAGCCGCGTTGCTCCGCTCCATGCTCGCGCCCACCCGCACCCTGATGGTCCTCGACGACGCCGCGCACGCCGCCCAGGTGCGGCCGCTGCTGCCCGCGGGCGCCGGCTGCGCGGTGATCGTCACGAGCCGCTCGCCGCTCACCGCCCTCGACGGCGCCCACCGCTTCCCGCTCGCACCGCTGTCGGACGAGGAGAGCGCGGCGCTGCTGCGCGCGGTCTCCGGGCGCGAGGAGGGTCTCGACGGCGCCCATCCCCTCGTGGAGCTGACCGGGCGGCTGCCGCTGGCACTGCGGGTCGTGGCGGCCCGGCTCGCCGCGCGCCGGGCGCTCACCCCGGATGTGCTGGCCGGTCAGCTGACCGCCACGGAAGGGCGGTTGCACCACCTCGAATACGACGACCTGAGCGTCCGCAGGTCCCTCGCCGTCGCGCACGACGCGCTGCACGCCTCCGAGCGCGAGGCCGACCGGGACGCGGCGCTCGCCCTGCGCCGGATCGGCACGCTCGACCTCCCCGCCTACGGGGCGCTGCTCCTCGCCCGGCTCACCGGCACCGACGCGCGCCGCGCCGAGGCCGCCCTCGACCGCCTCGTCGACGTCGCCCTCCTGGAGGAGACGGCGTACGGCCGCTACGCACCCCACGACCTCGTCCGCGACTTCGCCCGCGAGCTCGCGGCGACGACGGGGGCGGCGGACGCCGCGGAGGCCGCGGACCACCAGGTCGAGGGCGAGAGCAGATGCGTCGCCGAGCGCGCCCTGCGCTGGTACGCCGGTGCCGCCGCGCACACCCTCGCGGCGATCGTCGAACCGGGGCTCGACCGCGAGGACCGCGCCCGCGCGACCACCACGCAGCCGCCCGCGCACGCGGCGGACGTCGCGGCCATGCCGCCCTTCGCCTCCGCCGAGGAGGCCTTCGCCTGGGGCGATCTGGAGCTGGAGAACGTGGTGGCGCTGGTCGAGCGGTACGCGGACTCGTCCGCCTATGTGCCCCTCCTGGTGCGCCTGCTCGGCCCCTACCTGCAGCGCCGGGGCCGCGTCGCCGAGACGGAGCTGCTCACCCGGGCCGCGCTCGGGGCGGCGCGGCGGCTCGGGGACGACGCCGCCGAGGCGTACGCGCTCGGGGACCTCGCCGGGATGCACTTCATGACGGGCCGCGCGGGCGAGGCACTCGCGCTGAACGACGCGGCACTGGAGATCTGGCGGCGGCAGGGCGTGCTGTCCTGGGTGCGCCGCGGCCTCAACAACCGCGGCATGCTCCTCGAAGGGCTCGGCCGCCACGAGGAGTCCAGCGAGGCGCTGCTGCAGAGCCTCGAACTCTCGCGGGAGCTGGGCGACCCGCACACCGAGGCCATCACCTACAGCCACCTCGGCAACCTCTACGAGCACACCGACCCACGGTCCGCCATCGACCACCACAAGCGCAGCCTGGCCCTCGGCGAGACGCTGGACGACGTCATCCTCCGGCACTCCGCCCACTGCAACATCGGCTACGCCCACCTCACCCTCGGCGAACCGGTCGCCGCCGCAGGGCACTTCGAGGAGAGCCTGCGCATCCTCGGCGCGCACGGCGACTGGCACGGCGAGTCGCAGACCCGGCTCGGGCTGGTGCGCGCCCTGCGCGGCATGGACCTGGGCGAGCGGGCCGCCCGCGAGTGCGACCTCCTGCTGTGCCGCGCCGACCAGCGCGCCGACCGCTACACCGAGGCCCTCGCCCGTCACCAGCGGGGGCTTCTCCTGCACGCGGAGGGCAAGGCCGAGGAGGCGTACGGCCTGTGGGAGTCGGCCCTCGCCGCGCTGGACGGGACGGACACGTCGGTGGTGGGGGAGCTGCGAGGGCTGCTGGCGGAGTGAACGCGAGTGTCAACTCGGGGTTGACACCCCTTGGGTGTCAACTTACGGTTGACACATGACGACGAACCCAAAGCCGATGGCACCCGTACGTCTCGACGACCTCATCGAAGCCATCAAGAAGGTGCACACCGACGCGCTGGAGCAGCTTCAGGACGCGGTGATCGCCGCCGATCACCTGGGCGACGTGGCCGACCATCTGATCGGTCACTTCGTGGACCAGGCCCGGCGGTCGGGCGCGTCCTGGACCGACATCGGGAAGAGCATGGGGGTCACCCGGCAGGCCGCGCAGAAGCGGTTCGTGCCGAAGGCGGAGTCGGAGATCGACTTCAGCCAGGGCTTCAACCGCTTCACCCCGCGCGCCCGCAACGCGGTCGTCACCTCGCACAACGAGACGAAGGCGGCGGGCAACCGCGAGATCCTTCCCGAGCATCTGGTCCTGGGCCTGCTGAGCGAGCCGCAGGGACTCGCCGCGCAGGCGATCGCCGCGCAGGGGGTCACCCCCGACGCCGTACGCGCCGCCGTGACCGCCGTACTCCCCCCGGCCGTCACCGCCGAAGAGGTCCCCGCACTCATTCCCTACGCCCCCGCGGGCAAGAAGGCCCTGGAACTCACCTTCCGCGAGGCCCTCCGCCTCGGCCACAACTACGTCGGCACCGAGCACATCCTCCTCGCCCTGCTGGAGCTGGAGAACGGCGAGGGCGTCCTGTCGGGCCTCGGCGTCGACAAGGCGGCCGTGGAAACCCACGTGGCGGCTGCGCTCACCGAGCCGGCCCAGCCACCGGAGGCGTAGAGACACGGAGCGCGGCCGTTGTCAGACCTGCCTGCGACACTCGCCCCATGGCCGACCGCTGGGCTCTCGCCCCGGCCGAGGACGGTGGTGCGCAGGTCACCGCCCTCGGCCCCGGCGGGCTGCCCGCCGGCCCGGTCCTGCGGGAGCCCGACCTCGCGGAGGCGGTGCGGTCGCGGCCCGAGGTGACCCGGTGGGTCTGGCGGTCGACGGCCGAGGTCTATCCGCGACTGCTCGCCGCGGGGGTGCGCGTGGAGCGGTGCTACGACATCGAGGACGCCGAGACCCTGCTGCTCGGCCACGAGGGCCGGCTCGGCGAGCCCCACTCCGCGGCCGCCGCCCTCGCCCGGCTGCGCGGCGGCCCCGTACCGCCCGACCCGCCCCAGCGCTCCGCCGAGCCCGGCTCCCAGTCGTCCCTGTTCGAGCCGCGCCCCGTCCACGTACCCCTGGAGGACCTCCTCGCGGTGTACGCGGAGCAGCAGCGCCGCCATGACGCCACCGCGCGCCCGGAGCGCATGCGGCTGCTGACCGCCTCCGAGTCGGCGGGGATGCTGGTCGCCGCCGAGATGAACCGGTCGGGGCTGCCGTGGAGCGCGGACGTCCACCGCGAGGTGCTGCACGAACTGCTCGGCGAGCGGTACGCGGGCGGCGGCGAGCCCCGGCGGCTGGCCGAGCTCGCCGACGAGGTGTCGGCGGCCTTCGGCCGCCGGGTCCGCCCCGACCTCCCCGCCGACGTCATAAAGGCCTTCACGCAGGCCGGGATAAGGATCAAGTCCACCCGGAGATGGGAGATCGAGTCCCTCGACCACCCCGCCGTGAAGCCCCTGATCGAGTACAAGAAGCTGTACCGGATCTGGGTCGCCCACGGCTGGTCGTGGCTCCAGGACTGGGTGCGCGACGGGCGCTTTAGGCCCGAGTACCTGGCGGGCGGGACCGTCACCGGACGATGGGTGACCAACGGCGGCGGTGCGCTGCAGATCCCGAAGGTGATCCGGCGCGCGGTGATCGCCGACCCCGGGTGGCGGCTGGTGGTGGCCGACGCCGACCAGATGGAGCCGCGGGTGCTGGCCGCGATCTCCCGCGACCCCGGCCTGATGGAGGTCGCGGGCCGCGAGAGCGACCTCTACCAGTCCGTGTCGGACAAGGCGTTCTCGGGAGACCGGGCGCAGGCCAAGCTCGCCGTGCTCGGCGCGGTGTACGGGCAGACCTCCGGGGACGGGCTGAAGAACCTCGCCGCGCTGCGCCGCCGCTTCCCGAAGGCCGTCGCCTACGTCGACGACGCGGCCCGCGCCGGTGAGGAGGGCCGTCTCGTCCGGACCTGGCTCGGGCGTACGTGTCCACCGGCGGCCGGCGCGTCCGACGCCGCGACGGAGGAGGCGGGCATCCCGCAGGACGACGCCCTGGACGGCACCGAACCGGCCACCGGGTCCGCGGCCGACCAGGGCTGGGTGCCCGGGTACGCCTCCTCCAACACCCGTGCCCGCGGCCGCTTCGCGCGCAACTTCGTCGTCCAGGGCAGCGCCGCCGACTGGGCGCTCCTCGTGCTCGCCGCGCTCCGGCGCACCTGTGCGGACCTCGAAGCGGAGCTGGTCTTCTTCCAGCACGACGAGGTGATCGTGCACTGCCCGGCGAAGGAGGCGGAGACCGTCGTCGCCGCGATCCGCGACGCCGCGGACCTGGCGGGCCGGCTGACGTTCGGCGAGACACCGGTCCGCTTCCCGTTCACCACGGCGGTGGTGGAGTGCTACGCGGACGCCAAGTAGTACGCGTTGCCCCACCCGGTCGTCCCCCTCGACCTCCTCGACTACTTCGGCGCCACCGCCAGCCGCACCGCCAGCCCCGTGAACACGGTCCCGCTGAAGAGGTTCAGACCCCGGGCCACCCGCCGACTGCGCCGCAGCAGCGCCGACAGCCGACCGGAGAGCAGCCCGATCGACCCGTCGACCGCGAGGCCCATGACCACCATCGTGACGCCGAGCACCATGAACTGCCCGGCCACATGCCCCAGTTCGGGGTTCACGAACTGCGGCAGGAACGCGATGTTGAAGAGGATCACCTTGGGATTGAGCAGATTGGTCACGGCACCCTGCCAGAAGGCGCGCCACCGCCCCGGCCCGGCGTCCCCGTCCGCCTCGACGGGCACCGCCCGATCCCGGAACGCCTTCACCGCGAGGTAGAGGAGATAGGCGGCGCCCACCCAGCGCAGCACGTGGTACAGCATCGGCAGTGTCGTGAACAACGCCGAAAGCCCCAGCATCGCGGCCACCGCGTGCACCAGCATCGCGAAGGCCACGCCCAACGCGGCCATCACCCCCGCTCCGGGTCCTCCCCTCCCGCCCATCGCCACGATGAACATCATGTCGGGCCCCGGCGTGACACAGAGCGCGAATCCGGCGACGAGGAAGGCTGCGTACAGGGATGTGTCGACCATGACGGCCATGCTCGGCGCGGTCCGTCGTAGGGGCGAGCGAATTTCAGTGCGTGAGACGGGGCTTGGGGGGACCGGACCCTAGGGATTTGCCCCGATGCCCGCACCGACGTCGCTCGCCTACCGTCGCGAGTGGCGCTGAACCTCCGGTCAGCCGATCCATATCGCACCGAACTCGGGTGCCACAGGAGGGTCCAATGAAGGCGATCGTCCAGGACCGTTACGGCTCACCGGGCGTTCTGGAGCTCAGGGAGGTCGACAAGCCGGTTGTCGCCGACGATGACGTTCTGGTGCGGGTCCACGCGGCCTCGGTCAACGCCCGCGACTGGCACATCATGCGGGGTGACCCGTACCTGGCGCGCCTGGTGTTCGGGTTCAGCGGGCCGAAGACGAAGATCCGGGGCACGGACTTCGCGGGCCGAGTGGAAGCGGTGGGCAGGAACGTGAAGCGGTTCCGTCCCGGTGACGACGTGTTCGGCGAAGCCGACGGGGCATTCGCCGAGTACGTGTGTGCCCCGGAGAACGTGCTGGAGCCGAAACCGGCCGACCTGTCCTTCGAGCAGGCGGCCGCGATGCCGCTGGCGGGGAACACCGCCCTGATGGGCCTGCGCGACCTGGGAGGGGTGCAGCCGGGACAGCGGGTACTGGTCAATGGTGCCTCAGGTGGTGTGGGCACCTTCGCCGTACAGATCGCCAGGGCGTTCGGCGCGGAGGTGACCGGCGTCTGCAGTACGAGAAACCTGGAACTGGTCCGGTCGACGGGCGCGGATCACGTCATCGACTACACCGTGGAGGACTTCACCCGGAACGGACGGCGGTACGACGTCGTGTTCGACCTGGTGGGGAATCGGTCGCTGACCGAGTGCCGACGTGCGCTGACACCCGCGGGGAGGCTCGTTCTCTCCGGCGGAGGCGTATCCGAAGGCGGGAGTCTCCTCGGGCCGATGGGTCTCATCCTCAAGGGCCAAGTCATGTCACGCTTCGTCCGCCACCGGCTGCTCATCCTCACGGCGACGCCGAGCACGGAGAACCTGGCGGCGCTGAGGCAACTCGCCGAGTCCGGGAAGCTCGCCCCGGTCATCGACCGGACGTACCCGTTGAGCGAGGTGCCCGAGGCGATCGGGTACCTCGAAGTGGAGCACGCGCGCGCGAAGGTCGTCATCAGCGTGTGACGGGCTGCTGCGGCCCAGCCATCCACACATCTGAAGCACCCCCTACCGACTGCGACCGACCACGGTGCCCAGGACTCCCGCCCCCGCCGCGATCACCACGCAGGCCCCCACGCACCCGCCCACCACCTGCCACGGCACATCCACCCCCACCGGCGCCGACAACCGCCCGAGCGCCGCCGCCACCCCCGCGAGGTTCACCCCGGCGATCAGGCCCCCGAGTGCCGTCCCCACGCCGACGCCGAGCACCGCCTCGCCCGCGACCACCCGCAGCACCTGCCCCCGGGTGGCGCCCGCGAGCCGCAGCGAGCGCAGCTCCGAGCCCCGGTCCGTCGTGGCCATCAGCAGGGTCCCGGCGAGGGAGATTCCGGTGTAGACGAGGGCGATGCCCAGGACCACGAAGAGGCCGAGGCGGGTCCCCGGGCCGGTGCCCGGTCGGGTGGCGGCCAGCCATGCGGGTGTCGTCCGGACCGTTCCGCCCGCAGAACGCAGGGCCGCTGCGACGGCGGCGCGGTCCGTCCCGCCTGCGACCCGCACCTCCAGGCGGTCGACCCGGGCCCCCGGGGCGTTCGCGGCGGTGACGTACGCGCCGTTGTCGCCCGTGCCGCGCGCCAGCACCGCGGCGATCCGCAGCCGCGCGGGCCGCCCGTCGCCGAGCCATACGGCGATCCGGGAGCCGACTTCGTGCCGCTCCCACTCCTCGTTCACGACGATCGAGTGGTCGTCGAGATCACGTACGTCGCCGGCCACCACCGGAAGCCGGGACACGGAGTCGAACGCCGCCACATCCGTCACCGCCCGCGCGTCGGACCGGATGAGCGCGGTCCCGTCCTCCCGTACGAAGACGGCGGTGGACGCGGTCGCGGACACCGTGGCTCCGGGCACGAGCGGGACGCTCAAGTCATCGCCCGACACGACAAATTGACTGTGTGTCCGCTCCCGCGCCTCCGTTCCCTTCGCCGCCGCGACCGTCGCCGCCGTGCCGAGCAGCGAGCCCGCCAGGGCGACCGTCACCAGGACGGGAGCGGCCACGGCGGCCGTACGGCGCACCGAGGCGGCCGCGTTCGCGCGGATCAGCAGCCCGGTCGCCCCGGGCAGCCGTACCAGGCGTACGACGGGACGGACGAGGACCGGAGCGAGCGCGGCCACGGCCGTCACCAGCAGCATCGGCTGGGTCGTGTACGTCTTCCGCTTCAGCAGGTCGGCGGGGACCGTCCCCAACTTCCAGGCCAGCAGCCCGAGTCCGCCCGCGAGCAGCGCGCCGCCGATCGCCCACCGGTACCGCGGCATCACGTCCGTGTCGACCGACGCCTCGCGCAGCGCCTCCACGGGACCGATCCGCCCCGCCCGCCGAGAGGCCGCCCACGCTCCGGTGAGGGCCACCGACACGCCGGTCCAGAAGGCGACTTGGCAGGGCCAGTGCGGCGACCCGTGCACCACGAACCACGGCGGTGCCACCCCGCCGTCGACCAGCAGGCGCCCGAGCCGCGGTGCTCCCCACACCCCTGCCGCGCACCCCGCCGCCGAGGCCGCGACCCCCACCGCCAGAGCCTCCCCGAGCAGCAGCCGGCGCAGTTGCCCGGGTGTCGCGCCCGCCATCCGCAGCAGTCCGAACTCCCGTCGCCGCAGCGCCACCACGAAGGCGAACGTCGAGGCCGTCACGAAGACCGACACGAACGCCGAGACCCCGGCCGCGGTGCCCAGCAACGCATCGACCCCGGTCAGCGCCTCGGCGTCCCGCTCCGTCGCCGGGTCGACCAGCCGGCGGTCGTCGCCGGTCAGGACGCGGGCCCGGTCCCCGACGACCTCGCGCACGGCCCCGGCGGGCGCGTCGACGCCCACCGCGTCCCGCCGTGCGCCGTCCAGCCGCAGGGCACCCAACTGCCGTAGCTCCCGGACAAGTTGGTTGTCCACAGGGTGTGGATGGGCCAGCTTCTTCGACACATGCGCGGTGCCGGGCCCGCGCCGCACCTCCACCGTGAGCGTGTCCCGGCCCGCCACCACGACCGGCGAGGAGGCGAACCGCTGCGGCTCGCGCACGGGCGGGTCCAGCGCGGCGGCCAGCCCGAGCCCCATCGCCGTCATCACGGCGACCCCGAGCCCGACGGCCACGAAGGCGCCGAGGAGTGAGGCCCAGCGCGTACGCAGGGAGGAGAGGATCAGCACGACGCACTCTCCCGACCGGCGGCGGCCATGGCCGGTGCGCCTTCTCGGTCGGCGCCCGGCGCCAACGCACGCCGCTCCAGCCCGGTCATGTACGCCGCCACCTCCTCCGCGGACGGCTCCGCCAACTCCCCGCTCACCCGCCCGTCGACAAGGAACACCACCCGGTCCGCGTACGACGCGGCCACCGGATCATGCGTGACCATGACCGTCGTCTGCCTCTCCCGGTCCACCAACTCCCGCAGCAGAAGCAGGACTTCGCGACCCGTCGTGGTGTCCAGCGCCCCCGTCGGCTCGTCGCCGAAGAGCACCGCCGGGCGCGTGATGAGCGCCCGCGCGAGCGCCACCCGCTGCTGCTGACCGCCCGACAGCTGCGCGGGCCGGTGCCCGGCGCGGTCGGCGAGACCCACCCGCGCCAGCGCCTCCCGCACCTGCCCACGCGCGGGGCGCCGTCCGGCGAGCCGCAGCGGCAGGGCCACGTTCTGGGCGGCGGTCAGCGACGGCAGCAGGTTGAAGGACTGGAACACGAACCCGATCCGCTCCCGCCGCAGCAGCGTCAGCCGCCGCTCGCCCAGCCCGGCGAGCTCGACCCCGTCGACGGCGACGGTCCCCGAACTCGGCCGGTCGAGCCCGGCCGCGCACTGCAGCAGGGTCGACTTCCCCGACCCCGACGGCCCCATCACGGCGGTGAAGGTCCCGGCGGCGAAGTCCAGGTCGACCCCGTCCAGGGCGGCGACGGCACCGTGATGACGGCGCAGGGATCGGATGCGTACGGCGACCGAAGCGGCCGTAGCGGCTGTGGTGGTGGTCATGCCTCCAGCGAACCGTCCGGCGCCCGCCCGCACACGACCACCAGAGGGCGTCCCGGAGGTAGGGCCAGCCCTACCGGGGCGAGAGCCACCCGGGCGAGAGCCACCCGGGCGAGGGCCGGCCGGGGAGGCCCGGCCCGCGCGCGTGGCACGATCAGGGGATGAGCAGTACCTCCTCCACCGTCGAGCGCGCCTTCGAGGCCGCTCTCTACGCCGACTCCGACGCCGCCCTCGACACGGGCGCCTCGCTGCTCGCCGCCGACTCCGCGGCCGACCCCGAACTCGCCCGGCGCGGCGAGGAGTTCGTCGCCGGAGCCTGGCGGCGCGGCTGGCAGCCCGCCGACGTCGTACGGTTCGTGCGGCGCGAGCTGGAGGACATCCACGTACGGCTGGTGTCGGCGCTGGTCCTGGCGCAGGCGAAGGACGACGGGCCGCGCGGCCCGCGCTGGGCGGCCCAGCTCGCGGAGCTGACCGCCGAGCCCCCGCGCACCGACCGCTTCTCGCACGCCACCGCCGTACTGGAGCTCTACCGCCTGCTGCTCCGCCTCCCCTCCATCGAGCCCCTCGACGCACCCGGAACGGGACCCCAGGCGTCCCACACATCTCAGGCGTCCCACCAGGACTCCCGCATGCTCGGCCGTATCCGCGCGCTGCTCGCCAAGGCGGAGGCGACCGGGTTCCCGGAGGAGGCGGAGGCGCTGAGTGCCAAGGCGCAGGAGCTGATGGCGCGGCACTCGATCGACGAGGCGCTGCTCGCCGCCCGCACCCACGCGAAGGACGCGCCCGGCGCCTGCCGCATCGGCATCGACGCCCCGTACGAGACGGCGAAGGCGGTGCTGCTGGACGCGGTGGCCGGGGCGAACCGCGGCCGGGCGGTGTGGAACGAGGCGCTCGGCTTCTCCACCGTCGTCGGCTTCGAAGCCGACCTGGAGGCCGTGGAGCTGCTCTACACCTCGCTGCTCGTGCAGGCCACGGCCGCGATGACGAAGGCGGAGGCGCAGCAGCGGGCGGGCGGCCGCAAGCGCACGAAGACCTTCCGGCAGTCGTTCCTGGCCGCGTACGCGCACCGCATCGGCGACCGGCTGGCGGAGGTCGCCGAGGCCCAGGTCGGCGCGTCTCAGGGCGAGTCGGGGCGCGATCTGCTGCCGGTGCTCGCGGCCCGGGACGTGGCGGTCGCGGACCACATGGAGCAGATGTTCCCGGACACCGTCACCACCCGGGTGCGCGGGGTCACCGACGCGGCCGGATGGGAGCAGGGCGCCGCCGCGGCGGACCGCGCCCAGGTCAGGGCGCGCCCACCGTTGAGGTGATTCAGTCGCCGGCCCGCTGGAAGGCGCTCACCGTGGCGTCCGGTGTCTTCGCGGTCTTCAGCGCGACATCGCCGTACTTCCACGCAGAGCCGGACTGGGCGTCGCTGCCCGGCAGGCTGATGTTCATGTCCGTCACCGCGGCGCTCTTGTCGCCGCCGGCGGCCCCGCGCACGTACGTCACGTCGAAGGTCGCCGTCTCACCCTTCCTGAGGGTCAGCTTCAGCGGGTTCGCCGCCTTGTTGCCGGCGACGTCGAAGGACGCGTCACCGGTGGTCAGCTCGATGCCGGGGAACCCCTTCAGGGTGCAGGTGGCGCCGCGGTTGGTGAGCGTGACCGGGACGACGCCGGTGTCCCCGGCGGCCGGAGCCTCACTGGCGGGACCGACCTGCACCCCGACCCCGTCGAGCCGGCAGGCGGCGGTGCTGCTGCTCTGCTTCGTCCTGGCGGCGCTGGGCGCGCTGCCGCCGGCGTCTCCACCGTCGTCGCAGGCGGTCAGGGCGAAGGCCACCGCGAGAGCGGTGACGGCGATGGGAACGGCGCGCATGGGATCCCCCGTGAGGTGTTCGGCGATACGCCCCGATCATCACGCACGCGCAGGGCGGCCACGTACGCGCCCCGCCCCTCCTGGCTGCGGCACAGGCTCTACGCTGACGAAATGAGCTGGCTCCGGGCGCTGAGGGAGACCACCCGCTCGGGTCTGACGGTCGAGCGGAAACGTCTCGAACCGCTGATCGCGGTGCGCGGCGCGGCAGGGCTCGCACTCGTCATCGCGGTGAGCCTGTGGGCCTTCGGGCCGGGCGCCGCAGCGAGCTCGGCGTTCGGGGCCTACCAGGCGGCGATCGCCACGTTCCAGCGCAGCTGGCGCCCCCGGCCGGAACTCGCCCTCGCCTCCGGCACGAGCCTCGCCGTCTCCACATTCGTCGGCTACGTCACGATCTCCCACTTCGTGCTGTTCCTGGCCCTGCTGGTGGTCTGGACGTTCCTGGCCGGGATGAGCTGGGCGGCGGGTCCCACGATCGGCCTGATCGCCTCGTCCAACGTCGCGATCATGCTGGTGACGGTGACGCTGCCGACCTCGGTCGCCGAGGCGGCGGGCCACGGCGCCATGATGATCGTGGGCGGCCTGGTGCAGGCGGCCCTGATCGTCCTCTTTCCCGTACGACGCTGGGGCGCCCATCGCGACGCGCTCGCCGACGCCCTGGCCGCCGAGGCCGACTACGCGCGCCGCCTCCGCCACGACCCGGTGGCCCCCTTCGACCCGCTCCCGCTCATGGAGGCCCGCAACGCGGCGGCCCTCACCCCGCGCCAGGCCCGCACCCGCCCCGCCGAACTCCACGGTGCCCGCGGCCTCGCCGAACGCATCCGCCCCGTCCTCGCCTCCCTCGCCGACCCCGCGATGGGCGTTCCCGGGGAGGGCCCGGCCCGCGACCGGGTCCGCGAACTCCTCTCCGCCGCGGCCGCCATCCTCGACGCCGCCGCCCGGGCCATCCGGCACGGCGCCCCGGTCACCCTCCCCCCGGGAGCGGTGGCCGCCTTCAGGACCCCGGACACGGGCGCCATCCTGACGGGCCCGCCGTACCGGGCGGCGACACGCCTGGGGAGGCTGCTGGAGGACGTACTGGAGACGGCAGGGGCGCCACCCGAGCCGGTCCGGCGGTCCTTCCGGCCCCTCCGGACCATCCGGCGGCGGAGGACGAGGCCGTCCCGGCCCGCCCCCGTCACCCCCCTCAGCCGCCCCACCCTCATCGGCCTGATCCCCGTGGCCCTCCAGGCCATGAGGAAGGAGCTGCTGCACAAGGACTCCCAGATCACCCGCCACGCCACGAGGGTGGCCGCGGTGGCCGCCACGGGCTACATGATCGGCACCGCCCTGCCCCTGGGCCACGGCTACTGGGCCCCGCTGACCTCGGTCATGGTCATGCGCCCCGACTTCTCCCAGACCTACAGCCGCGCGGTCGCCCGCTTCGGCGGCACCCTCGTGGGCGTGACCCTGGCCACGGCCGTCGTGCGGGTCGCGGACCCGGGAACGTACCTCTCCGGCACCCTCGCCGTGCTCAGCGCGGCCCTGATGTACCTCCTGATGCGCACGGGCCAGATGGCGGCGCAGGCCTGCGTGGCGGCGTACGTCGTCTTCCTGCTCGGGATGGGCGGCGAGCAGTGGACGCAGACGGTCCCGGAGCGGGTGATCCTCACCCTGATCGGCGGACTCCTGGCGATGCTCGCGTACGCCGTCTACCCGGCCTGGGAGACCCCACGGCTGCGCACCCGCCTCGCGGAGTGGCTGACCGCGCAGGGCCGTTACGCGGCGACCGTCGTGAACCAGTACACGCACCCGGTGGGCCAGGCCGCCCCCGACGTCCGCGAGGCACTCCTCGCCGCCCGCACCGCCCGCGCGGCCTGGCACACGGCGGTGGCCCGTGCCAAGGACGAGCCGGTACGCCACCGGGGCGTGTCCCGCACCGTGGCAGACGACGCCGAGGACGCCCTCGCCCAGATGGGCCGCGTCGCGATGCTGATGGAGGCCCACCTCCCGGAGCGGGACGCGACGCCCGTTCCGGCCGCGGCCCGCTTCGCCGAGGCCCTGCGCACGGCCACCGAGCAGGGCGCGAAGGCCGTCCGCGAGCGCCGTGTCCCGCGCTGGGACGCGGTCCGCACGGCCCTGGAGACCTGGGACAGCGAGGGCATTCCCGACGCGGTCGTCCGCCGGGGCGCGGGCCTGCTGCTGGAGTCCCTCGTCGAACTCTCCGAGGCCCTGGACACCGCCGTACCCCCGATGACGCTGGACGGAAGCGGTTCTGCGGCCCAGGCCGAGGACGACGACGGAAACGACGACGGGCCGCGCCCCCCGAAGAACGAGGGATCCGCGGCCCGCCGGGGAAAGTGAACGCTCAGGAGCCGAGACTCGCCGTCGGCAGCCCGGTCGGCAGCCCGCCACCACCCTCGGACTTGGTGTACGTCTCCTTGCCGACGCCCCCCGACCACGTGATCTTGAGGGTCGTACCGCTCACGGAGTCGACCATGCCGGTGGTGCGGTCGGTGCTGCCGTCGGTGCACTTGAGGTGGAGCATCTGCATGCCCGACTCCGCGCCGGCGGTGCCGCTGCACACCGCGCCGCCCGTGCTGAAGATCGCGGCCTTCTTGCCGGTGATCATCAGCGCGACCGCCTTGCCGTCGGTCGTGGCCAGCCAGCTGCCCTCCAGCTTGCCCTTGGTGCCGGAGGTCTCCCCCGAGCCGCCGCCCGTGTCGGCGCTCTCGGTGGCGGTCGCGCCGGGGCTCGCGGACTTGTCCGCGGAGTCGGAGCCCGAGCCGGAGTCGTCGCTGCTGCAGCCGGTCAGCACGAGCGCGGCCGTCAGCCCCGCGGCCACGGCCAGGGCCGCGCTGCGCACCCGCTGACGCGGGAAGGTCGCCGAAGTCACTGAAGTCCCCCAAGGGTGGGTGGTGTCGCGGGTGTCGCCGGAACGACCGCAGCAAGCTACCAGGGCCGCCCGTGGAGGCCACAGCTCAGGCCTGCCAGGAGTGCCTGCCGCAGTCACCGGCTGGACCACCGGCCGAGACCTGCCGGGAAGCCGTGCTCAGGCCTACCAGGACGACTTGCGCACCCCGGGCAGGAACCCCGCGTGCGCCTGCTGCCGAAGGTTCACCCGGGACAGCCCGAAGGTGCGGAGATAGCCGCGCGGGCGGCCGTCCACGCTGTCCCGGTTGCGTACGCGGGTGGCGCTCGCGTCGCGCGGCTGGCGGGCCAGTTCCCGCTGGGCGGCGGCCCGTTCGGCCTCGCTCGACGCCGGCCGCCGGACGATCTCCTTCAGCTCGGCCCGTCGCGCCGCGTACCGCGCGACGGTCTCCCGGCGCCGCTCGTTCTTCGCGATCTTGCTCTTCTTCGCCATCAGACCTTCACTCCCCGGGCACGGATGCGGGCCACGGCGGCCTCGACGCCGATCGTGTCGACGGTCCTGATCCCCTTCGTGCTCAGCCGCAGCCGTACGTACCGGCCCTCGCTCGGCAGCCAGTAGCGCTTGCGCTGGACGTTCGGGTCGAAGCGGCGGGACGTGCGCCGGTGGGAGTGGGAGATGGAGTTGCCGAAGCCGGGCCGGGCGCCGGTCAGCATGCAGTGCGCGGACAAGGGTGATGCACCTCTCTCGGTCAGTGATGAGCTGGATTGGTAATGGGATTCATTTTCAGTAAGATAGCAGCATGGCACGCAACGAACTCCGGCCCGTCATCAAGCTCCGGTCCACGGCCGGGACCGGCTTCACCTACGTCACCCGCAAGAACCGTCGCAACGACCCGGACCGGATGACCCTGCGCAAGTACGACCCGGTCGCCGGCCGGCACGTCGACTTCCGAGAGGAGCGCTGACCGCCATGCGCGAAGGAATCCACCCGCCGTACGGCCCCGTCGTCTTCCGGGACCGCGCCGCGAACCACGCCTTCCTCACCCGCTCGACGCTCGCCGCGGTGTCCGGCGGTAAGACGGTCGAGTGGGAGGACGGCAATGTCTACCCGGTGGTGGACGTCGAGATCTCGAACGTGAGCCATCCCTTCTACACGGGCACAGCGCGCGTACTGGACACCGCCGGACGCGTCGAGCGCTTCGAGCGCCGGTTCGGGAAGCGGAGCCGATCCGAGTGAGTGCCCTCTCTGTGGCGATCGTCGGCGGCCTGCACGCGGATGCGCGGCGGGCCGCCGTCGAGCGGCTCCTCGCCGAGGTGCCGGGCAGCGTCGCCCTCCACCACGACCTCGCGACCGCCGCCGCGGGCACGGTCGTACGGACGGTCCGCGACGCCACCGGAGTCCTCTCCGTGGGCGAGGCCCCGCTCGTCAACGACTGCGCGTGCTGCGCCCTGCGCGAGGACCTGGTCCCGGAGCTGGAGCGGCTGGCGGACGCCGGGCTCACCCGGCTCGCGGTCGTCGAGCTGTGGGACTCGGTCGAACCGAAGGCGATGGCCGAGGTCGTCGCGTCCAGTGGGCTGCGGCTGACCGGCGTGATCACCGCCGTCGACCCGGCCCTGTTGCTGCCCTACCTCGGCAACGGCGACGACCTCGCGGACGGCGGCCTCGCCGCGGCCGCCACCGACCAGCGCACGGTCGCCGACACCTTCGCGCGCCAGCTGGAGTACGCCCCCGTCCTCGCCGTGGCCGACTCGGCGGAGGCCGACGACGAGGACCGCGCACTGCTCGCGCAACTGCACCCGACGGCCCGTCAAGTGTCCATCCAGTACGGCGGCTTGACGCGCTCCCCGCTGGCCGCGGCGGCGTTCGCCGGATTCGACGTCGAGGCCGCGGCCGCCGCCCAGCACCCGGCGTGCGCACTGCTCCCGGCCGACGCCGACGCGCACGGCGTCTCCACCCTCGTATGGCATCGGCGCCGGCCGTTCCACCCGGAGCGGCTGTACGCGGCCCTTGAGGACCTGACCTGCGCGGCCGCCCGCAGCCGGGGGCGGTTCTGGCTCGCCGACCGGCCCGACACGCTGCTGCACTGGGACGCGGCGGGCGGTGCGCTGTGCGTGGAGAACGCGGGCCCGTGGCTCGCCTCGCTGCCGGACGCGGCCTGGGAGATGGTCCCGCCGGTCCGCCGCGCCGCCGCTGCGCTCGACTGGCACCCGGAGCACGGCGACTGCTGCCAGCACCTGGTCTTCACCTCGCCGGGGCTCGACCGCGAGGGGCTCGAACTGCTCCTGGAGTCCTGCCTGTTGACCGACACCGAGTACGCCGCCGGGCGCACCGCCTGGAAGCGGCTGCCGCCCTCCTTCGACACCCTCCTGGAGATCTGATGGCCCGCAAGCCGGACCGCAAGCCCGCGTCCAAGTCCCGCCCCAACCCGCTGGGCCGCGACAAGGTGACGTACCTCGACTACAAGGACACCGACCTGCTGCGGAAGTTCATCTCGGACCGCGGGAAGATCCGCAGCCGCCGGGTCACCCGGGTGACCGCCCAGCAGCAGCGGATGCTGGCGCGGGCGATCAAGAACGCCCGGGAGATGGCGCTGCTGCCGTACGGGTCAGGTCGCTGACATCCCACGACAGATAGGCCATTCCCCGCGCTTGAGCCCGCCCGGCCCATCCCGCGGACTGGACGATTACGTGGACGGTGGAACAGGAAGGGCCCGGAACGCGTCTGTTCCTAGTACACGAGGGATTCGATCCGGACGTAATGCGCTGGACAAGGTGTAGTCGCCCGGTCAACCGTCGGTAGTCAAAAGGCGGGTAAAAGCTGTAACCGTGGGAACACCCCGCGTGCACGTGCATCTGCACAAGCATCTGCTCATGCATTGGCACATGAACAGAGCTATGATCCGGGGCAGTTGACCAATGCATCAATGGCCACCTCAGCCACTGCACGACCGGGGAGCGACCTGTGGACCACGACGTGTACGACGTGGATGACGTGTACAACGGCATGGCTGCGACAGAGCTGGACGGGGTGGCGGCCTGGCAGAAGAGCCGGCACAGCAACTCGCAGGGATCCTGCGTGGAGTTCGCCCGGCTGCCGGGCGGCGAGGTGGCCGTACGGAATTCGCGGTTCCCCGAAGGGCCCGCGCTCGTCTATACCCGCGCCGAGATCGAAGCGATGCTCCTGGGCATCAAGGACGGCGAGTTCGATCACCTGATAGCGGGCTGACCGTGAGCGCCCGGAGCACGTGACCGAGTGCGAGGGCTTTTCGACAGCGTGTAACGCGCGTAGAACCGCGGCGCCGAAAGGCGCCGCGGTTCTCTATTCGGCGGAGGCCGGCTGCGGCAGCCGGAACAGCGCCCACACGACCTTGCCGCTGAGCGTCCCCGCGAGCGGGTGCCAGCCCCAGCTGTCGGCGAACGAGTCGACCAGGAAGAGGCCGCGGCCCGACTCCGCGGAGAAGTCGTCCGAGGTCCCCGCGACGGGACTGTCGTGGCTCGGGTCGCGCACCGCGCACACCAGACGCGAGGTCCACCGCATCAAGTGCAGCCGCACGGGCGGGCCCTGGTCGTCCGGGCGAGGGGTGTCCGAGGGCAGCGCATGGCGCAGCGCGTTGGTGACGAGTTCGGAGACCACCAGGCAGACGTCGTCGAACCGCTCGCCGATGTCCCACTGGTCGAGTGTTCTTCGCGTGAACTGCCGCGCCTCGCGCACCGCTTCGTAGCGGGGCGGCAGAGCGCAGGAAGCAGCGTTGGACACGGCCGCGGGGTCGAGCGGCGGAAGCCCCTGCCGTAACGGCTCGAGCATGGTCGATCCATTCGTCCCCATGCGAGGCACTCCCGGGGTTCGCGGTCGTGGCGATGCAGCGGTGGCGCGGGACCATGGTTCCGAATGCGTACAGCAGATGCAAGGGCAGATGCACGTGCACGCGCCCGAATTGGACCTTCCGGTACCACTTCTTGGTCATTTCTTCTGCCACCTTCTTCCCCTCCGCTTGCCCTCTCCTGATCTTTTCCGGTGTAACTGCGTTGGCTACTTTCCGTTTCTGTAACCGAACGAGTACAGCTCGAAGTGTTTTAGTGGCAGACTTCGGCGTCTGAAGACGGTTGGGGAGGCTGACGAACGTGAGCGCTGGGGAGTCGAGCGGCTCGGTGGTGAGGCGCATGCTGCTGGGATCGCACCTCAGGCGGCTGCGCGAGGCGCGTGGCATCACCCGTGAAGCGGCCGGCTATTCGATCCGTGCCTCCGAATCGAAGATCAGCCGCATGGAGTTGGGACGGGTGAGTTTCAAGACACGCGACGTCGAGGACCTGTTGACGCTGTACGGCATCACGGACGAGGCGGAGCGGACCTCGCTCGTGTCCCTCGCCAAGGAAGCCAACGTCGCGGGCTGGTGGCACAGTTACTCCGACGTCCTGCCCAGCTGGTTCCCGACGTACGTCGGCCTCGAAGGCGCCGCCCACCTCATCCGGTGCTACGAAGTGCAGTTCGTGCACGGCCTGTTGCAGACCGAGGCGTACGCGCACGCGGTCGTCGAGCGCGGCATGCGGGGTGCGAGCGCCGCGGACATCGAACGCCGGGTCGCGTTGCGCCTGGAGCGCCAGAAGTACCTCGTCTCCGAGCGCGCCCCCGAGTTCCACATCGTCCTCGACGAGGCCGCGCTGCGCCGGCCGTACGGCGACCGCGAGGTGATGCGCGGCCAACTCCAGCATCTGATCGAGGTGTCGGAGCGTCCGAACGTACGCCTTCAGGTCATGCCGTTCAGCTTCGGCGGGCACTCGGGCGAGAGCGGCTCCTTCACGATCCTGAGCTTCCCCGAGTCCGACCTCTCCGACGTGGTCTATCTGGAGCAGCTCACGAGCGCGTTGTACCTGGACAAGCGCGAGGACGTCGCGCAGTACGAGTCCGCGCTGAAGCAGCTCCAGCAGGACAGTCCCGGCCCGGCCGAGAGCCGCGATCTGCTCCGGGGGCTCCTTCAGCTCTCCTGAAGTGCCCTGGCCATCCCAACTCCCTTGAAACACAAGTACGATGACGCGTGATCAGACCGTGATCGGATGTCTGCTTCGGCAGCACAGGGATTGAGGGATCGAGGAGCACATGTCGTCCTACTTCACCGACCTGGCCCAGCAGTACATCGACGGTGAGTGGCGCCCGGGCACCGGTTCCTGGGACATCATCGACTTCAACCCGTACAACGGCGAGAAGCTCGCGTCGATCACCATAGCCACGGTGGACGAGGTGGATCAGGCGTACAACGCGGCCGCCCGCGCCCAGAAGGAATGGGCGGCGACCAACCCGTACGCGCGCAGGGCGGTCTTCGAGAAGGCCCTGCGGATCACCGAGGACCGCGAGCCGGAGATCGCCGAGGCCATCATCGCCGAGCTCGGCGGCACGCACCTCAAGGCCGGCTTCGAGCTGCACCTCGCCAAGGAGTTCCTGCGCGAGTCGGTCAACCTGGCGCTGCGCCCGGAGGGGAGGATCATCCCCTCGCCGGTCGACGGCAAGGAGAACCGCCTCTACCGCGTCCCGGTCGGCGTCGTCGGTGTGATCAGCCCCTTCAACTTCCCCTTCCTCCTCTCGCTCAAGTCCGTTGCCCCGGCACTGGCGTTGGGCAACGGCGTGGTCCTCAAGCCGCACCAGAACACGCCGATCGTCGGCGGCTCCCTGGTCGCGAAGATCTTCGAGGAGGCGGGCCTGCCGGGCGGTCTGCTGAACGTCGTGATCACCGACATCGCGGAGATCGGCGACGCCTTCATCGAGCACCCTCTCGCGAAGGTCATCTCCTTCACCGGCTCCGACAAGGTCGGCCGGCACGTCGCCACCGTCTGCGCCTCGCACTTCAAGCGCTCCGTCCTCGAACTCGGCGGCAACAGCGCGCTCGTGGTGCTCGACGACGCGGACATCGACTACGCCGTGGACGCCGCGGTCTTCAGCCGGTACGTCCACCAGGGCCAGGTCTGCATGGCCGCGAACCGTGTCCTGGTCGACCGCAGCATCGCCGACGTGTTCACGGAGAAGTTCGTCGCCAAGGTCAAGTCGCTCAAGGTCGGCGACCCGAGCGACCCGCAGACGGTGATCGGCCCGGTCATCAACGCCTCCCAGGCGGACGCGATCACCAGCGCCGTGGACCAGGCGATCGCCGAGGGCGCCAGAGCCCTCGTGCACGGCACCACGACGGACACCCTCGTCGAGCCGAGCGTCCTGACGGACGTGCCCGCCGACTCCGCCATCCTCCAGCAGGAGATCTTCGGCCCCGTCGCTCTCCTCGTCCCCTTCGACGGTGAGGAGGAGGCCGTCCGCCTCGTCAACGACACTCCGTACGGCCTCAGCGGCGCCGTCCACACGGCCGACGTCGAACGAGGTGTCGCGTTCGCCAAGCAGATCGACACCGGCATGTTCCACGTGAACGACGGCACCGTCCACGACGAGCCGCTGGTCGCCTTCGGCGGCGAGAAGTCCTCCGGCATCGGCCGCCTCAACGGCGAGGCGACGGTCGAGTCGTTCACCACGCAGAAGTGGATCTCGGTCCAGCACGGGCGGAGCTTCTTCCCGTTCTGAGTCTTCCGTGTCTTCCGTCCGAGTCTTCCGTCGGACGCCGGGGCCTTTAGGACGCAACCTGTCCTAAAGGCCCCGTAGCTTCGTCGGTGTCAGGCAAGAGCACGACCCGATGAAAGGCGGCCGGTCATGGTCACTCACGTTCCCGCAGAGGCGCACGCCGACGAGCGCGGCGCACTCCTGGCCTTCGTCGAGGCCCAGCGCGGCGGGCTGCGGCGCGCGGTGCTCGGCCTGAGCGACGAGCAGGCGGCGGGCAGGCCGAGTGCCAGCGAGCTGTCGCTGTCGGGGCTCGTCAAGCACGTCGCCGAGTGCGAGCTCAACTGGCTGCGGCTGGCCCAGCAGAAGCCCAACGAGCGGGCACGCACCCAGGAGACCTGGGCGGACGGCTTCCGGCTCGACGAGGACGAGACCCTGGCCGGGATGCTCGCGTTCTGGGACGGCGTGGCCCACGAGACCGAGGAGTTCATCCGGTCCGTGGACTCGATGGACGACAGCTTCCCGCTGCCCGAGGCGCCCTGGTTCCCCAAGGGCAACGTGTCGATGCGGTGGTTCATGCTGCACCTGATCGAGGAGATCGCCCGGCACGCCGGCCACGCCGACATCATCCGCGAGTCCCTGGACGGCGCGACCGCCTTCGAGCTGGTGGCCCGGGCACAGGAGGGTTGACCTGAGGGCCCTAATGTGGCTCGCATGTCAGCGATCCGTCTCCTCGTGCTCGGCGCGGTGCGCCAGCACGGGCGGGCCCACGGCTACCAGGTGCGCGGCGACCTGGAGTACTGGGGCGCGCACGAGTGGTCCAACGCCAAGCCCGGCTCGATCTACCACGCGCTCAAGCAGATGGCGAAGCAGGGACTGCTGCACGCGCACGAGGTCGGGCCGTCCACGGCGGGCGGCCCGCCGCGCACCGAGTACGAGATCACGGACCGGGGCACCGAGGAGTTCCTCTCCCTGCTGCGCGCGTCCCTGACGTCGTACGACCAGAAGATGGACGTCCAGTCGGCGGGCATCGGCTTCATCGTCGACCTGCCGCGGGACGAGGCGGTGGCCCTGCTGAAGGAGCGGATCCGCCGGATCGAGGAGTGGCGCGCCTCGGTCACCGAGCACTACGTCCCCGAGGACGGCCCCGAACAGCTCGGCCACATCGGCGAGATCATGAACCTCTGGGTCCACACGGCCGACAGCGACGCCGAGTGGACCCGAGGCTTGATCGCCCGCATAGAGGGCGGCGCCTACACCTTCGCGGGGGAGGGCGAGCCGTTCGTGGGCGTGCTCGCGGAGGGCGAGGAGAACCCGTACGCGACGGGGACCCCGCATCCGGGGGACCGCGACTGAACAACCCGCCCCGGTCCTCCTACTGGACGTTGACGAAGTCGCCGGACGACGTAGCGGCGTCGGTGGCCGTGGTGCCCGCGTACGAGAAGCGGTAGTACCCGTCGGTCGTCGCGGTGGTGGTGGCCGTCACCGCTCCGCCGGTGGTGCTGGTGACGGTCTTGAGGGTGGTGTACGTGCTGCTGTCCACCTTGCGGAACTGGAGCTTCACCGACCGGCCGCTCAGGCCCGCGTACGCGCCGGTCTCCCAGTCGGCGCGGGTGAGCGCGCCCTTGACCGTGACGGTCCGGCCCTTCGCCACCGGCTCCGGCGACGCGTCGCCGGTCAGCGTGGTGTTGCGCTTGATGTGCACGGTGCCGGCGTAGCCGTTGTTGGTGGAACCGCTCGGCATGCCGTACGCGATGGCGTACGCGTGCCAGGTGCCCGCGAAGGCGTTGTCGGTCAGGTCGGTCTTCGGGTCCACGGTGAAGTGGACCGTGCACGTCGAGGTCTGTGCGTCGGCCGCCACACAGGAGCCCGTGCCCTCCTCGGCGGGCAGCAGCGTGGCGTCCCTTCCCTGGTCGTCGAAGGAGGTGCCGTGCCACAGGGCCACCCAGCCGGCGGTGACGCCGTCCGGGTCGGTCGCGGTCACCGTGGCGGTGAACGACTTCTTGGCCGTGGTGCCGAGGACGAGGTCCTTGCCGCCGTTGACCACGACCTTCGTGATCGTGGTGTCGTCGTCGCTGGTCATCGGCCCCGCGTGCGCCTGCGCGGCGGCGGGGAACACCAGAGCCGAAGAGAGAACCAGGGCGCCGGACAGAGCGGCGACCGAAGCGCGTATGCGCATATGAATCCCCACGGTGAGGAAGAAGGGCCCTCGCGGGACATCTCCCGACAAGGGCCCATGGGCGCACGCATCGTACAGATCCTTCCGCGCCACGACGAGATGCGGGAACCTTCTCAGTGATGGAACCCGGTGGCCGCGCTCTTGTCGTGCGGCAACGGGCTTGGCTGCCGCCGCAGTTCGGGCAGCAGGCGGCTCAGGTCCTCGATGAACAGCTCGGCGAGGTCGGCGGAGAAGCCGTTGCGGCACACCACCCGCAGCACGGACAGGTCCTGGCGGTTCTCCGGGAAGGTGTACGCGGGAACGAGCCAGCCGTGCTCGCGCAGCCGCCGGGACACGTCGAAGACGTCGTACGAGGTCACGTCCGGCCCCGTCGTGAAGGCGAACACCGGCAACTCGTCGCCGCGCGTGAGCAGTCGGAAGTCACCGAGCGCCTCGACCTGCTGGGCGAGCCCCTGGGCCAAGTCCCGGGTCGTCTTCTGCACCGCCCGGAAGCCCTCGCGGCCCAGGCGCAGGAACGTGTAGTACTGGGCGACCACCTGGGCCCCGGGCCGGGAGAAGTTGAGCGCGAAGGTCGGCATGTCGCCGCCCAAGTAGTTGACGCGGAAGACGAGTTCCTCGGGCAGCGACTCCTTGTCCCGCCACAGCGCCCAGCCGACGCCCGGGTAGACGAGCCCGTACTTGTGCCCCGAGGTGTTGATCGACGCCACCCGCGGCAGCCGGAAGTCCCACACCAGGTCCTCGTCGAGGAAGGGCGCGACCATCGCCCCGGACGCGCCGTCCACGTGCACCGGGATGTCGAGCCCGGTCCGCTCCTGGAGCGCGTCGAGCGCCGCGCACAACTCGGCGATCGGCTCGTAGGACCCGTCGAAGGTGGAGCCGAGGATGCCCACGACCCCGATGGTGTTCTCGTCGCACAGCTCGGCGGCGGCCTGCGGGTCGAGATGGAACCGGTCGCCCTCCATGGGCACCTGGCGCGCCTCGACCTCCCAGAAGTTGCAGAACTTCTCCCAGCAGACCTGGACGTTGACCCCCATCACGAGGTTCGGCCGGGCGTCCCGCGACGGATAGCGGTCGGCGTTGCGCTGCGCCCAGCGCCGCTTCAGCGCCATCCCCGCGAGCATGCACGCCTCGCTCGACCCGGTCGTCGAACAGCCCACGGCGGCCGAGGGATCGGGCGCGTTCCACAGGTCGGCGAGCATCGCCACGCAGCGCTTCTCCAGCTCGGCGGTGCGCGGGTACTCGTCCTTGTCGATCATGTTCTTGTCCCGGCACTCCGCCATCAGCAGCCCGGCCTGCGGCTCCATCCAGGTGGTGACGAACGTGGCGAGGTTCAGCCGGGAGTTGCCGTCCAGCATCAGTTCGTCGTGCACGAGCTGGTACGCCGTCGTGGGCGGCAGCGGATCCTTCGGGAGCCGGTGCTTGGCCGGGGCCTCCGTCATGCCGCCGACCGGATTCGCCTCCCCGAAGAAGGGGTTGACGGACATCGGGCGCTCGTCGTGCTTCACGGGTCCTTTGTGGAGCGGCACGGTCGGTTCTCCTCAAGAAGATCGGTGGAAGTGGAAGCGGAAGTGGAGGGGGAAGGCGGCTCACCGGATCGGTGTCCCGTCCTCGCGCAACTGCATCTGCGGGCGGCCGGTCACCAGCAGCCAGGCGGGCAGCGAGGCGATGCACAGCAGGGCGAGGATCGCCGGAGAGGCCACCAGCGCGGCGGCCGTGAACAGGCTCACCCAGCCCTGCCGGGTGATGGCCAGGAGCATGCCCAGCACGCCCGCGGCGACACCGACCGTGGGATGAACGCCCGGCACGAGCGCGTGCGCGCACAGCCCGAGGGCCGCCCCGACGAAGACCGCGGGGAAGATCCGCCCGCCGCGGAACCCGCACGACGCGGCGACCAGCAGCGCGGCCAGCTTCACCACCGACATCGTGGCGAACTCCCCGGCCGACCAGCCCTCCGGATCACGCGCCAGCTCCGCGACCTCGTCCAGCCCCTTGAAGAGCGTCAGATGGCCGCCCAGGGCTCCCAGAAGGCCCAGCACGAGCCCGCCCGCCGGGAGCGCCAGCATGGGGTGCTTGAGACGGGAGAAGGCTCCGTGGACGTACGGGAAGGCGTAGACGGCGGCCATGCCGAGCACCGCCGCCACGGAGGCGACCACGATCGCCGCCAGGGTGTCGCCCCAGCCCGGCTTGCCGAACGCGGGCAGATCCAGGTCGAAGGTCGGATGGGCCACCAGGGTGATGGTCAGCGCGCCGGCCGCGGCGGCGGCCAGCGGCGCGAAGACGTGGTCCCACAGATGCCCCTCCAGCTTCCGCCCGGCCAGCGCCTCCGAGATGACGAGGGCCGCCGCCACGGGCGTATCGAAGAGGGCGCCGATCGTCGCCGCCTCGGCCAGCATCACCCACAGGCCGCCCGGGAGCCGGGGCAGGAACCTGCGGCCCAGCCAGAACGTGAGCCCGACGTTGACGGCGATGATCGGGTTCTCCGGGCCGAGGCTCGGCCCGCCCGCCAGCATCAGCGCGGTCGCCAGCAGCAGCCCCGGCAGCACACCGAGCGGCAGCACGGGGGCGTCGAGCCCGACGGTCGCCGGGTCGGGGCCCGCGTGCCCGGGGACCTTCCACACCACGAGCCCGACCGCCACGCCCGTGGCGGTGAGCATGACCATCATCCAGAACACGGAGTAGCGGCCCACGCCCAGCGCATCGGGCAGGTTCTGCCACAGGACGTCCTGGAACGCCTCGGCCGCCTCGCTGACGCCCAGGAAGAGCAGGCTCGCGCCGATTCCCACGGCGAGAGCGGGGAGGATCAGCAGCAACAGGGTGCGCGCGGGGGCCGCCGGGGGCGTTGCCTGCTGCGTCGTCTCCTGAGCCACGGGCTCACCATAAGCGGGCAAATCGGACGCGACATCCTGGAGGCCCGAGGGGGACTTGCACCTCACGCGACGTGAGGACCCACGCTGAAGCGCGTACCGAGAAGCGGGAAGGGAACGGAAGTGAGCTACTCCGTAGGACAGGTCGCCGGTTTCGCCGGAATCACGGTGCGCACCCTGCACCACTACGACGAGATCGGCCTGCTCGCCCCCAGCGGGCGCAGCCATGCGGGTCACCGGCGCTACGAAGACGCCGACCTCGACCGGTTGCAGCAGATCCTGTTCTACCGGGAGCTCGGCTTCCCGCTCGACGAGGTCGCCGCCCTGCTCGACGACCCGGACGCGGACCCGCGCGCGCACCTGCGCCGCCAGCACGAGCTGCTGACCGCCCGGATCGACAAGCTGCAGAAGATGGCGGAGGCCGTGGAGCACGCCTTGGAGGCACGCAGGATGGGCATCAACCTCACACCCGAAGAGCGCTTCGAGGTCTTCGGTGACAAGGACCCCGAGCAGTACGCCGAAGAAGCGGAACAGCGCTGGGGCGACACCGAGCTGTACGCCGAGTCACAGCGCCGCGCCGCCACCTACACCAAGGACGACTGGAAGCGCATGCAGGCCGAGATCGACGCCTGGAACGCGGGCTACGGCGACCTCATGGACGCCGGTGAGCAGCCGACCGGCGACCGCGCCATGGACATGGCCGAGGAACACCGCCAGCACCTGTGCACCTGGTTCTACGAGGCCTCGTACGCCTTCCACCAGTGCCTGGGTGACATGTACGTGTCCGACGAGCGCTTCAAGGCGTTCTACGACTCCACGCGCCCGGGCCTCGCCGAGCACCTGAAGGAGGCGATCCGGGCGAACGCCGCGCGCCACGCCTCGTAGGCCGGGAGCCCGGGAGCCCGGGAGCCCGGGGGAGCGGGGGAGCGGGGGAGGCGGGGGACTCACAGCTTTGTCCCAGCGGGCGCACAGTGCATCCTGGAGGCACCGGTGGAACCTGGGGTGGACACATTGCGTTGATAGCTTTGGTCGGCCGTACCAGGCCCCCCGCCCTTCCTCCACCCCTCAGGAGCCCGCCACCGTGACGACGCTTGCTCTCGGACCAAGCTGGCTGGATCCGAACCACCTCCTGAACACGTACAGCATCTGGGGCCTGCTCCTGATCGTCTTCGCGGAGTCGGGGCTGCTCATCGGCTTCTTCCTGCCGGGTGACTCGCTGCTGTTCACCTGCGGTCTGCTGATCACGTCGAACCAGCTGGACTTCCCGCTCTGGGGCGCCATCGCGCTGATCTGCGTCGCCGCGATCCTGGGCGACCAGGCGGGGTACATGTTCGGCAAGAAGGTCGGCCCCTCGCTCTTCACCCGCGAGGACTCCCGCCTCTTCAAACAGGAGAACGTCGTCAAGGCGCACGACTTCTTCGAGAAGTACGGCCCGAAGTCCCTGGTCCTGGCCCGCTTCGTGCCCATCGTGCGGACGTTCACGCCGATCATCGCGGGCGTCAGCGGCATGAAGTACCGCTCGTTCGTCACCTTCAACGTGATCGGCGGCGTCCTGTGGGGCGCGGGCGTCACGCTGCTCGGCTCCTGGCTCGGCAACATCGAATTCGTCCACAAGAACATCGAGGCGATCCTCATCCTGATCGTCCTCGTCTCGGTGGTGCCGATCGCCATCGAGTTCCTGAGGGCGCGCAGCAAGGCGAAGAAGAACCCGCCGCAGCCCGCCGCGCAGCAGCCCGCGGCCCCGCAGCAGCAGTACCAGCAGCCGCCGGTCATGGACGACGCGACGACCCAGCTGCGCGCCGTACCGCCGACCCAGCACAACCACCACCAGCAACAGCAGCAGCCGTACGACCCGCAGCAGGACTACCAGCAGCACCCGCAGCACCCGCAGAACCCGGACCACCAGCAGCCCTACGGCTCGGACCAGGGCTACGACCAGTACTACGCCCAGCCCCAGCAGCAGCCGTACACCCAGCAGCAGCAGCCGTACGCGCAGCCGTACCCGCAGGCCCAGCCTCAGCAGCCGTACGACCCGCAGCAGGAGTACCAGCAGTACCCGTACGACCAGGGCCAGGGCTACCGCGCTCCGTAGGGGCGTGACGGCGGGCGGTCAGAACCCGCGCGTCCGCTTGGCCGCGCGGCGCCCGGCCGCACTCGCGCCCGGAATGCGCAGGAACAGCCGGGAGATCTCCGAGCCGAGGTTCACGCCGATGGCGATGGCCATGGCGAGGGCGGCGGCCTTGGTGAGGGACACCAGGCCGTCGTCGACCTCGTTCTGGGCGAAGGCCAGCAGCCCGAAGTACGTCGCGGAACCGGGCAGCAGCGGTCCGATCGCCGCCGTCGTGTACGGCAGCGCGGAGGCGAACCGGAACCGGGACAGCAGCTGCCCGAACAGCCCGACGAGTCCCGCCGCCACCGCCGTGGAGGCAACAGGTGAGATGTCGCCGGCGTAGTGCATCGCGCCGTACACGCTCCAGGCCACGCCCCCGTTGAGCGTCACCGCGAGCACGGTGGACCGTTCCTGCTGGAGCAGCACCGCGAAGGTCAGCGACAGCAGCATGGACGCGGCGATCTGGAGCACCGGCCGCTCGGAGATGCCGAGGGCCGCGTCGGGGTTGAGCTGGGCGCCCAGCTTCACGCCGAAGTAGAGCACCAGCAGCACACCGACGACGATGCCCACGAAGAAGTACATGACCTCCAGCAGGCGCGCGGACGCCGTGATGTAGAAGCCGGTCAGCCCGTCCTGCACGCCCGCGACGAGCGCCCGCCCGGGCAGCAGCGCGAACAGCCCACCGGTGATCACCGCGGACGCCTTCACGTCGACGTCCGCCAGCGTGAGCGCGACCCCCATCGCGGCCGGCGGCATGGCGGCCACCGTGAACTGGTAGAACTCCGGCAGCCCGCGCCCCGCGCACAGCCACGCCAGCCGGTCGCCGAGCATCGCGCCGAGCGCGGCGGCGACGAACACGATGGCGTCACCGCCCACGAGGATCGAGGCCGCACCCGCGAGCAGCCCGGTGGAGGCGGTCAGCACCCAGCCGGGGTACGGGTGCCGGTTGCGGCGGAACTCCGCGAGGCGCCGGTAGGCCTCCTCCAGGGAGATCGCGGTGTCCGGGTCGCTCAGGTCGTCGACGAGCCGGAACACGGCCGCGAGGCGCGTGTAGTCGGTGCCCCGGCGCCGTACCGTCCGCGACGCCGTGACGGGATCCTCGACCAGCGACGGCTGGTGCGAGATCGACAGCAGGGTGAAGGTGACGTTCGGCTCGCAGCGGTCCAGGCCGTAGGAGCGGCACACGGCGAACATCGCCGCCTCCACGTCCTCGGCGCCCTCGCCGCCCGCGAGCAGCAACTCGCCGATACGCAGGGTCAGGTCGAGCACACGCGGGACGGCGGGCCCCGAATCGTCCTCCTTGTGCACCGGCTCCGGCGCGGGCCGCTCGGCCACCGGCATGCGCAGCATGGTGCGCATCCGGTCCTGCCACGGCGCGTCCTTGGTCAGACTGACCACGGGGATGCCGGTCGCCGGCGTGAAGGCGGGCGGGGCGTGCTTGGCGCTGTAGGTGCGCGGAGTGGTGAAAGCCGAGCCCTCGGACTCGGCGCCGGACGGCTGCGGGACGTCGAGGCCCTTCGGCAGCGCGAACTCGGACGTCGTCGACGACTCGTCGTCGACCGCGACGGTCACCGGCGGCATTACCCCCGCCGGCTGGCTGAAGGCACTCCTCGCCTCGTCCGACTGCGGCTTGCGGTCTTCCGCGTCCGGCTCTGTCACCCCACCGCTCCCGACTCGCACCTCCAGTACGCCCAGTATGCGCACGTATACGCGAACGGGCCGCGCGGCCCCCCTCGGGGTCGCGCGGCCCGCAGCTCAGGCGTCACGGGGCTCAGTGGCCGCCGGACTCCTTGAAACGCTTGTAGGAGCGCTCGATCTCGATCTCGGCGTCGGTACGGCCGACCCAGTTGGCGCCCTCGACGGACTTGCCGGGCTCCAGGTCCTTGTAGACCTCGAAGAAGTGCTGGATCTCCAGGCGGTCGAACTCCGACACGTGGTGGATGTCGCGCAGGTGCTCCACACGCGGGTCGTGCGCCGGGACGCACAGCAGCTTGTCGTCGCCGCCGGCCTCGTCCGTCATACGGAACATGCCGATCGTGCGGCACTGGATGAGGCAGCCGGGGAAGGTCGGCTCGTCCAGGATGACCAGCGCGTCCAGCGGGTCACCGTCCTCGCCGAGGGTGTTCTCGACGAAGCCGTAGTCGGCCGGGTAACTGGTCGAGGTGAAGAGGCGACGGTCCAGACGGATCCGACCGGTCTCGTGGTCCACCTCGTACTTGTTCCGCGAACCCTTCGGAATCTCGATCGTGACGTCGAACTCCACCGGTGGCTCCTCCATGATCAGCACATAGTTCTGGTGGTTAAGTGTCCCTCACGCAGGTGTGTGATCGCGAAAGGGGCTGGTGGTCGTGCCAGAGCTGAAGGCCTGGCGGGCCGCGAGACCGCATGTGGTGCGGGTCGCGCGGACCGTGAAACCACATGTGGCACGGGTCACCCAGGCTGTCCGGCCGCGTCCCGTGAAGTTCACGACGCCGCAGCTCACAGCCGTTGCCGCCACCGTGGGCCTGGCGATCGCGGCCGGGGCGGTGGCCGCGGCCGGTCCCTGGGACTCCTCCGGTCAGCGTACGGCCGAGCGCGACTGGGCCGCATCGCGGGGCTCGGAGGGTGGCGCAGATCACGGACGTAGATCCGATACGTCCGCCGCCGCGCCGCGGCCCGCACCGAGCGCCGCGTCCGTGCTCACCGGCCTCGGCGGCGCCGCGAACTCCGTCCCGGCGCCGACCGGCAAGGCCCTCGCCGACGTCCTCGGCCCGCTCCTCGCCGACCCCGCACTGGGCAGGCAGCGGGCGGGCGTCGTCGTCGACGTGACGACCGGCCGGCGGCTGTACGACAAGGGGGCGGGCGCATCGATGACCCCGGCCTCCACCACGAAGATCGCCACGGCCGTCGCCGTGCTCTCGGCGGCCGGCCCCGACGCCCGCATCGAGACCCGCGCCGTGCTGGAGCCCGGCACGAAGGAGGTCGTCCTCGTCGGCGGCGGCGACCCGACCCTCACGGCCCGCAAGGAAACCGACGGCTGGGCGAGCCTGCGCACCCTCGCCGACGAGACGGCCGCCGCCCTGAGGAAGCGCCACCTGGACGAGGTGACGCTCTCCTACGACACCTCGCTCTACGACGGCTCCCCGCACCACCCGAGCGGCGCCGAGACCAACGTCGCGCCGGTCGTCTCCCTGATGACCGACGAGGCCCGCGCCGACGACTCCACCAGCGGAACCGCCACCCGCAGCCCCGACCCGGCCGCGGACACCGCCAGGAAGTTCGCGGACCTCCTCAAGGACCACGGCATCAAGGCGACCTCGCCCGGCCCCTCCAAGGCAACCGGCAGCGCCCTTTCGCTCGCCTCGGTCTCCTCGCCGCCGATGTCCGCCCTGGTCGAGCGGATGCTGACGAACAGTGACAACGACATCGCGGAGGCGCTGGCCCGCCGCACCGCCCTCGCCTCGGGCGGCAAGGCCAGCTTCGAGGGCGGCGCGGCGGCCATCCGCGCCCAGCTCAAGAAGCTCGAACTCCCGTTGCAGGGCGCCGAGTTCAACGACGGAAGCGGCCTCAGCCGCGACGACAGGCTGACCGCCGGCCTGCTCACCGCGCTGCTCGCCAAGGCCGGCGACCCGGCCCACCCCGAACTCCGCCCGATCCTGACCGGCCTCCCGATCGCGGGCTTCACCGGCACGCTCCAGGACCGCTACGGCAACGACCTCTCCGGCACCGGCGTCGTCCGCGCCAAGACGGGCACCCTCACCGGCGTCAACACCCTTGCCGGCACCGTCGTCGACACCGACGGCCGCCTGCTGGCCTTCGCCTTCCTGGCCTCGGACACCAACAACCCCGGTGCGGCCCAGGCGGCACTGGACCACACGGCGTCGGCGCTGGCGGGCTGCGGCTGCCGGTAGTTGTCGAGCGTCGCCCCCGTCGGCTCCTGTGCACCAGGAGCACCGGGGGCCCCGCGGAAAGGGGCCGCTCCGGCGCCGTACCCCTAACCGCAGCCGGACACGCTCACGTACGGTTGACGCATGACGAGCATCGGTGGTGCTGCATCTACTGGGATGGTCGACTGGAACCTCGCGGTGGCGACCGCGACCCGACTTGTGCGGCCGGGCCCCGACGTGAGCCGTGACGAGGCCAGGGATGTCGTCGCGGAGCTGCGCCGGCACGCCAAGGCCGCGGAGGAGCACGTCCGGGGATTCACCCGGATGGGCACGAACATCGTGCACGACACCCCGGTCCTCGTCGTCGACCGCCCCGGCTGGGTGCGGGCGAACGTCGCCGGCTTCCGGGAGATCCTCAAGCCCCTGCTGGACAAGATGCAGGAGCGGCGCGGCAGCACCCCCGGCGGAGCCGTCCTCGGCGCCGTCGGCGGCAAGGTGACCGGCGTCGAGCTGGGCATGCTGCTGTCGTTCCTCTCCTCCAGGGTCCTCGGGCAGTACGAGACGTTCGCCCCGGCGACCCGGGAGCTGCCCGCGGGCGAGAACGGCGGCGGCCGCCTCCTGCTGGTCGCGCCGAACATCGTGCACGTGGAGCGCGAACTCGACGTGCAGCCCCATGACTTCCGCCTCTGGGTGTGCCTTCACGAGGAGACGCACCGGACGCAGTTCACGGCCGTGCCCTGGCTGCGCGACCACCTGGAGGGCGAAATCCAGTCTTTCTTGGGGGAGACCGAGGTCGACCCCATGACGGTCCTGGAGCGGATCAGGGAGGCCGCGCAGTCGCTCGCGGGCGGCCGTCCCGAGGGCGAGGAGGACGAGGGCCGCTCCCTCGTGGAGATCGTGCAGACCCCCGCCCAGCGGGAGATCCTCGGCCGCCTCACCGCCGTGATGTCGCTGCTCGAAGGGCATGCCGACTTCGTCATGGACGGCGTCGGCCCGTCCGTGGTCGCGTCCGTCGCGGAGATTCGCGAGAAGTTCCAGCAGCGCCGCGCCAAGGGGGCCTCGCGCCTGGACATGGCCCTGCGCAAGCTGCTGGGCCTGGACGCCAAACTCCGGCAGTACCGCGACGGCGAGCGGTTCGTGCGGGCGGTCGTCGAACAGGTCGGCATGGACGGCTTCAACCGCGTATGGACTTCCCCGAACACACTCCCGACCAAGACGGAGATCGCCAAACCGGCGGACTGGGTCGCGCGGGTGCACCGCAAGGCCGGGTCGTGAACCCCGCGGAAGGGTCGTGAAACGAATCCGGCCGACGGCAGGTGAACGCCCCTCCAATCACCCGTCCGAGGGACCGTGGGCCTTGGGTAGGCGTGCAATGCTCGGGGAACGGCCCGGTTCTGTCACCATCTACACACTCTGAGTGACCGACACCGGGTTCACCCCCCGAAAACTTCATGAAGGGAACCGGACATGGGTCCCCATCCTGCGGTCGCGGCGATACGCCTGGCGGTTCGCCGCGTACTCCACGACATCCTGACCGAACACGCCCCCGTACCCGCCCTCGACAGCGGGCGCGTCCCCGCGCCCTCACCGCACGAGCAGCCCGCTCCGCCGCTCGTGCTCGTCGCATGCTCCGGAGGCGCCGACTCCATGGCGCTCGCCTCCGCCCTCGCCTTCGAAGCCCCCAAACTCGGCATCCGCGCCGGCGGCATCACCGTGGACCACGGACTGCAGCCCGGCTCCGACCTGCGCGCCGACGAGGTCGTCGGCCGCCTCGTAGAGCTGGGCCTGGCCCCGGTCGAGTCCATCGCCGTCACCGTCGGCCGCGAAGGCGGGCCCGAAGCCGCCGCCCGCGACGCCCGCTACGCCGCCCTGGACGCCGCCGCCGAACGCCACGGCGCCGCCGCGATCCTCCTCGGCCACACGCGCGACGACCAAGCCGAAACCGTCCTGCTGGGCCTCGCCCGCGGCTCCGGCATCCGCTCCCTGTCCGGCATGGCCGCCGTCTCCGGCGGACCGGGCGCCGCCCGCCGCTACCGCCGCCCCTTCCTGCACCTCGACCGGCAGACCGCCCGCAAGGCCTGCATGGTCCAGTCGCTGTCCGTCTGGGACGACCCGCACAACGCCGACCCGGCCTACACCCGCTCCCGGCTGCGCCACGAAGGCCTGCCCGCCCTGGAGAAGGCGCTCGGCAAAGGAGTCGTCGAGGCACTCGCCCGTACGGCCCAGCTCTCCCGCGACGACGCCGACGCCCTCGACGCCTGGGCCAGCCAGGCCGAAGCCTCCGTACGCGACGCGGCCGGCCTCCTGGAGTGCGCGAAGCTCTACGCCCTGCCGCCCGCCGTACGCCGCCGCATCCTGCGCCGCGCCGCCATCGAGGCGGGCGCCCCGGCCGGTTCGCTGTTCGCCCGCCACATCGAGGAAGTCGACCGGCTGATCACCGGCTGGCGCGGCCAGGGGGCCATCAATCTCCCGGGCAAAGTCGTCGCCCAGCGTCAGGGTGGCAGACTGGTGATTCGGCAAGGCTGAAACCGGACCCCCCTCGGGGCGGACCGGGAGCCCCGGCGGGACGACCGAAAGTGATGCGGGTGGACGCGAAAGACATGGGCACCGACCTCAAGTCGGTGCTCATCACCAAGGAAGAGATCGACGCGAAGCTCATCGAGCTCGCCGCGAAGATCGACGCGGAGTACGCGGGCAAGGACCTGCTGATCGTCGGAGTGCTCAAGGGCGCCGTGATGGTCATGGCGGACCTGGCGCGCGCGCTGTCCACCCCGGTCACCATGGACTGGATGGCCGTGTCCTCGTACGGCGCGGGCACCCAGTCCTCCGGTGTGGTGCGGATCCTCAAGGACCTCGACACCGACATCAAGGGCAAGCACGTCCTGATCGTCGAGGACATCATCGACTCGGGGCTCACGCTGTCCTGGCTGCTGTCCAACCTCGGCTCCCGCGAGCCCGAGTCGCTCAAGGTGTGCACGCTGCTGCGCAAGCCGGAGGCCGCGAAGGTCGCGATCGACGTCGAGTGGGTCGGCTTCGACATCCCGAACGAGTTCGTGATCGGCTACGGCCTCGACTACGCCGAGAAGTACCGCAACCTCCCGTTCGTCGGTACGCTCGCGCCTCACGTCTACGGCGGCTAGCCCAAACCCGTAAGACGTTCGGGAACCCCAGCGGGTTTCCCGCCGTTGGAGCATGCGTGGGCGGGATTGTCAGTCGTCCCCTGCAGCTTCGGGTGACAATGCTGGGGTACCGTCCGAAGAACAGTCTTTATAAGTCTTTATCAAACTCACTATGGCAGGAGGGACGGGGCGGCTCCGCTCCGTATGGATGGACGTGAAGCGATACTTCCGTGGGCCGGTCATGTGGATCGTGCTGGCCGTCCTTGCCGTGGTCGTGTTGATGCAGGTCGTCGGCTCGTCCGGCGGCTACAAGACGGTGGACACAGGCCAGGTCGTCCAGGCGATCAACGAGAACAAGGTCAAAGAGGCCAAGCTCACCACCGGCGACGAGCAGGTCATCAAGGTCCAGCTCAAGGACGGCGAGAAGGTCGAAGGCAGCTCGAAGATCCAGGCGAGCTACATCGGCGACCAGGGTGTGACCCTCGCGGGCACGCTCCAGGAGAAGTTCCAGACCAAGCAGATCCCGGACGGGTACACCGTCTCGCCGACGAAGCAGAACGCCTTCGTCGGGATCCTGCTCTCCCTGCTCCCCTTCGTCCTCATCGTCGTCGTCTTCCTGTTCCTGATGAACCAGATGCAGGGCGGCGGCTCCCGAGTCATGAACTTCGGGAAGTCCAAGGCCAAGCTCATCACCAAGGACACCCCGAAGACGACGTTCTCGGACGTCGCGGGCTCGGACGAGGCGGTCGAGGAGCTCCACGAGATCAAGGAGTTCCTCCAGGAGCCGGCGAAGTTCCAGGCCGTCGGGGCGAAGATCCCCAAGGGCGTGCTCCTGTACGGGCCGCCCGGAACCGGTAAGACGCTGCTCGCGCGCGCTGTCGCGGGCGAGGCCGGCGTCCCCTTCTACTCGATCTCCGGTTCCGACTTCGTCGAGATGTTCGTCGGTGTCGGTGCCTCCCGTGTCCGTGACCTCTTCGAGCAGGCCAAGGCGAACGCCCCGGCGATCGTCTTCGTCGACGAGATCGACGCGGTCGGCCGCCATCGCGGCGCCGGCCTCGGCGGCGGTCACGACGAGCGCGAGCAGACGCTCAACCAGCTGCTCGTCGAGATGGACGGCTTCGACGTGAAGGGCGGCGTCATCCTGATCGCCGCCACGAACCGGCCCGACATCCTCGACCCGGCCCTTCTGCGCCCCGGCCGCTTCGACCGCCAGATCGCGGTCGACCGCCCGGACATGCAGGGCCGTCTGGAGATCCTCAAGGTCCACCAGAAGGGCAAGCCGGTCGCACCGGACGTCGACCTGTCGGCGGTCGCGCGGCGCACGCCGGGCTTCACGGGTGCGGACCTGTCGAACGTGCTGAACGAAGCGGCGCTCCTCACGGCGCGCAGCAACCAGAAGCTGATCGACAACAACATGCTCGACGAGGCGATCGACCGTGTGGTCGCGGGCCCGCAGAAGCGGACCCGGATCATGTCGGACAAGGAGAAGAAGATCACCGCGTACCACGAGGGCGGACACGCCCTGGTCGCGGCGGCTTCCCCCAACTCCGACCCGGTCCACAAGATCACGATCCTGTCGCGCGGCCGTGCCCTCGGCTACACGATGGTCCTGCCGGACGAGGACAAGTACTCCACGACGCGCAACGAGATGCTCGACCAGCTGGCGTACATGCTGGGCGGCCGCGCGGCCGAGGAGCTCGTCTTCCACGACCCGACGACGGGCGCTGCGAACGACATCGAGAAGGCCACCGCAACGGCCCGCGCGATGGTCACGCAGTACGGCATGACCGAGCGTCTCGGCGCGATCAAGTTCGGCGGCGACAACACCGAGCCCTTCCTGGGCCGGGAGATGTCGCACCCGCGTGACTACTCGGAAGAGGTCGCCGCGCTCGTCGACGAAGAGGTCAAGAAGCTCATCGAGAACGCGCACAACGAGGCCTGGGAAATCCTGGTCGAGAACCGCGACGTGCTCGACGCGCTGGTGCTCCAGCTGCTGGAGAAGGAGACGCTGAGCAAGGAGCAGATCGCCGAGGTCTTCGCTCCCATCGTCAAGCGCCCGGCCCGCCCCGCGTGGACCGGCTCCGCCCGTCGCACCCCGTCCACCCGCCCGCCGGTGCTCTCCCCCAAGGAGCTGTCACTGACGAACGGGGCGAACGGAGCGACGCCCGCCATCGCTCAGGCCACCGAGTCGGTCCCGGCGACGGAATCGGCCACGGAGGACCGCCCGGAGAGCTGACCCACCGCTCTCCTCGGGCCTCACCAGGCCCGGAATGGATGCCGCGCCCCCCAGGTTCTAGCCTGGGGGGCGCGGCATGTTCGTATGCCCGTACGTGAGACGCGTGATCCGAGCACGCGAGAGGCACAGGAACGAGGACCACATGACCGACCCCGTGACGCTGGACGGCGAGGGCGTGATCGGCGAGTTCGACGAGAAGCGCGCCGAGAACGCCGTACGCGAACTGCTCATCGCGGTCGGCGAGGATCCGGACCGCGAGGGCCTCCGGGAGACGCCGGGCCGGGTGGCACGGGCGTACCGGGAGATATTCGCGGGCCTGTGGCAGCAGCCCGAGGACGTCCTGACGACGACGTTCGACCTGGGCCATGACGAGATGGTGCTGGTGAAGGACATCGAAGTGTTCTCCACATGTGAACATCACCTGGTGCCGTTCAGGGGTGTCGCCCACGTCGGCTACATCCCGGCCACCAGCGGCAAGATCACGGGCCTGTCCAAGCTGGCGCGGCTGGTCGATGTCTACGCCCGGCGCCCGCAGGTGCAGGAACGTCTCACCACGCAGATCGCCGACTCCCTGATGGAGATCCTGGAGCCGCGCGGTGTGATCGTCGTCGTCGAGTGCGAGCACATGTGCATGTCGATGCGCGGCATCCGCAAGCCCGGCGCGAAGACCATCACCTCAGCGGTGCGCGGCCAGCTGCGGGATGCGGCGACGCGCAACGAGGCGATGAGTCTCATCATGGCGCGCTGACGCCGCACAGCCCCCGAGGGTGCCTGAGCGCCGTGCCTCAGGCGGCCGGAGCCGCCCCCGGGCCGCCGTTCTCGTCGTCCTCCGGGAGTTTGCAGACGCGCTCCAGGAAGAAGGCGGCAGCTATGACGGCGATGCCGGCGAGGACGGAGAAGCCGGCGTAGATGGCCTGGTCGCGGCGGGCGGGGATGTCGAGGGACTCCAGGAGGAAGGCGCCCGTGCCGCCGTACATGCCGGAGACCAGGGCGGCGACCAGGGCGCTCGCCTGGCCGAAGACGACCGCGCGGGCCGCCATCAGGGGGTCGACGCCCTTGGCGCCGGGGCGGCGCTCCCGCTGGGCCTTGAGGCGGGCGCGCAGCGAGAGCGCGGTGGCCAGCAGCACCGCGGCGATCAGGGCCAGGACGATGGGCGCGGCCAGCGGGACCCGGGGGAGCGTGCCCACCGCATCCCACAGGCGGGCGCCCGCCCACGACAGGACACCGGCCACGACGAACACGGCAGCCAGCATCCTGATGCGCAGCTCTTTCACTTTGCCCCTTCGGTTGCCCGCCGGCAGGCGGTCGTCCGGCCTCTGGTCGTCTTGACCTTAACGACTATTCGGGGAGCCGGAGTTCCAGGTCGGCGCGGGGCGCGACGCCTTCCTCGGTGACGGTGGCGAGGAGCTCGGCCACGGGTCCGCGGCCGGGGAGCTGGGCCTCCGGGTCCACGTCGTGCCAGGGGGCGAGGACGAAGGCCCGCTCGTGGGCGCGCGGGTGGGGAAGGGTGAGCACCGGGTCGTCGGAGACGACGTCGGCGTAGGCAACGATGTCGACGTCGATGGTGCGCGGGCCCCACCGCTCGTCCCGTACGCGGTTGAAGGCCTCCTCGACGGCGTGCGCCCGCTCCAGCAGGGAGGAGGGCGGCAGGGTGGTCTTGAGGACCACGACCGCGTTGAAGTACGTGGGCTGGCTGCCGGGCTCGACGCCCCAGGGCTCCGTCTCGTAGACGGGAGAGACGGCCTTGATGCGGACGCCGGGGGTGTCCTCCAGGGCGTCGATGGCGCCCTGGAGGGTCTCCAGGCGGTTGCCCAGGTTCGAGCCGAGGGAGATCACCGCGAGTTTCGGGTTCTGCAGGGTGGTGTCGGCGGCGTCCACGCGCTCCACCACGGAGGCGGGCACCGGCTGGACTGTCGGATCGCTCTGACCTTCGGTGAAGGACGTCGTCATACTCGGCTCCGGGTGATGGTGACGGTCACGTCGTCGAAGGGGACCGTGATCGGTGCGTCCGGCTTGTGGACGCAGACCTCGACCTCCTGGACCCCGTCGTGCTTCAGACAGGCCTGGGCGATGCGTTCGGCGAGCGTCTCGATGAGGTCGACCGGCTCGCCCTCGACCACGGCCACGACCTCCTCGGCCACGACGCCGTAGTGCACGGTCTTCGCCAGGTCGTCGTCCGCCGCGGCCGGCCGGGTGTCCAGACCCAGCGTCAGGTCCACGATGAAGGTCTGGCCCTCTTCGCGTTCCTTGGGGAAGACACCGTGGTGCCCGCGAGCCTTGAGGCCGCGCAGCGCGACACGATCCACGCGAATCACTCCTGCAATCGTCGGTAGCGGCGGGTCCCTGCCGAGTGCGGTCGGCACACCAGCCGCGAACGAATCTACCTGCGGGCACTGACAGCGCTCGTCCACGGGGGCGCGCGCCCACGCGGAGTCCAGGAGGGTTCATCGGGTGTTTCCCCTGGGGAACACGGCGGCTCACGGGTTGGTAGCCGCCCCTACCCAGGGTGCGTGATTCCAACCACTCCCTGGTGCGCCTGCGGGACGCCTACCCACTCAGGAGGGTGAGTCGTCGCCTTCCTCGTCACCGGATTCGGCCAGTACGGGAGACGCGTGGTGCGACCAGAGTTTCCAGCCGTCGGCCGTGCGCCGGAACACGTTCGTGGCGACGACCAGCTGGCCGACGAGCGGGCCGAGCTCGTCACTGTCGTCGGGGGCCGGGCCGCCGCTGAGGATGTTCTCGGTGCAGGTGACCAGCGCGGTGTCGCCGGTGACCGAGACATGCACGTCGGTCAAAAAGAATTGAATGTAGTCGGTATTCGCCATAATGAGCGCATACGACCTCAGGACCTCGCCGCGCCCGAAGAGCACCGGCCAGCCGGGGTGGACGCAGGAGATCACACCGGCGGACGCGGGGTCGTGGTACTCCTCGTCCACGCCCAGGTCCGCCGGGGTCAGCCAGAGCGCGGACAGTGCGTCGAAGTCGCCCCGTTCCATCGCCTCGTAGAAGGCGGTGTTGGCGGCTTCGACCTGCTCGACGTCGGTGTCGGCGGCGCTCACCGGGCTCCCTCGACGGCCCGGGCCACGCGCACCGCGTCGGCGGTCGCCCGCACCTCGTGCACGCGGACCGCCCACGCGCCCTGGTGGGCGGCGAGCGCGGAGACGGCGGCGGTGGCGGCGTCGCGTTCCCGGGCGGGTGGGGGCGCGCCCTCTGGTCCGGCCAGGACACGGCCCAGGAACCGCTTGCGGGAGGCGGCGACCAGCAGCGGGTGGCCCAGTGCGTGCAGGCGGTCGAGGTGGGCCAGCAGCGAGAGGTCGTGTTCGCCCTCCTTGGAGAAGCCGAGGCCGGGGTCGACGACGATCCGGTCGGGGGCGACGCCGCCCGCGAGAACGGCCTCCACGCGCGCGTGCAGCTCGTCGACGACTTCGGAGACGACGTCCTCGTACGTCCCCTTCACGTTGCCGCCCTCCAGGAAGCCGCGCCAGTGCATGACGACGAAGGGGGCTCCGGCGGCGGCGACGGCCGGGATCATCGCGGGGTCGGCGAGGCCGCCGCTGACGTCGTTGACGAGGGCGGCGCCCGCGGCGAGCGCCTGTTCGGCGACGGAGGCGCGCATGGTGTCCACGGAGATCGTGACGCCTTCGGAGGCGAGGCCCCGCACGACGGGGATGACGCGCTTGAGCTCTTCCGCCTCGTCGACCCGGGTGGCGCCGGGGCGGGTCGACTCGCCGCCCACGTCGACGAGGTCCGCGCCCTCCTCGACGAGGGCGAGGCCGTGCTTGACGGCGGCGGTGGTGTCGAACCAGCGGCCGCCGTCGGAGAAGGAGTCGGGCGTCACGTTGACGACCCCCATGACCGCGCAGCGGTCCCACACCGGCAGTCCCACCACATGGCCGCGCCCGTTCTTCTTGCTCATGTGTCCAGCCTAGGCCTCCGGAGGGTGGCCGTTTCGCCCGGTGGGGTGGGCCCGCGCACCCCACCGGGCATCCGCTCCTGCGGGGTCAGGCCACGGGGACCCCGTGCTCCGCGACCGCGTGGTGCGTGCACACCGGGGCGGCGACCGCCCGGCGGCGGAGCAGCCGCGGGAGGGCGAGGTTCACGAAGCCCTCGGCCTGCATGGCGGCGAGGCCGATGCGGGGGAGGTCCCGCGAGGAGCGGTAGACCACGAAGCGGGGCTCCCAGCGGGGGCGGAACTTGGCGTTGAACTTGTACAGGGACTCGATCTGGAACCAGCGGGACAGGAAGACCAGCAGGCCCCGCCAGGCGCGCAGCACGGGGCCGGCGCCGATCTTCTCGCCGCGGGCGAGCGCGGCGCGGAACATCGCGAAGTTGAGCGACACACGCGTGATGCCGAGTCTCGGGGCCGCCTCCAGGGCCGCCACGATGAGCAGTTCGTTCATGCCGGGGTCGGCCGAGCGGTCGCGGCGCATCAGGTCCAGCGAGACGCCGTCGGTGCCCCAGGGGACGAAGTGGAGGACGGCCTTGAGGTCGCCGTAGGGGCCGGGCTCGGCGTCTGCCTTGTGAGCCGTTGCGATCAGACAGTCCCCGTCGGAGGGGTCGCCGATGCGGCCCAGTGCCATGGAGAAGCCGCGCTCGGTGTCCGTGCCGCGCCAGTCCTCCGCCGCACGCCGTATGCGGTCCAACTCGCCTTCTCCGAGGTCACGGATGCGCCGTACCCGGGTCTCGTAACCAGCCCTCTCGATGCGTTTGACCATCTGGCGCACATTTCGCATCGCGCGCCCGGCCAGGGAGAAATCCGCGACGTCCACCACCGCCTCGTCGCCCAGTTCGAGGGCGTCGAGGCCGGTCTCGCGGGTCCAGACCTCGCCGCCGGTCTCGGAGCAGCCCATGACGGCGGGCGTCCAGGAGTGCGCCTTGGCCTCGTCCATGAAGCGCTCGATGGCGCCGGGCCAGGCCTCGACGTCGCCGATCGGGTCGCCGCTGGCGAGCATCACGCCGGAGACGACGCGGTAGGTGACGGCCGCCTTGCCGCTGGGCGAGAAGACGACGGCCTTGTCGCGGCGGAGCGCGAAGTGGCCCAGCGAGTCGCGGCCGCCGTGCTTCTCCAGCAGCGCGCGCAGCCGGGTCTCGTCGTCCTCGGTGAGACGCGCGGCGGGGTGTTCGGGCCGGAAGGCCAGGTAGATCGTGGTGACCGCGGTGAGCAGGCCGAGGGCGCCGAGGGAGAAGGCGACCGTCCAGGACGTGTTGCCCTGGTAGTCGACCGGCCCCTCGAAGCCGAACAGGCCGTACAGGACGTGGGAGATGCGGTCGGCCAGGCTCGGGTCGCCGACCATCCGGTGCGGGTGGACGCTGACGATGACCAGTCCGAGCAGGATCGAACCGGCGCCCATGAGAACGAAGTTGGCGAGCGCACGCCAGCGGCTGCGCGGGTCGGGCAGCGCCGCGAACTCGCTCCGGTGGCGCAGCAGTGGCACCAGCAGCGCGACACAGATGACGAGACCGATGGGCGAGTGGCGGTACGCCAGCTGCGCCACGGCACCGGCCGGCAGCAGGACGACGGCGGCTCGCCACGCCCGGCGCTTGTGACGGCGCAGTCCGTGGGCGAGCAGCAGCAGAAGGACTCCGGCGCTGAGGGACAGCGCCGCCGCGAAGGGTCCGAGCGCACCCGGCAGTACCTCGGCCATCGCGTGCATACGGCTGTGCCGGAAGCGCGGAAAGACGCCGGCGGCAATGTCCAGGAGCCCTACGAGCGTGCAGGCCCTGGCGACCAGGGCGGGGACGGCTTCCGGGCGCGGACCGCGGACTATGCGCCGCGTCCGGCCTGTTCCACCCGGAACCTCGCCCGACATTTCCCCATCTATCCTGACAGACATCGCATCCCGTAGTTCTGCGAGAGACCTTGAACCCGGCGCCAATTCCGGCATCCGGCGACATTGCGCCCTCTAGGACGGTGTCTTGGGGGAAGAGGTTCACTCCCCACCGGAAAGCCGGTTCAAAGGTCAGGGAAAGCCCGGGGCAAGCTCTCGCGAAGATGCGGCGGGCAAGCGGCGGGAAGGACCGGCCAGACAGAAAGCGCAGGCGGAAACAGACCATGGGTCTCACGAGCAACAAGGTGCTGGTGGCGGCAGTGTTGTGCGCCGTCCTGCTGTTCGTCGGCACGGTGTGGCTGTGGCCGCGGCTGGCCCGCCGGAACTGGCGCGCCGTCACCGGACGGGTCGGCCTGCTGCTGGCCACGCAACTGGCGATCTTCGTCTCCGTCGGCGTGTCCGCCAACCAGGCGTTCGGGTTCTACGCCAGCTGGGCGGATCTGTTCGGCCAGGAGAACGGCGAGGCCATCGTCGTCGACCACAACAACGCCGGCACCGGCGGCCCCCTCCAGGTGGTCGACACCCAGCGCGTGAAGGGGCCGGGCGGCTCGCGCCCGCAGCTGACCGGCCAGATCCAGAAGGTCGACATAGTGGGCCGGACGACCCACATCGCCACCCCGGCGTACGTCTATCTGCCGCCGGAGTACTTCCAGGCGCGCTACCGCACCCGCACCTTCCCCGCCGTCACGGTGCTCACCGGCTACCCGGGCACCGCGGAGGCGCTCTACAAGAAGCTGCACTATCCGCGGACCGCCCAGGAGCTGGCCAAGAACGGCACAGCCCAGCCGATGATCCTGGTCATGCTCCGGCCGACCGTCGCGCCGCCGCGGGACACCGAGTGCGTGGACATCCCGGGCGGCCCGCAGAGCGAGTCGTTCTTCGCCAGGGACCTCCCCGACGCCGTGTCGGCCCACTACAGGGTGGGCAAGACGCCCGGCAGCTGGGGCATCATCGGCGACTCCACGGGCGGCTACTGCGCGCTGAAGCTCGCCGTGCACCACCCCGAGGTGTACGCCGCCGGCGCCGGCCTGTCGCCGTACTACAAGGCGCCGATCGACCCCACGACGGGCGACCTCTTCCATGGCGACAAGACCCTGCAGAACGACGCCGACCTGCGCTGGTACCTGAACCACCATCAGGCGCCCGACACCTCGCTGCTGGTCACCAGCAGCAAGGTCGGCGAGGCCAACTACAAGGACACGCTGAAGTTCATAGAGCAGGTCAAGGCCAAGCACCTGACGAGGATCTCGTCGATCATCCTCGACAGCGGCGGCCACAACTTCAACACCTGGCGGCGCGAGATCCCGCCGACGCTCCAGTGGATCAGCGGGCGGCTCAGCGACCGCTGACCAGCCGCTGACCGCGGAGGCGGTCAGCTCGTGCTGACCGTCTCCAGCTCGACGTCCGCGCGCGCGATGTCCCGCGCGTCCGCGGCCGTCGAGCGGCGCAGCGCCTCGTGCAGCCGGGCCGGGGTGAGGACACCGAGGAAGCGGCCCTCGCTCTCCTCGTCGATGACGGCGATCCAGCCCGCGTCGTGCTGGAGCATCGTCGCGAACGCCTGCTTCAGGGAGGCCCCGACGGGCAGCCAGGCCTCCATGCGGCGCACCTGGTCGCGGACCGTGCCGCCCTGCACGCGCGCGTGCTCCTCGGAGATCCAGCCGTGCAGATCGCCGTTCGCGTCCAGGACGACCGCCCACCGCGCGTCCAGCTTCCGGGGCAGCGGGTCGTCGAGGCGCACCACGGGCGGCTGTTCGAGGTCGCTCTCCTCGATCGGCGTCACCGACAGCCGCTTCAGGCCCCGGTCCGCGCCGACGAAATCGGCCACGTAGTCGTTCGCCGGTGCGCCGAGAACGGCCGACGGGGTGTCGAACTGTTCGATGCGGCCCTGCCCGTAGACGGCGATGCGGTCTCCGAGGCGTACGGCCTCCTCGATGTCGTGCGTGACGAACAGCACCGTCTTGTGCACGGCCTGCTGGAGCCGCAGGAACTCGTTCTGCAGGTGCTCGCGCACCACCGGGTCGACCGCGCCGAACGGCTCGTCCATCAGCAGGACGGGCGGGTCCGCGGCCAGCGCGCGGGCCACACCGACGCGCTGGCGCTGGCCGCCGGAGAGCTGCTCCGGGTAGCGGTCGCCGTACACGGCCGGGTCGAGGCCGACGAGGTCGAGGAGTTCGGCGGCGCGCTCGCGGGCCTTGGCGCGCTTGACGCCGAGAAGGTGCGGGACGGTCGCGGTGTTGTCGAGGACCGTCTTGTGCGGGAAGAGGCCGACCTGCTGGATGACGTAGCCGATACGGCGGCGGAGCTGGACCGGGTCGATGGCCGCTATGTCGTCGCCGTCCAGGAATATCCGGCCGCCCGAGGGTTCGATGAGCCGGTTCACCATCTTCATGGTCGTGGTCTTGCCGCAGCCCGACGGGCCGACCAGGGTGACCAGTTCGCCGTCGGCGACCTCGAAGGACAGGTCGTCGACGGCGACCGTGCCGTCGGCGTACCGCTTGGTGACGTTCTCGAACCGGATCATGGCTCCCCATTGTGGCGGTGGGCGGCGGGGTTTGTGTGAAGGCAATGTTGCGCCTGTACGACGGCCCTCGGCGATTGTCAGTGGTGGGGTTTAGGGTCGCCAGCAAGTCAAGAACATGTGCGGGCGTGCGGTCCAGCCACATATGTTCGGAGATTCGGGGACACGGGAACACGGCACATGGGGACACGGGGGAGGTGGGGCGGGTGAGCGGGCAGAACTGCCTGGTGGCCAACGACTGGATCTGCGGGGAGTACGTCCGCTCCCGCAGCCAGGAGCTCATCGACGCGACGGTGCAGCATGTGTGGATCACGGCGGCCTCGGTGGCGATCGGCGTGCTGGTGGCCTTCCCGCTGGCGCTGCTCGCGCGGCGGTACCGCGCCTTCGCGGGCCCGATCCTCGGCCTGACGACCGTCCTGTACTCGATTCCCTCCCTCGCGATGTTCTCGCTGCTGCTGCCCCTGTTCGGGCTCTCGGCCTCGCTGGTGATCACCGGTCTCGTCCTCTACTCACTGACGATCCTCGTGCGGAACATCCTGGCGGGCCTCCAGGCCGTCCCCGAGGAGGCGGTCGAGGCGGCCCGCGGGATGGGGTACGGCTCGCTGCGGCTGCTGTGGGAGGTCGAACTGCCGCTGGCGCTGCCCGCGCTGCTTGCCGGCGTCCGCATCGCCACGGTCTCCACGGTCGCCCTGACGACCGTCGGCGCGATCGTGGACTACGGAGGGCTGGGGACGCTGATCCTCGACGGACTGGACAGCGCCTTCAAGGCACAGGTCCTCACCGCCTCCGTGCTGTGCGTGCTGCTCGCCACCGCGGCCGACCTGCTGCTGCTCGGTCTGCAGCGGCTGCTGACGCCCTGGACCCGGGCGGGTCGCGCCCCTCGAATACGCAGGCGCGCGGCGGCGTCGGTGAAGGTGGCTGAACCTGTATGAACGCGATATCGGGTGCGTACGACTGGCTGACGACCGGCGCCAACTGGCAAGGAGAGAAGGGGGTCTGGCACCGGCTCGCCGAGCACCTCTACTTCAGCGGGGTCACGCTCGGCGTCTCCTGCCTGATCGCGCTGCCGCTCGCGCTGTGGCTCGGGCACATCGGCAAGGGGGGTGCGCTCGCCGTCAACATCTCCAACGTGGGGCGGGCGGTGCCCACGCTGGCCGTGCTGATCCTGCTCACGCTCACCCCGCTCGGCGAGCACGGGGACCTGCCGACACTGATCGCGCTCGTGCTGTTCGCGGTGCCGCCGCTGCTGACCAACGCGTACATCGGGATGCGCGAGGTGGACCGGTCGGTGGTGGAGGCCGCGCGGGGGATGGGCATGAGCGGCGGCCAGCTGTTCCGCCGCGTCGAACTGCCGCTGGCGTACCCGCTGGTGATGACCGGGCTGCGGTCGGCCGCCGTGCAGGTGGTCGCCACGGCGACGCTCGCCGCGATGGCCGGTGAGGGCGGGCTCGGCCGGATCATCACCGCCGGCTTCAGCCTGCAGAACACGCCGCAGGTGGTCGCCGGGGCTCTGCTCGTGGCGGTGCTCGCCCTCCTGGTGGAGGCGGTGCTGATGGTGGCGGGACGGGTCTTCGACCCCATGCGTGGACGTACCACTTCTTGATCTTGTTTCTTGAACTCTTGAACTTACGAGGGATGACCATGAACGGCAGGGCGATGAACAGCAGAACGCGCCGGATGGCGATCGCGATCACGGCCGTGGGCGCGCTCACCGGAGTGCTCGCCGCGTGCGGCGGGGACGACCTGGAGGACAAGGGGACGGACAAGTCTTCCGGCGGCGCCAAGAAGGGCTCGCTCGTCGTGGGCGCGGCAGGCTTCACCGAGGCGAAGGTGCTCGGCGAGCTCTACAAGCAGGTGCTCGACAACTCCGGTTACAGCGTGACGGTCAAGACGGTCAAGACCCGCGAGCTCTACGAGCCCCAGCTGGAGAAGGGGGCCATCGACATCGTCCCCGAATACGCGGCGACACTCGCGGAATTCCTCAACCTGAAGGAGAACGGCCCGAACGCGAAGCCGGTCGCCTCCGGAGATGTCGACGCGACGGTCACGGCGCTGAAGAAGCTCGCCGAGCCGAAGGGACTGAAGGTGCTTCCGGCCAGCAAGGCGGTCGACCAGAACGCGTTCGCGGTGAGCTCCGAATTCGCCAAGAAGAACAACCTCAAGACGCTTTCGGATCTCGGCAAGTCGGGCCTCAAGGTCAAGATCGCCGCCGGTGACGAATGCGAGACGCGTCCCTTCTGCGCGCCGGGTCTGAAGAAGACGTACGGCATCGACGTCGCCGGGATCGACCCCAAGGGCGTCGGTACGACCCAGGCCAAGCAGGCCGTGAAGAACGGCACGGACCAGCTCGTGCTGACCACGACCACCGACGCGACGCTGAAGAACTTCGACCTCGTTCTCCTCCAGGACGACAAGAAGCTCCAGAACGCGGACAACGTGCTTCCCGTGGTGAACGCGAAGGACGCCGGTTCCCAGGAGATAGCCGACGCACTCGGCAAGTTGACCGAGACGCTCACGACGGACGATCTTGTGGAACTCAACCGGAAGGTCGACGCGGAGCGCGCCAAGGAGGCCGACGTGGCCAAGGACTATCTGGAGTCGAAGGGCTTGATCAAGTAAGGCGAGGGCGCTGTAGACGCCTGGGGCGAGGTGAAGGCTTCGGGGTGGCTGTGTTTTTACCGGGTGGGGCACCATCAATCGCCTACGCGCGGTAAGTTTCTGGCCATGCCACGTGGACGTCACCGCCATTCCCCGCCCTTGCACAGGCTGCTGCCTCCTTCGGCGATCGGCGGCGTCTCACTCGTCATCGCCGTGGGGCCCTGGCTGTTCACGGAGCCGGTGGTGCTCCGTGTGCTGGCCGCGGGCGCCGCGGTGACGGCCGTAGTGGGCGCCGTCGTCCTGCGCCGCTGGGACACCGCGGCGGGCAAACGCGTCGCGGACCTCACGCGCGCCCGGGCGAGCGACGAGTGGCGTTTCGAGGAACGTGTCGCCGAACTCGAGACCGACCTCGACGAGTCGCGCGAGCTGCGCGTCAAGCTGGAGCACAAGCTGCGCGCCAAGCGCGCGGAGCTGGCGGGCCTGCGCAACGAACACGCGGCACTGCTGCGGCGGTACGCCACGGCGGAGACCGAGCGGGCGAGCGTCCTGGAGACGCGCCGTCTGCTCGCGATAGAGGCTTCGGCCCCGGCCCGCGCGCTTCCGGCCGGGCTCGAACAGGTCCCCGCCTCCGCCGCGACGCGCACCGTGGCCGTGCCCGCGCCGCGGGAGGAGTCCGCGGCGGTGCCGGTTACCGAACCGGAGGCCGTCGAACCGGAATCCGAGCTGGAGGCAGGCGAGGCGGCGGACGTGACGGCCGAGGAGCCGTCGGCCCCCGAGGTGTTCTCGCCGGCGGGTTCCTCGCTGTTCCTGCGGGCGAACGCGGCGCTGAACCGTTTCGCGAACGGGGCGGCCGCTGCTGACGCCGACATCGATGCCGCGTCGGGTGCCGACGCCCCGGCCGGCTCCGAGGCGGGCCCCTCCGAGGACGCCGTAGCGGAGGAGGGGGAGGCGCAGGGGAAGCCCGAGGCGGTCGACGGGCATGAGCACGCGGCCGCCGAAGATGCCGCGCCCGAAGACGCCGCGCCCGAAGACGCCGCGCCCGAAGACACGGCCCCCGAGGAGTCCGCCCACGAGGATTCCGGGCGCGAGGATTCCGGGCGCGAGGACGCCCCGGCCGCCGAGCCCGAGAACACCCCGGCCGCGGTGAAGCCCTCGAAGCCCTCGCAGCCCGTTCAGTCCGTCAAGCCCACCGGGCACTTCACCGTGCCGACCGCGGTGGCCGTCGTACCGGCGACTCCCGCGCGGCGCCCGTCGGTCGAGGGCGGCTTCGACTTCTTCGGCACGCAGAAGGAGGCGTCGGCGCAGGCGCTGGAGGCCGTGCAGAACGAGGACCTCGCCGACGTGGTGGGCCAGGAGGCGCTCGCGCTGCACAAGGCCGAGGCCGAGGCCGGGTTCAAGCCGGTGAGCGAGGAGTCGCGCGGCATCGGCCAGGTCATCGACCTGACCGTGCACGACGAGACCGAGCAGATCAACGTGTCGCAGCTGCGGAGCGCGGTTTCCTGAACCCGCGCCCCTGACGTGACGGCATGAGGACATGACAGCCTGAGGGCGGCGGCACCCACGGTGCCGCCGCCCTCAGGCCATCCAGCGGTCCGGCCGCGCCTCCCGCCGCCCCGTGCGGGAGCGGTCGGCCTGCGCCTGGAGGAGCTCCGCGGCCTCGGAGGCGTCCCGCAGCCGGGCTGTCACCGTCTTGCCGGCCCCGGTGTCCACGTGGACGTCGGCGAGGCCCTTGAAGCGCGCCCAGGGCCCCTGCTCCAGCCGTACGCTCTGCACCTTCGCGTGCGGCACCAGGGACAGGTTGCGGCGCAGCAGCCCGTGCCGCGCCGCGAAGACGGTGTCCGTGACGGCGAGCCCGTACCCGCGCCACCACAGCGGCAGGCACCACCCCGCCCGCCGCGGCGGCCGCGACAGGGCCTCGGGCACCGTCACCCCCGGCAGCACCTGCGCGATCACCGACTCGGCGATCGCGCGCGGGGCGACCGGTACGAGCACGGAGTTCGACGACCCCGCCACGTCCAGCTCCACCCGCACCCAGCCCCGCCGCCGCCACAGCAGCGGCTCGACGATCCGTACGGTCTGGACGCGGCCGGGCGGCACCGTCTCGTGCGTACGGTCCAGGAGCCCGTGGTCGATCCGCAGCCCGTCCGGGGATTCGCCGACCGTCCAGTCGTACTCGGCGACGAACCGCCCCACACTGCTCGCGCCCGCCGTGCCGAGCAGCGGCAGCCCGGTCGCCAGAACTGTCCACAGGCTGTGGGTTCCGAACCAGAGCAGCGGCGGTACGACGAGGGCGGCGGCCAGTGAGCCCCAGGTCGCGCCGGTGAGGACGAGGGACACCGCGAGTACGCCCGCGGGGATGTGCAGCAGCTGCCGTGCCGGGGCCTCGCCCACCTCGTGCGCGGTCTCGGGCGCGAACCCGGCCGCGCGGGCGAGGAGTTCGGCGCGCAGGGCCCGGGCCTCGCCCTCGCCCAGGTAGGCCAGTTCGTCCTTCTTGTCGGCGCCGATGACATCGAGTTTGAGCTTGGCGACACCCGCGACGCGGGCCAGCAGCGGCTGGGTGACGTCGACGGCCTGGAGCCGGTCGAGCCGGATGTGCGCGGTGCGCCGGAACAACAGGCCCGTACGGATGCGCAGTTCGGTCCTCGTGACCGCGAAGTGGGTGAACCACCAGGTCAGAAAGCCGTAGAGGGCAGCGGCCGGCACCAACACCGCGAGCCCGACCAGCAGCGCGGTCGTGGTGAGCCGGGTCAGCTGATGCTGCGCCTGGTCGGGGTCGTGCACGGCCCACCCGGCGATCACGGCGACCGGCGCCCACGCCCGCCGCAGCGGCGTCACGGGGTGCAGCCGCCGTTCGGCGAGCGGTTTTTCCTCGTGTACGGCGTCGGCGGCGCCCGGCGGCAGCTCTGCCCCGTGCACGGCTGCCTCGCGTACCGCCGCGTCATGGGCGTCCGGTGATGACGGGGACGGGGACGGGGACGGTGATGCCGACGGCGTGGTCACAGTCCCGCCGATCGGGCCTCGCCCAGCTCCGTGAGCCGGTCGCGCAGCCGTTCGGCCTCGGCCGGGTCGAGGCCGGGGATGCAGGCGTCCGTCGCGGCCGCGGCCGTGTGCAGTTGCACGCTGGCGAGCCCGAAGTGCCGTTCCACGGGCCCCGAGGTCACCTCGACCAGCTGCATCCGCCCGTACGGCACGACGGTCTCCTCGCGCCACAGCACACCCCGGCTGATCAGCAGGTCGTCCGCGCGCTCGGCGTACCGCCAGGAGCGCCAGTTGCGGCCGAGCAGCACCCAGCCCCACGGAACGCCGACGAGGGGGAGCAGAGCGAAGGCCGCCCAGACGGGGCCGACGAGCCACCCCAGCAGCAGTCCGACCGCAAGCGCCAGCAGCCCCAGCCACCACACCAGCATCAGCCGTCGCATCCGCAGCAGCCCCGGTGGCAGTCCGATCCAGACGGGTCCGTCCCCCGTGCCGTCCGTGATCCCGGTGGTCTTCATGCTCCCCGTATCCATGCTGTCAGCGTACGTAGGACAGACTGTCCCCATGACTCCCACGACGGAGACCATGGTCGGTATCGGCGGCGCCGCGGAGAGCACCGACATGGTGCTCAACATCGGGCCTCAGCACCCGTCCACGCATGGCGTGCTGCGGTTGAAGCTCGTGCTCGACGGCGAGCGCATCCAGCACGCGGAGCCGGTCATCGGCTACATGCACCGCGGCGCGGAGAAGCTCTTCGAGGCGCGCGACTACCGCCAGATCGTGATGCTCGCCAACCGCCATGACTGGCTCTCCGCGTTCTCGAACGAACTGGGCGTGGTCCTCGGCGTCGAGCGGATGCTCGGGATGGAGGTCCCCGAGCGCGCGGTGTGGATGCGCACACTGCTCGCGGAGCTGAACCGCGTCCTGAACCATCTGATGTTCCTGGGGTCGTACCCGCTGGAACTGGGCGGAATCACACCGATCTTCTACGCCTTCCGCGAGCGCGAGGAACTCCAGCACGTCATGGAGGAGATCTCCGGCGGGCGTATGCACTACATGTTCAACCGCGTCGGCGGCCTCAAGGAGGACCTGCCCGCGGGATGGGCCGGGCGGGCGCGTGCGGCCGTCGCCGACGTGCGTTCGCGGATGAACGTGTACGACGAGCTGGTGCTCGGCAACGAGATCTTCCGGGGGCGCACGCGGGGCGTGGGCGTCCTCTCGCCGGAGGCCGTGCACGCCTACGGAGTGAGCGGGCCCATCGCGCGCGCCTCCGGCGTGGACTTCGACCTGCGCCGGGACGAGCCGTACCTCGCCTACGCGGAGCTCCAGGACACGCTGAAGGTGGTCACGCGCGAGGAGGGCGACTGCCTCGCCCGCTTCGAGTGCCTCCTTGAGCAGACACACAACGCGCTGGAGCTCGCCGACGCCTGCCTCGACCGGCTCGCCGAGCTGCCGCCCGGGCCGATCAACCAGCGCCTCCCGAAGGTTCTCAAGGCCCCCGAGGGGCACACGTACGCCTGGACCGAGAACCCCCTCGGCATCAACGGCTACTACCTGGTCAGCAAGGGCGAGAAGACCCCGTACCGGCTGAAGCTGCGCTCGGCCTCGTACAACAACATCCAGGCGCTCACCGAACTGCTGCCGGGCACGCTGGTCGCGGACATGGTGGCGATCCTGGGGTCACTGTTCTTCGTCGTCGGGGACATCGACAAGTAGTCCTCCAAGCAGTCCCCCAAGAAGTGCGTTTGGAATTCCCACCGGCTGGAGCAGCCAGCCGAAGTCGCCGAGGCCGCCGGGCGCGGTGAGTTCCGCGGCGGCTCCGGCGCCCGCGAGGGCGCGTACGTAGGCCGTGGGGTTCGTGGACGCGAGCGCGAGCGGGGGGCGTGTGCCGCTCACGCCCAGCGCGTGCAGCGCGCGCCGCTGGGTGGTCACGCGCCCTCCGGGCAGCGCGCACGCGTCCAGCGCGACGTGCGCCGTGATGTCGCACGACCCGTCCGGCACGGGCGCCGTCTCGCGCCCCGCGCGAAAGCCGGTGAGCGTCCCGAACGGCGGGCGCGCCCCCGCGTGGTGCGCGTAGTCGGCCGCGACGGCGAGACCGCGGTCGAGGCAGCAGACGGCGGAGGCCCAGGCGAGATCCCTGGGCAGCCCGATCTCGGCGCGGAAGCCCTCACGGGTGTCCGAGCCCCCGCCTCCGCCGCCGTTGTCGCCTCCGCTGTTGCTGTTGCTGTTGCTGTTGCTGTCGCCGTCGCTGTCTTCGGTGAGCTGCCACCACCGCCGCAGCCACGCCCCCTCCGCCCCCGCCACCGGTTCCCCGAGGCGTTCGGCCCCGTCCCGGCGTACGAGAACCAGCCGGGCCACTCCCTCCGCGTCGGCCTCGGCGACGTCGACCGGCACGTTGTCCAGCCATTCGTTGGCGAACAGCAGCCCGGTGATCCCCTTCGGGGGCTCGGCGAGCCACTCGATCCGGTGATCAAGATCACATGGGCGGTCGGCGCGTTCGACGGCGTACGCGCACACGCGGGACGCCACGTCGGCGGGCAGTTCGGCGAGGACTCCCGTCACCAGTTCGCCGCGGCCCGCCGCCATGTCGACGAAGGCGAGGGACGCCGGGTGCCCCAGTGCGTCGTCCACCCGGCACAGCAGCCGGGCCACCGCGCCGGCGAAGAGCGGCGACGCGTGCACCGACGTACGGAAATGGCCCGCCGGCCCCTCGGGCCTGCGATAGAAGCCCGAAGGCCCGTACAGCGCCTCCTCCGTCGCCTCGCGCCACCCGCGCCATTCGTCCGCCGCCCGATCCGTCACGGCGCCAGGCTATGCGCCGCCGAGTACCCGAGGACGCCGTGGACGCCGGTCGGGCTCCCGCCCGCCGGGTACGCCCCCCGGCGCGCTCCCGAGCGTGCTTCCGGGCGTGTTCGCGGACGTGCTCTAGGCGTCACGTACAGGGGAGCCTCCACCTTGGGGAGTACGAGCGCCGGTCGCGGATCGGTCCTCCGGTTGACCCCTGCACGCTGCACGCTTCCCTACTCTGGGTTACGTGCAGCGCGTCTATGAGTTCTTCCGCAGGCACCCGACATGGGTCGACAGCTTCTGGGCCGTCGTCCTGCTCGGGATCTCCGCCATGAGCGGATCCGCCCGCGGGGGAGAGGCGACATCTGCCTCCACCGCGGTGGCGGTCCCGATCACGGTGCTGTTGTGCCTGGTCATCGCCCTGCGCCGGTGGATTCCCGAGAAGATGCTGTTGCTGGCCGCCGTGCTGGGCCTCGCCCAGCTGGTCCTGGACATGGCGGTGGTCCCGGCCGACTTCGCGATGCTGGTGATCGTCTACACCGTGGCCGCGGACGGCGCCCGCTGGGCCTCCCGGTTCGGTCTGGTCGCGGGCCTGTGCGCGGCGCCGCTGTCGCAGATCCGCTGGCCGGACCAGCACTCCAGCGGGCTGGGCCAGGTGCTGGCGGCGGTCTTCCTCAGCGTTCCCTTCGCGCTCGCCTGGGTCCTGGGCGACTCCATCCGCACCCGCCGCGCCTACTTCGCCCAGCTGGAGGAGCGCGCCGCCCGCCTGGAGAAGGAGCGCGAGGCGCAGGCCAAGGTCGCCGTCGCCGCCGAGCGCGCCCGTATCGCCCGCGAGCTGCACGACGTCGTGGCGCACAACGTGTCGGTGATGGTGGTCCAGGCCGACGGCGCCGCCTACGTCCTCGACGCCGCCCCCGACCAGGCGAAGAAGGCCCTGGAGACCATCTCCGGAACCGGCCGCCAGGCCCTCGCCGAGATGCGCCGGCTGCTCGGCGTCCTGCGCACCGGCGAGCACCAGGAGTCCGGCGAGTACGTGCCGCAGCCCGACGTGGAGCAGCTCGACGACCTCATCGAGCAGTGCCGCACCTCGGGCCTGCCCGTCGACTACAAGGTCGAGGGCACCCCGCGCCCGCTGCCCAGCGGCGTCGAGCTCACGGCGTACCGCATCGTGCAGGAGGCGCTCACCAACACCCGCAAGCACGGGGGCCCGAACACGGGCGCGAGCGTGCGCCTGGTCTACTTCGACGACGGACTCGGACTGCTCGTCGAGGACGACGGCAAGGGCGCCCCGCACGAGCTCTACGAGGACGGGGGCGTCGACGGCCAGGGGCACGGACTGATCGGCATGCGCGAGCGCGTCGGCATGGTCGGCGGCACCCTGGACGCGGGGCCGCGCCCTGGTGGAGGCTTCCGCATCAGCGCCCTGCTGCCGCTCAAGCCCGCCCACTGACACCTGTAACGACCCTTGTCGGCGTCGTTTTCAGAGACCTTTGTCAGAGGCCTTTGTTAGCGACTCTTGTTAGCCACTTTTGTTGACGGAAGAGGACCCGATGGCGATCCGCGTGATGCTCGTCGACGACCAGGTGCTGCTGCGCACCGGTTTCCGGATGGTGCTCGCCGCCCAGCCGGACATGGAGGTCGTCGCCGAGGCGGGCGACGGCGTCGAGGCCCTCCAGGTGCTGCGCGCGACCGCGGTCGACGTGGTGCTGATGGACGTCCGCATGCCGAAGCTGGACGGCGTGGAGACGACCCGGCGCATCTGCATGGAGTCCGACCCGCCGAAGGTGCTCATCCTCACCACCTTCGACCTCGACGAGTACGCCTTCTCGGGGCTGAAGGCGGGCGCCTCCGGCTTCATGCTCAAGGACGTGCCGCCCGGCGAGCTGCTCGCCGCCATCCGCTCCGTGCACAGCGGCGACGCCGTGGTCGCGCCCTCCACCACCCGGCGCCTGCTCGACCGTTTCGCCCCCATGCTGCCCAACGCCGGCAAGGAGCCCCAGCACCAGGAGCTGGAGCGGCTCACCGGCCGCGAGCGCGAGGTCATGATCCTGGTCGCGCAGGGCCTGTCGAACGGCGAGATCGCGGCCCGGCTCGTCCTCTCCGAGGCGACCGTGAAGACCCATGTGGGCCGCATCCTCACCAAGCTCGGTCTGCGCGACCGTGTCCAGGTGGTCGTCCTCGCGTACGAGACGGGTCTGGTGCGGGCCGGCGGGCAGGGAGGGCAGGGCTGAGCGGGGGCGTGACCCGGGCGTGACCGGCGGCCACTAGGGTCTGCGCATGCTCCTGTGGATCAACGGCCCCTTCGGGGGCGGCAAGACACAGACCGCACACGAGATCCGGCGACGGCTGCCCGGCAGCGTCATCTGCGACCCGGAACACGCGGGCTTCGGCCTGCGCCGCATGCTGCCGCCCGAACTGCGCGGCGACTTCCAGGACTTGGCGTCCTGGCGGCAGGGCGTCGTCGAGGTGCTCGACCTCGCCCTCACCAAGCATGACGGCGTGGTGATCGTTCCCATGACGGTCACCGAGCCCGCGTACTTCGAGGAGACCGTCGGCCGCCTGCGCGAACTGGGCCATGACGTACGGCACTTCACGCTCCTCGCCCAGCGCGAGACCGTACTGAAACGGCTGCGCGAGCGCGGCTTCGGGCACCTCCTCCAGTACGTCGCCGGCAAGGACGCCCCGCTGCGCCGCGAGACCTGGGCCGTGCAGCAGCTCGACCACTGCCTGGAGCGGCTGCGCGAGCCGGAGTTCGCCGAGCACCTGTGGACGGACCACACCACGGTGCCGAAGACGGCGGACCGGATCGCCGTACTGGCCGGACTGACGCTCACCCCGAACAGGGAGGGCGCGCTGCGGACACGGCTGCGTCAGGTGGGGATAGGCATCAGGCACATCCGGTTCGACTGATCTCTCCGCCGGACAGGCCCTAGCGCAGGATCCCCTCCAGGAAGTCGCTCCCCAGCCGCGCCACCACCGACACGTCCAGCTGGTGCAGCACGTACCGCCCGCGGCGCCTCGTGGTGACCAGACCCGCCTTCTTCAGCACCCCGAGGTGCCGGGATATCTCCGGCGCCGTCATCCCGTGCACCTGCGCCAGCTCGCCCGTGGTGTACGCGCTGCGCGCCAGATGGCGGCAGAGCCGCATGCGGACCGGGTGGGACAGCGCGGTCATCCGCAGGGTGAGCTGCTCGACCGACGGCGGGGCGGCGAGCTCGGGGGAACTGATCGGGTAGTGCAGCACCGGCTGCCAGCGGTAACGGTGCAGCACCATCAGGTGCGGCCGGCCCAGGCTGGTGGGGACGAGCAGCAGGCCGCCGTCCGCGGTGACCGTGCGGCCCTCGGTCAGCTTGTCGATGACGATCCGCCCGGCGCTCTCGTCGAGGGCCACCGCCGGGGACACCGAGGTCAGCGCCTCCGCCAGGCTTCTGCGCCGCAGCAGCTCCGTCTTGTGCCGGGCGTCGGCCGTGAGCTGGTGGCGCAGCCGCGACCAGGCCTCGGCGAAGAAGGCCTCGTCGCAGTCCTCCAGGAACTGCCGCAGCCAGGCCCGGACGCTCGGCGGGTCCTCCAGCAGCCGCCGGGTGAACCGCACCTGCTGCGGGCCGCGCGAGGCGGCCAGGTCCAGCGCCCGCTTGCGCACCTCGGGGTCGGAGAGCGCGTCGGGCCCGTGCGAGTCGTAGGCGAGGGCGCAGGTGAACTCGAGCGCCCCGTCCACGAACTGCTCGTCCGTCAGCTTGTCCAGCAGGTCCAGGTCCTCGGCGAGCGTGGCGCCCGGGGGCACGGGCCCGCCCGGGATGCCCGCGCAGGGCAGGAACAGGTCCGAGAACGTCGTACGCCACAGGAAGTCCGCCTCGCACATCCGGTCGGCGAGGTGCGGGTCGAGCCGGGCGGTCACCCCGGTCGCCCAGCCCTGGAGCCCGGGGTGGTGCCCGGACTCGGACAGCGCGTGCAGCGCCATCCCCAGCTCGGCCAGGGGCGACGGCACGAAGGTGATCTGCTCCTTCCGCAGCCCGGTGATGTCGATGTGCACGCTCATGACCTCATGGTGCACCCCGCCACTGACAACGCCGTCCCCGATTGACGGCGGCCGTCAATCGAGGCGACTTCTGCTCGCGACGGGCGCAGTCTGGGATGAGAACCGGGGCAGACCGCGGGGCCTTCCGGATCTCGTTTCCCGTGCTGTTTCCCGTTCCGAGAGGCGATTCGCCATGAGCATCACCCAGCAGTACCTCCTCGACACCTACCGGGCCCGGCAGCACGGCGAGGCCGCCCCTCCCGCGCCCGGCGCCCACGACTGGCAGGTCGCCCGGGAGCTGCGCGAGCACCGGCAGTTCCGGGCCGTCCTGGCGGGCCGTCCGGCCCACGGGCGGATACGGGCGGCCCTGGCCCGGTGGCTGCACGGCCGCCCGCGCCCCAGCTGCTGACGCACAGGCATTCAGCTTCTGCCGGGCAGCCGCCGTACGAAGTCCGCGACCGCGGCTTTCACGTCCTCGGCCGTCCACTCCAGACCCGGGTCCGCGACCGTGACCTCGGTGAACGCCAGACCGGGCCCGCCCCGGTCCCACCACTGCGGGAAGAGGCCGACCTTCGTCTCCTCGGCCTGCGCCACCCCGGCGTCCATGAGGACGTCGGGCTCGTACGGCAGCCAGACCTGGAACTGGTGGGTGTGCGGCTCCTCCGGGTGCACGCGCACCCACGGGAGCCCGGCCTCCGTGAACCCCTCGCGCAGCGCGGCGGCGACCACGCGCGCGTGGGCCACGTACTCCGGCAGCCGGGGCAGGTCCCGCTCCAGGCCGATGAGGGCGGCCAGGGCCGTCGGGAACTGCTGGAAGAGCTGGCCTCCGTAGCGGTGCCGCCAGGTCTTCGCCTCGTCCACCAGAGCCTTGGGTCCTGCGACCGCCGCGCCGCCGAAGCCCTTGAGCGACTTGTAGAACGACACGTAGACGCTGTCCGCGAGGCCCGCGATCTCGTCCACGGGGCGGCCGAAGTGCGTGGTGCACTCCCACAGCCGGGCCCCGTCGAAGTGCACCACGGCGTCCCGCGCGCGTGCCGCCTCGGCGACCTCTTCGAGCTCCTCCCAGGAGGGCAGCACGAAACCGGCGTCCCTGAGCGGCAGTTCGAGCAGCAGCGCCCCGAAGGGCTCCTCGAAGTCGCGCACCTCGTCGGCGGTCGGCAGCCGGGGCTCACCGGTCACACGGACCGGGCGCAGCCCGCTGACCTGGCTGAAGGCATGACGTTCGTACGTCTCCGGGTGGCTGAGCGCGTGCATCGCCACCGTCGGGTTGCCGGTGCGGCCCGCCCAGCAGCGCAGGGCGACCTGCTGGGCCATCGTGCCGGTCGGGAAGAAGACGGCCGCCTCCTTGCCGAGCAGGGCCGCGACGCGCTCCTCCAGGGTCTCGACGATTCCGCCGCCGTAGATGTCGGACGGTTCGTCGAGGTCGTAGACGCCCTCCGCCGCCTCGTTCAGCCACGCCATCCGCTCGCGCACGGTGTTCAGGAACGGGGGCCGCCACAGCACCCGCTCCGCGTTCCGCCGGGCGGCCAGCCGCCGCTTCCGCTTCTGCTCGGCCATGTCCTGTGAAGCCGTGTCCGAAGCGGTGTCTTCCGAAGCCGCTGTTTCCGGAGCCTGCTCACCCGTATCGCTCATCTGCGGATCATGTCGCGAGCGCCCCCGGCCGGGCATCCCATTTCCGCTCCAGGGGCCGTGTGAATACCCACAGCCTGTGGACAACCGACCGGCCCTCGAACCAATCGCGTTAACATGACGAGAAATCGTCCGGTACATCGTCCGGTACCCCGAGCGGACTGGAACGGGAAGGCCGCCGTCGAGTGAGTACATTCCAACAGCCAGACCCCAGGGACCGCCCCGCGCGGCTCACCGTCGGCGTGGTCGGCGCCGGCCGTGTCGGCCCCGCCCTCGCCGCGTCCCTCCAGCTCGCCGGGCACCGCCCGGTGGCCGTCTCCGGCGTCTCCGACGCCTCCGTGCGGCGCGCCGCCGAGATGCTGCCCGACGTGCCCGTGGTGACCCCCGCAGGGGTTCTGGAGCGCGCCGACCTGGTGCTGCTGACCGTCCCGGACGACGCCCTGCCCGGGCTCGTCGAGGGCCTCGCCGAAACGGGCGCCGTCCGGCCCGGACAGCTCATCGTGCACACCTCCGGGCGCTACGGCACGCGCGTGCTCGACCCCGCGCTGCGGGCGGGCGCGCTGCCCCTGGCCCTGCACCCCGCGATGACGTTCACCGGCACCGCCGTGGACGTCCAGCGGCTGGCCGGGTGCTCCTTCGGGGTCACCGCGCCCGAGGAGCTGCGCCTGGCCGCCGAGGCCCTGGTGATCGAGATGGGCGGCGAGCCCGAGTGGATCGCCGAGGACAAGCGCCCGCTCTACCACGCGGCCCTCGCCCTCGGCGCGAACCACCTGGTCACCCTGGTCGCCGAGTCCATGGAGCTGCTGCGCGCCGCGGGCGTCGACGCCCCCGACCGGATGCTCGGCCCGCTCCTCGGTGCCGCCCTCGACAACGCCCTCAGGTCGGGCGACGGCGCCCTCACCGGACCCGTCGCGCGCGGGGACGCGGGCACGGTCGCCGCGCACGTCGCCGAGCTGCGCAAGCACGCCCCGGGGACCGTCGCCGGCTATCTGGCGATGGCCCGCGCGACCGCCGACCGCGCGCTGGCCCACGGGCTGCTCAAGCCCGAACTCGCCGAGGACCTCCTCGGAGTCCTCGCCCACGGCACCGAGGGAGACGCCGGATGACCACCACCCTCCTGCGCACCGCCGACGAGCTGCACGCGCGCGTACGGGGCGGCCGCCGCGCCGTCGTCATGACCATGGGCGCCCTGCACGAGGGCCACGCCACGCTGATCCGCGACGCCCGCGAGATCGCCGGGCCCGACGGCGAGGTCGTCGTCACCGTCTTCGTGAACCCGCTCCAGTTCGGCAAGGGCGAGGACCTCGACCGCTACCCGCGCACCCTCGACGCCGACCTCAAGATCGCCGAACTGGCGGGCGCGGACGTCGTGTTCGCTCCCTCGGCGGACGAGGTCTACCCGGGCGGTGAGCCCCAGGTGCGCATCAGCGCGGGCCCCATGGGCGAACGCCTCGAAGGAGCCGTCCGCCCCGGCCACTTCGACGGCATGCTCACCGTCGTGGCCAAGCTGCTGCACCTCACCCGCCCCGACGTGGCGCTGTACGGGCAGAAGGACGCCCAGCAGCTCGCCCTGATCCGGCGGATGGTGCGCGACCTGAACTTCGGCGTGGAGATCGTCGGCGTGCCCACCGTCCGCGAGGAGGACGGGCTCGCCCTCTCCAGCCGCAACCGCTACCTCTCGCCCGAGGAGCGGCGCACCGCGCTCGCCCTCTCCCAGGCCCTGTTCGCCGGCAGCGACCGGCACGCCGCCCAGGAGGCGCTGCGCGCCCGTGCCCGCGAAGTGCCCGCCACGCACGCGCGTGCCGAGGCCCTCAGCGCCATCGGCGAGTCCCGCGCGGCGGCCGACACCCACGCCGTGGCCAAGGCGGTGCCCAGCGGCCCCCAGGGCGTCCGTCAGGCCGCCCGCCTCGTCCTGGACGAAGCCGTCCGCCTCCAGCCGCCGCTGTCCCTGGACTACCTGGCCCTGGTCGATCCGTCCGACTTCACCGAGATCGAGGACGACTTCACCGGCGAGGCGGTCCTCGCCGTCGCCGCCCGGGTCGGCACGACCCGGCTGATCGACAACATCCCCCTCACCTTCGGAGCCGCCTCGTGACCGGCACACGTACGGGTACCAGCACTGGTACCGGCATACGACTGCACGCGCCCGCCCCCGGCTGGTCCCTCACCGCGGACGTCGTGGTCGTGGGCTCCGGAGTCGCGGGCCTGACCGCCGCCCTCCGGTGCGAGGCCGCGGGCCTCACCACCGTCGTCGTCACCAAGGCCCGCCTGGACGACGGCTCCACCCGCTGGGCGCAGGGCGGCATCGCCGCGGCCCTCGGCGAGGGCGACACCCCCGAACAGCACCTCGACGACACCCTGGTCGCCGGCGCGGGCCTGTGCGACGAGGAGGCCGTACGCATCCTCGTCACCGAGGGCCCCGACGCCGTACGCCGCCTCATCGCGACCGGCGCCCACTTCGACGAGTCCGAGGAGGGCGACCTCGCCCTCACCCGCGAGGGCGGCCACCACCGCCGCCGTATCGCGCACGCGGGCGGCGACGCGACGGGCGCCGAGATCTCCCGGGCCCTTGTCGAGGCGGTACGCGCGCGTGGCCTGCGCACGGTCGAGAACGCGCTCGTCCTCGACCTGCTCACGGACGCCGACGGCCGCACCGCGGGCGTCACCCTGCACGTCATGGGAGAGGGCCAGCACGACGGCGTGGGCGCCGTGCACGCCCCCGCCGTGGTCCTCGCCACCGGCGGCATGGGCCAGGTCTTCTCCGCGACCACCAACCCCTCCGTATCCACCGGAGACGGCGTGGCGCTCGCCCTGCGCGCGGGCGCCGAGGTCTCCGACCTCGAGTTCGTCCAGTTCCACCCGACCGTGCTGTTCCTCGGCACGGACGCCGAGGGCCAGCAGCCGCTGGTCTCCGAGGCGGTACGCGGCGAGGGCGCCCACCTGGTCGACGCCGACGGCGTGCGCTTCATGGTCGGACAGCACGAGCTGGCCGAGCTGGCGCCCCGCGACATCGTCGCCAAGGGCATCATGCGCCGTATGCAGGAGCAGGACGCCGAGCACATGTTCCTCGACGCCCGCCACTTCGGCGCCGACATGTGGGAGCACCGCTTCCCGACGATCCTCGCCGCCTGCCGGGCGAACGGCATCGACCCGGTCACCGAGCCCATCCCGGTAGCCCCGGCCGCCCACCACGCCTCCGGCGGCGTCCGCACGGACTCCCGGGGCCGCACGACCGTGCCCGGCCTGTACGCGTGCGGCGAGGTCGCCTGCACAGGCGTCCACGGCGCCAACCGGCTCGCCTCCAACTCCCTCCTGGAGGGACTGGTCTACGCCGAGCGCATCGCCGCCGACATCGCGGAGAGCCACGCGGAGAACGGCCTCCACACGCGCGTGCCCGTGCCCGTCCCGCACCCCGAGAAGCCCGCGCACCCGCTGCTCGCCCCCGAGGCGCGGTTCGCGATCCAGCGGATCGTGACGGACGGCGCGGGGGTCCTGCGCTCCGCCGAGTCGCTCACGCAAGCCGCCGACCGCCTCCAGCGGCTGCACACGGACGCGCGCGACGCCCTCGACGAGAACGGCAAGACGGCCGAACCCGGCGTCGACACCTGGGAGGCCACCAACCTCCTGTGCGTGGCCCGCGTCCTGGTCGCCGCCGCCCGGCAGCGCGAGGAGACCCGCGGCTGCCACTGGCGCGAGGACCACGCCGACCGGGACGACACGGCCTGGCGGCGCCACATCGTCGTACGGCTGAATCCCGACCGCACCCTCGCCGTGCACCCCACGGATACCGCAGACTTCCCCCCGACCCGGCAGCCCCTTCAGGAGCAGTGACAGACGTGAGCACCCCCGACCTTCCCCTCGCCCAGAGCGGCGGCTGCGGCGACGGCTGCGGCTGCGGCGCCGACCCGGACGAGGCGTACCTGGAGTGCGGCCTCGACCCCGCGCTCGCCCAGCTGCTCGCCGACGCCGGGCTCGACCCCCTCGAGGTCGAGGACATCGCGAACGTGGCCATCCAGGAGGACCTCGACCACGGCGTGGACGTCACGACCGTCGCGACGATCCCCGAGGACGCCGTCGCGACCGCCGACTTCACCGCCCGAGAGGCGGGCGTCGTCGCAGGTCTGCGCGTCGCCGAGGCCGTCATCTCGGTCGTCTGCACGGACGAGTTCGAGGTGGAGCGGCACGTGGAGGACGGCGACCGCGTGGAAGCCGGCCAGAAGCTCCTCTCGGTCACCACGCTCACCCGCGACCTCCTGACGGCCGAGCGCAGCGCGCTCAACCTCCTGTGCCGCCTCTCCGGCATCGCGACGGCCACGCGCGCGTGGACGGACCTTCTGGAGGGCACCAAGGCCCGCGTCCGCGACACCCGCAAGACGACACCGGGCCTGCGCTCCCTGGAGAAGTTCGCCGTACGGTGCGGCGGCGGCGTCAACCACCGCATGTCCCTGTCGGACGCGGCCCTGGTCAAGGACAACCACGTGGTCGCCGCGGGCGGTGTCGCCCAGGCCTTCAAGGCGGTCCGCGAGCTCTTCCCCGACCTGCCGATCGAGGTCGAGGTCGACACCCTGCACCAGCTGCGCGAGGTCGTGGACGCGGGCGCCGACCTGATCCTCCTGGACAACTTCACGCCCGCCGAGTGCGAGGAGGCCGTCGCCCTGGTCTCCGGCCGCGCCCTCCTGGAGGCATCCGGCCGCCTCACCCTCGGCAACGCCGAGGCGTATGCGAAGACGGGCGTCGACTACCTCGCCGTCGGCGCACTGACCCACTCCGCGCCGATCCTGGACATCGGCCTCGACCTGCGAGCTGCGGAGTAACGCGGTCATGCTGCTGACCATCGACGTGGGCAACACGCACACCGTCCTCGGCCTCTTCGACGGCGACGAGATCGTCGAACACTGGCGCATCTCCACGGACGCCCGCCGCACGGCGGACGAACTCGCCGTGCTCCTCCAGGGCCTGATGGGCATGCACCCGCTGCTCGGCGAGGAACTCGGCGACGGCATCGACGGCATCGCCATCTGCGCGACCGTCCCCTCGGTCCTGCACGAGCTGCGCGAGGTGACGCGCCGCTACTACGGCGACGTCCCGGCGATACTCGTCGAGCCCGGCATCAAGACCGGCGTCCCGATCCTCATGGACAACCCCAAGGAGGTCGGCGCCGACCGCATCATCAACGCGGTCGCGGCGGTCGAGCTCTACGGCGGACCGGCGATCGTCGTCGACTTCGGTACGGCGACGACGTTCGACGCGGTCTCGGCGCGCGGAGAGTACGTGGGCGGCGTGATCGCCCCGGGCATCGAGATCTCCGTCGACGCGCTGGGCGTCCGCGGCGCGCAGCTGCGCAAGATCGAACTCGCCCGTCCGCGTGCCGTGATCGGCAAGAACACCGTCGAGGCCATGCAGGCGGGCATCGTCTACGGGTTCGCCGGGCAGGTCGACGGGGTCGTGACCCGCATGGCCCGCGAGCTCACCGACGACCCGGACGACGTCACGGTCATCGCCACGGGTGGCTTGGCTCCGATGGTCCTCGGCGAGGCCTCCGCCATCGACGAACACGAGCCCTGGCTCACCCTGATCGGCCTCCGCCTGGTCTACGAACGCAACGTCTCCCGAACCTGACCGCCGCCCCGGGCACCCTTCGACCAAGGGCGCCCGGGGTGGGTGGGCAAACCCCGGTCACCCTTTGCTTGAACAGTCACCCGGCGCGGGTGCTGGGCGGGGGTGGGTCGCGCAGCCCGGCGTTTACGGGGCGCCGCCTGCGCCCACCCGTGCCGCCCCAGCGGCACGATTGCCCGCAGGGAGGACGGACCGCCGCCGCCGGCGCCACGCGAACCCCCACGCACCCGCAGTCGCGGACGCACGGAAGGGGCCGTGCCGGTACGTTCCTGCCCGTCGCGTAGCAGACCGCCCGCCAAGTCCCGCCATTTGTCACCCCCGGGCAGTACGCCCACGCGGCGACGGGCAGAACGTACCGGCACGGCCCCGACCCACCCACCGGCGGCAGGCGCCCACCGCGAAAGGCGCCCCCGCCAGCAACCGCACGGCCCCGACCCCCCACCGGACCGAAGGCGACACGGCCCAAGGCGCCCCCGCCAGCAAAACGCGGATTTTGTCTGATTAGCGCGTATCGTCGCCGCATGCCCACGCCATACGGATCCCGCGGCGGCATGGCGTTCGGTGCGGAGGAGCTGCGTGTGCTCCGTCGCGCTCTCGCCCTCGCCCTCCACCCCCGCCCCGCCTCGGCCGAGGACGTCCAGGACTGTCTCCGTCTCGCCGAGTCCGTCGACGAGGCGGCCCGCGAGGGGGCCAGGCTCCGGGCCTTCCTGCTGGCCGACCTCGCCCGCTACCGAGCGGCCCTGCCCGGCACCGCCGCCGGCTACCTCGCCCTCCTGGAGGAAGCGCTCGGCACCGGCTACCGGCCGAACCCCGACGACCTCTCCGCGCTCCGCGCCCTGCGCGGCAACCCCACCGCCGCGGCCCTCCTGGACCGCTGCCGCACCCTCGCCGAGCAGGACGTCCGCGCCCGCCTGGCGGGCCGCACGGCCACCCCCGTCGTCCCCCAGTCCCGCACGCGCCTGCTCGCCCTCCCGGGTGGCCGAGCGGCCGACGAACCGGCCAAGAAGCCCGCGGAGAGGCCCGCGGAACGTCCCGCCGAGCCGGGTTCCCGCCCCCCGGTCAAGAGCCCCCGCCCCATCCCCACCCCGGGCGAGGTCTTCCCGCCCCGCCGCAAGCCGGCCCCGCCCCCGGCGAACCCGCCGCAGCAACTCGCGGCGGGCTAGCTACTCTGGAGGCATGGACTACGTCTCCGCGCTCGTGCCCCCGGTAGTGATGGCCGTGTTCTTCATCGGGCTGATCGTGACGATCGTGAAGACCCAGGGCGGTGCGAACAAGGCCAAGGAGGACGCGTTCGTCGACGCGGCCCTCAGCCGCGCGGAGCACACCCGCCAGGCCTCCGGCGACAGCGACACCTGAGGACCGCAGGACCGCACGGCCACTCCGCCTCCCCCGCGCACCGCCCCACCGGCGTACGACTCACGTTTTCCGAGTCGTACGCCCTTTTTGTTCCTGTTTGCTCGCGAAAGCGCACGTCCGCCACGCCATTAGTGACATCTCCCACTATTGTTCTGAGCGTGCCTCGCCCATTGGGAGAACTCGAAGACTCGGTCATGACACGGGTGTGGAAGTGGAACCGCCCGGTGACCGTTCGAGAAGTCCTGGAAGACCTTCAGCAGGAACGGTCCATCGCGTACACCACGGTGATGACCGTTTTGGACAATCTCCATCAGAAGGGCTGGGTACGCCGCGAAGCGGAAGGCCGGGCCTATCGATATGAGGCGGTCTCCACCAGGGCCGCCTACGCCGCCGCGCTGATGAACGACGCCTGGTCGCAGAGTGACAACCCCGCGGCCGCTCTCGTCGCCTTCTTCGGGATGATGAGTGAGGAACAGCGGCAGGCTCTGACCGACGCCGTACGCATGGTGCAAGGGCCCGAAGCGACCGAAACACGGGGAACCCCCGATCGCCCCGAGGAGAACCCCGCCTCGGCCCAGGACGACACCGGGCGATAGCGTCCGCACATGGCAGCAGAGCATCCCGCAGAGCTTCCGTCAGAGCTTCCCCCGGCGCTTCCCGCGGAGAGTCGCGAAGCCACCGCAAAAGCCGTCACCGTCCGACGGGCCAGGACCGGCGATGTCGCGGCCGTGCGCCGCCTCCTTGACGCGAACGTCCGCCGCCGCATCCTCCTCGACAAAGCAACGGTGACGCTTTACGAGGACATCCAGGAGTTCTGGGTCGCGGAACGGGACGACAACGCAGAGGTGGTCGGCTGCGGCGCACTGCATGTGATGTGGGAAGACCTCGCGGAAGTCCGCACTCTCGCGGTGAACCCCGCGCTCAAGGGCGCCGGCGTGGGTCATCAGTTGCTGGAGAAGTTGCTGCAGACCGCCCGCTGGCTCGGTGTTCGCAGGGTTTTCTGTCTGACCTTCGAAGTGGACTTCTTCGCGAAGCACGGCTTCGTGGAGATCGGTGAGACACCTGTTGACACCGATGTCTACGCCGAGCTGCTGCGTTCCTATGACGAGGGCGTGGCAGAGTTCCTCGGTCTCGAACGGGTGAAACCGAACACCTTGGGCAACAGCCGGATGCTTCTGCATCTGTGATCGCCGCCGGCTATTCCCGCGGAGCTCCATGCCCAGGTTCCCTATGTCCGAAACGCGCACGTTTCCGGTCTTCCCGAGGCGGATGAGTCTCCCCCAGGGGTTTGTGTTTTTCCAGCAAAAGCGGTTTGCTTTCCGACGTACTGCAGTACTGCATATAACAGGGGACGCGAAACAGCGGCAGACGCCGCAGACCTCGGCCCTCAAGTTATCGATGAAAGGAAATCCGGTGGCACAGAAGGTTCAGGTCCTTCTTGTCGACGACCTCGACGGTGGCGAGGCGGACGAGACCGTGACGTTCGCGCTGGACGGCAAGACGTACGAGATCGATCTCACGACCGCCAATGCGGACAAGCTCCGTGGCCTTCTCGAGCCCTACGTGAAGGGTGGTCGTCGTACCGGAGGTCGCTCTTCGGGCGGACGCGGAAAGGCGCGCGCCACTTCCGGTGGCAGCCAGGACACCGCGCAGATCCGTGCCTGGGCGAAGGAGAACGGTTACGAGGTCAACGACCGTGGCCGCGTTCCCGCGTCCATTCGCGAGGCCTACGAGAAGGCCAACGGCTGAGCGCTCACGCGCCGCAGTCGAATCCGATGGCACTGCGTTGCCATCGTGTCCACAAGTCGTACGAGGTCGGGGGCGCCCCCAACGCCCCCTACGGCCGACAGTGTCGGCAGCGAGGGTTCGACCTCGCGCCCCGGCTCGGGGGGCCGCAGCCATACGGCGGCCCCCTGCGACCCGCAGGGGCCGGCCGGCGCACGGTGGGAGCCGGCCGGGAAAGCGGCTCGCAAGCCTGCCCGTGAACCGTCCGGGCCCGGTGGCAGGGGAGCCGCCGTGCTTCCGTCCGCGCCGATCCCTCTGAGATCCAGCGCGAGAGTGCCCCACTCCAGCCAGTCGAGCAGCCCCGGCAGTTCGTCCGCGCTGCCCGCCGCAGCCAGAACCCGCATCCGGTCTCCGTGGAGAACCACTGGAGATGTGGGGCCGAGATGCCGCAGCGCCGCGAAGCCCGCCTCCGCCGGCACGTCCAGGACGTCGAAGCGGAGCCCTGTCACCAATTCCACAGAATGTCCTGGATTTCCGGGATGCCCGGGAACGGTCGCCCAGCCCAGCGCGTTCTCGTACCAGTGCCGTACGGGATCGCCCGTGTCGAGCGGACTACGGGGGAGAGGGACGGTAGGGCCCGTGGGAACCATGCCAGGAGCAACCGCGAGAATGGCTCCGGAGTTACGCTGGGTGCCCCAGTGAATGCGAAGAGTGCGGAAAAGAGGGGCGTTCGGGGGTGTGGGGCAGCGCAAGGTTGTTCGCCCATAGCGGAGGGAACCGGTGCGCGCGGCATGGAGTGTCAGTGCGTGCGGGTAAGACATCCCTAGTGGGAGGGGCGACACGCATGGCTCGGGCATCTCGCGTTCGCCATCGGCGTACAGATGGTGAGGGTATCTGCCTGGCCTGCGGGAACATCGTCTCGCACCATCAGGTTGGAGCATATGTCGGCGTTCGGGGTCAGGAGGCCAAGGACGGTGTCGGCAGTTGGAATGAGCGGTCCCCGCTTGCGGGACTAAGCTGCGGAAGGACAGGGAGGGGAGCGTCCCCTTACTGCCTGACCGCTCTGAGGAGCGATTAACGATGTTCGAGAGGTTCACCGACCGCGCGCGGCGGGTTGTCGTCCTGGCTCAGGAAGAAGCCCGGATGCTCAACCACAACTACATCGGCACCGAGCACATCCTCCTGGGCCTGATCCACGAGGGTGAGGGTGTCGCCGCTAAGGCCCTGGAGAGCCTCGGGATTTCGCTCGAGGCGGTCCGCCAGCAGGTGGAGGAGATCATCGGGCAGGGGCAGCAGGCCCCGTCCGGGCACATCCCCTTCACCCCCCGTGCCAAGAAGGTCCTGGAGCTGTCGCTCCGCGAGGCCCTTCAGCTGGGCCACAACTACATCGGCACGGAGCACATCCTGCTCGGCCTGATCCGTGAGGGCGAGGGCGTCGCCGCCCAGGTCCTGGTCAAGCTGGGCGCCGATCTCAACCGGGTGCGGCAGCAGGTCATCCAGCTGCTCTCCGGATACCAGGGCAAGGAGACCGCCACCGCGGGCGGCCCTGCCGAGGGCACCCCCTCGACGTCCCTGGTCCTCGACCAGTTCGGCCGGAACCTCACCCAGGCCGCTCGTGAGTCCAAGCTCGACCCGGTCATCGGGCGCGAGAAGGAGATCGAGCGGGTCATGCAGGTGCTGTCCCGCCGTACGAAGAACAACCCGGTCCTCATCGGCGAGCCCGGCGTCGGCAAGACCGCCGTCGTCGAGGGCCTGGCGCAGGCCATCGTCAAGGGCGAGGTGCCCGAGACCCTCAAGGACAAGCACCTCTACACCCTGGACCTCGGCGCGCTGGTCGCCGGCTCCCGCTACCGCGGTGACTTCGAGGAGCGCCTGAAGAAGGTCCTCAAGGAGATCCGCACCCGCGGCGACATCATCCTGTTCATCGACGAGCTGCACACGCTGGTCGGTGCGGGTGCCGCCGAGGGCGCCATCGACGCGGCCTCGATCCTCAAGCCCATGCTGGCGCGAGGCGAGCTGCAGACCATCGGTGCGACCACGCTCGACGAGTACCGCAAGCACCTCGAGAAGGACGCGGCCCTCGAGCGCCGCTTCCAGCCGATCCAGGTGGCGGAGCCTTCCCTCCCCCACACGATCGAGATCCTCAAGGGCCTGCGCGACCGCTACGAGGCGCACCACCGCGTGTCCATCACGGACGAGGCCCTGGTGCAGGCGGCCACGCTCGCCGACCGGTACATCTCGGACCGCTTCCTGCCGGACAAGGCGATCGACCTGATCGACGAGGCCGGTTCCCGGATGCGCATCCGCCGGATGACCGCGCCGCCGGACCTCCGCGAGTTCGACGAGAAGATCGCCGGCGTCCGCCGCGACAAGGAGTCCGCGATCGACTCGCAGGACTTCGAGAAGGCAGCCTCCCTCCGCGACAAGGAGAAGCAGCTCCTGGCCGCCAAGGCCAAGCGGGAGAAGGAGTGGAAGGCCGGCGACATGGACGTCGTCGCCGAGGTCGACGGCGAGCTGATCGCCGAGGTCCTCGCGACCGCCACCGGCATCCCGGTCTTCAAGCTGACCGAGGAGGAGTCCTCGCGTCTGCTGCGCATGGAGGACGAGCTCCACAAGCGGGTCATCGGCCAGAAGGACGCCATCAAGGCGCTCTCGCAGGCGATCCGTCGTACGCGTGCGGGCCTCAAGGACCCGAAGCGTCCCGGTGGTTCGTTCATCTTCGCCGGCCCGTCCGGTGTCGGTAAGACCGAGCTGTCCAAGACCCTCGCCGAGTTCCTCTTCGGTGACGAGGACGCGCTGATCTCCCTCGACATGTCGGAGTTCAGCGAGAAGCACACGGTGTCGCGTCTCTTCGGTTCGCCCCCCGGCTACGTGGGCTACGAAGAGGGCGGTCAGCTGACCGAGAAGGTCCGCCGCAAGCCGTTCTCCGTCGTCCTCTTCGACGAGGTCGAGAAGGCCCACCCGGACATCTTCAACTCGCTGCTGCAGATCCTGGAGGACGGTCGCCTGACCGACTCCCAGGGCCGGGTCGTGGACTTCAAGAACACGGTCATCATCATGACGACCAACCTCGGCACGCGGGACATCTCCAAGGGCTTCAACCTCGGCTTCGCGGCCTCGGGTGACGTCAAGACCAACTACGAGCGCATGAAGACCAAGGTCAACGACGAGCTGAAGCAGCACTTCCGCCCGGAGTTCCTGAACCGTGTCGACGACACGGTGGTCTTCCACCAGCTCACCGAGGAAGACATCATCCAGATCGTCGACCTCATGATCGCCAAGGTGGACGAGCGGCTGAAGGACCGGGACATGGGCATCGAGCTCAGCCCGACCGCCAAGTCGCTCCTCGCGAAGAAGGGTTACGACCCCGTCATGGGTGCCCGGCCGCTGCGCCGGACCATCCAGCGCGAGGTCGAGGACGTCCTCTCCGAGAAGATCCTCTTCGGCGAGCTGCGTCCCGGTCACATCGTGGTCGTCGACACGGAGGGCGAGGGCGACGCCAAGACCTTCACCTTCCGCGGCGAGGAGAAGTCGGCTCTCCCCGACGTCCCGCCGATCGAGCAGGCCGCGGGTGGGGCTGGGCCCAACCTGAGCAAGGAGGCGTAACCCTCAGGGTTCGCTTGCAGGATTGAAGGGGCTGCCCCGGAACTTCGGTTCCGGGGCAGCCCCTTTTTTCGTTCCGTCACCTGCGATTTCTGCAGCCATCGCGGCCCCGTTGGGCAGTAGCCGCCGTCACATTCCCGCGGCTTGGATCTTGCCGCCCGGTGACATGCCGCACAGGCGATATGTCCGTTACTAAGGCGAGTAGTGGAGGCCGGCGTGGGGACAAAAGGGACCTTCTGCTTGGAACCTCGGGAGGGGTTACGGCGTCCGGTGCGAGGCGCGGGAGAGGCGGGCCGGGCGCCGGGGAGCGAGGCGGCGAAGTGGGGCTAAACCTTGATTCCGGAGGAAATCGGGCGGATTCCCTACGGGATGGGAGGTCTGTCAAGAAGGGGGAAGTTTTCTGATGAAGTACGACTTGGCTTCGTAGATCGGTGTTTTGGGGGTCGGCGGGGGTCGGGGTTACCAAGGGATGGTCCATCCGGCGAGTGCCCGGCGCCGGGTGGTTTTCATGTCCTTGTCCCCGTCCCCGCGAGGTCCCCGATGTTGAAGCGCGCTACGTCTCACCAGTCCCGTACGTCCCTGCTCCGTGCCCGCACAGCCGTCATGGTCGGCGCACTGGGAGTCTCGGTCGTGCTGGGGGCCGGGGTCGCGTCAGCCGCCGACACCACCCTCGCGAGCACGAGCGCCGACACCGCGGCGACCGCGCTGCAGTCGCAGGCCGCCGCTCAGGCCAAGGCCGCCGTCACGGCGAAGCAGGCCGCCGCCAAGCAGGCCGCCGCCAAGCGGGCTGCCGTCAAGAAGGCCGCTGCCAAGAAGGCGGCCGCAAAGAAGGCCGCTGCCAAGAAGGTCGTCTCCTGGGTCGACCCGGTGAAGAAGTACAAGCTCTCCGCGAGCTTCGCGCAGGCCGGCAACATGTGGTCGTCCACCCACTCCGGGCAGGACTACGCCGTGGCCAGCGGGACCCAGGTCGTCGCCGCGCACGGCGGCACCGTCGTCAAGGCCGGCGGCAACGGCGCCGGTGACGGATCCGCGTACGGCAACGCCATCGTGATCAAGCACGGCAACAGGACCTACTCGCAGTACGCCCACCTGTCCCGGATCGACGTGAAGGTGGGCCAGGTCGTGGCGACCGGGCAGCACATCGCGCGTTCCGGCAACACCGGGAACTCCAGCGGGCCGCACCTGCACTTCGAGATCCGTACGACCGCGAACTACGGCTCCGCCGTCGACCCCGTCGCCTTCCTGCGCTCCAAGGGCGTCACGGTCTGAGACCGCATCTGATCAGGCGCCGCCGTGCGCCTGCGTCACCAGGTCGATCGCGACCTCCAGGACGGCCTTGCGCTTGTCCTCGGGGTCGCCTTCGACGTCCTTCAGGACGAACATGCCGGCGTGCATCGTGAAGAGCGCGCTGATGCAGCGGACCTGGTCGGTCAGCGCAGACTCCGGCTCCTTGATGATGTCGAGCATCGCCAGCATGCGGTCCTTGAAGGTCTCGCCGACGCTCAGCTCGCGCACAGTCGCCTGGTTCTCCTGCATGAAGCGGAAGAGCGGGGCCGCACCGGTCAGCGCCTCGCTGTAGCGGCGCAGGACCTCCTGCTTGGTCGCCAGGGTGTGCGGCTGCTGCTTGGCCCAGTCGATCAGCTCGTCCAGCGGCCGCGTCAGGTCCTGGAAGAGGCTGATGAGGATCTCTTCCTTGGTCTTGAAGTGGTAGTAGAGCGCCGCCTTCGTGACGTCGAGATGCTCGGCGATCTCGCGCAGGGAGGTCTTCTCGTAGCCCTGCTCGGAGAAGAGTTCGAGGGCCACGTCCTGGATGCGCTGGCGGGTGTCCCCGCGCCGCTGCCGCTTGGTGCCGTCCATGGTGCCGCCCATCTTCGTACTCCTCACGCTCCCCGGATACCGCTCGCCGACAGATCGTCGGCAGTCCGCCTAGAGGCCTGCTGTAGACCCTGAAAACTTACTTGACGCCCGGCTAGTTACGGGTCTATCTTCCCTCAGTGTAGCCAACTAGCCGGGCGGCAAGTAAGTAGCCGGCGGCGGCAGAAGTACCGGATGTACCTAGGGGAGTGGGAACGATGGCGGACACCACAGGAACGGGCACGGTCGTGGAGACCGCCCACACGGAGAAACCGGCGCGCAGCGTGCGCGTCGTGGTCCTCGCGCTGATGATCGCGATGCTGCTGGCCATGCTCGACAACATGATCGTCGGCACCGCGATGCCCACGATCGTCGGCGAACTGGGCGGCCTCGAACACCTCTCGTGGGTCGTCACCGCGTACACCCTCGCCACCGCCGCCTCCACCCCCCTCTGGGGCAAGATCGGCGACATGTACGGGCGCAAGGGCGCCTTCCTCACCTCGATCGTGATCTTCCTGATCGGGTCCGCGCTCAGCGGCATGGCCCAGGACATGGGCCAGCTCATCGGCTTCCGCGCCATCCAGGGGCTCGGTGCCGGCGGTCTGATGGTGGGCGTCATGGCGATCATCGGTGACCTGATTCCGCCGCGGGAGCGCGGCAAGTACCAGGGCATGATGGCCGGCGTGATGGCGCTCGCGATGATCGCCGGACCGCTCGTCGGCGGCACCATCACCGACCACCTCGGCTGGCGCTGGTCGTTCTACATCAACCTGCCGCTGGGCGCCGTGGCGCTGGCCGCCGTCAGTGCCGTACTGCATCTGCCGAAGAAGCGGGCGCAGGCGCGCATCGACTACCTGGGCGCCGGTCTGCTGACCGTCGGCATCACCTCCATCGTGCTCGTCACCACCTGGGGCGGCAGCGAGTACGCCTGGGGCTCCGCCATGATCATGGAGCTCATCGGGATCGGTGTCGCCGCGCTCGTCGGCTTCCTCTTCTGGCAGACCAAGGCCGCCGAGCCGGTCATGCCGCTGCACATCTTCCGCAGCCGCAACTTCTCGCTGATGTCCGTCATCGGCTTCATCACCGGCTTCGTGATGTTCGGCGCAGTCCTCTTCCTGCCGCTGTACCAGCAGTCCGTGCAGGGCGCGTCCGCGACCAACTCCGGTCTGCTGCTCCTGCCGATGCTCGGCGCGATGCTGGTCACCTCGATGGTCGCGGGGCGGGTCACCACCAACTCCGGCAAGTACAAGGTCTTCCCGATCGTCGGCGGTGTGCTGATGTCGGTCGGCCTGCTCCTGCTCTCGCAGATGGACACCGACACCACCCGGCTGACGTCGGGGCTCTACATGGCCGTCCTCGGCGCCGGCATGGGCTGCCTGATGCAGATCACCATGCTGGTCGCGCAGAACAGCGTCGAGATGAAGGACATGGGCGTCGCGTCCTCGTCCACGACCCTGTTCCGTACCCTCGGCTCGTCCTTCGGTGTCGCGATCATGGGCGCGCTGTTCAACAACCGGGTCCAGGGCGTCATGAGTGAGCGCGCCGGTGCGCTGGGCTCCAAGATCACCGAGAAGTCCGCGCAGCTGGACGCGGCGAGCATGGCCAAGCTGCCCGAGGCGGCCCAGGACGCCTACAAGCACGCGGTGTCCAGCGGCACGCACTCCGCGTTCCTGCTGGGGTCCGTCATCGCGCTGATCGCGCTGGCCGCCTCGCTGTTCGTCAAGGAGGTCCCGCTGCGGGGCGCCGCACCGAAGCCGGCCGAGGACGCGGCGGGCGACGCGGGGACCGAGGGGAAGACCGGCTCGGGCGCCGGCTCGGCGACCGCCTCGGCGTCGAAGGAGACCGTGACCGAAGGGGTCTGACCTCTGGGTCCGACCACTTCCTGACCGAAGGCCCCCGGCGTTGTCCGCCCCGGGGGCCTTCTCCTGCGTACGGCTCAGCTGCCCTTCGTCGGCAGCATCGGGTAGCTGCCTGTGTTCGTGGGCGCGTGCTCCGGCAGCCACAGCACCGCGACCGCGCCCTCGGCGGGCACATCCTCCGGTGCGCCCGCGGGCCGGATGTTGCGGAAGGTCAGCCGGGCGCCCAGCACCCGCGCCTGGCCCGCCGCGATGGTGAGCCCCAGTCCGTGCCCGTGGCCCGAGCGGTCACTGCTGCCCGTACGGAAGCGGCTCGGGCCGTCGGCGAGGAGTTCCTCGGGGAAGCCGGGACCGTGGTCGCGTACGCGGATCACGCGGCCCTCGACGGAGACCTCGATCGGCGGCTTGCCGTGCCGCGCGGCGTTCGCGAGGAGGTTGAACAGCACGCGCTCCAGGCGCCGGGGGTCCGTCGTGACCTCCGACTCGTGCACCACGCGCACCTCGATGGCGGGGTCCTTCGCGACCACGCGCCGTGCGACGAACTCGCCCAGCATGATGTCCTGCAACTCGGCCCGCTCGGAGGCGCCGTCGAGGCGCGCGACCTCCAGGACGTCCTCCACGAGGGTCCGCATGGCCTGTGCCCGGTCTCGTACGAGCTCCGTCGGGCGGCCGGGAGGCAGCAGTTCCGCCGCGGTGAGCAGCCCGGTGACCGGGGTGCGCAGCTCGTGCGCGATGTCCGCGGTGACCCGGCGTTCGGCCTCGATGCGCTGCTGGAGCGCGTCCGCCATCGCGTCGACGGCCCGCGCGAGGTCGTCGGTCTCGTCCCGCACGACACCGCCGATGGCGTCCCGTACGCGGACGTCGGTGTCGCCCATGGCGACCTGGTTCGCCGCCGCCGCGGCCTTGCGCAGCCGCCGCGACAGCTGGCCGCCGATGAGCACGCCGAGTGCGCAGCCGCCGAAGACGACCGCGATCGAGCCGATGATCAGCGCCTGGTCGAGGTCGCTCATCACGGTCGTGCTGCGGTCGGTGAACCGGGTGTGCAGCGACAGCACCCGGCCGTCCTTCAGCGGTACGGCGGCCCAGATGTCGGGTACGCCGTGCCGTCCCTCGGCGATGAACGTGGCCCGCCGCCCCTGCGAGACCTTCAGCAGCAGGTCCCGCGGGATGGCCGGGTCGTCGACCTTCACCCCGAAGTTCTGGCCGAAGTTGGTCTGCGTCCGGCCCGAGTCGTAGACGCGCTGCGCGACCTGGATGCGCTCGTCCGCCAGGTCGCGCGAGTTGTCGAGCATCGAGACGCGTGCCGCGTTGTGCACGACCAGACTGAGCGCGATCGCCACCAGCGCGCCGACCAGCGCGATCGCGGCGCTGAGCTTCCACCGGATGCCGGTGCGGATGCCTGTGGCACCTATGGCGCCGAGGGCCCCTGCCGCACCTGCGGTACCCGTGGCACCTGTGTGGTCGCTGAATCTCGTACGGCCGCCCGGAACCAGGCGCTGAAAAATCCCCCGCATACCCCTGCTCAGGCCTTCAACTTGTAGCCGAAGCCGCGGACCGTCTCGATCCGGTCCTGGCCGATCTTCGTGCGCAGCCGCTGCACATGGACGTCCACGACGCGGGTGTCCCCGCCCCAGCCGTAGTCCCACACACGTTCGAGCAGCTTGTCGCGGCTCAGTACCGTACCGGGCGCGGACGAGAACTCCAGGAGCAGCCTCATCTCGGTGGGCGTGAGCGCCACCGGCGTACCGCCCCTGCGAACTTCCATGCCCTCGGTGTCGATCTCCAGGTCGCCGTCGCCGAAGGAGAGCACGCCGCCGTCGACCGTCTCCGGACCGTTCCCGGCGCCCGCACCGCCCGCGGGGCCCCCGGCGTGCCCGAAGCGGCGCAGCACCGCGCGGATGCGGGCGACCAGGACAGCGCCGTCGAACGGCTTCGTCACGTAGTCGTCGGCGCCCGCCTCCAGGCCCAGCACCACGTCGATGGAGTCGGCGCGCGCGGAGAGCATGATCACCGGGACGGTCGACTCGTCGCGGATACGGCGGCACAGGCTGACGCCGTCGAGGCCCGGCACCATCACGTCCAGGAGCGCGATGTCGGGGCGGTCGGCGCGGAACGCCTCCAGGCCCGACAGCCCGTCGGGCATGGCGGTCACCGCGAAGCCGTCGCGCTCCAGGGCGAGCTGCGTGGCCTCGCGGATGACGTCGTCGTCCTCGACGAACAGGACGTGGGTCTGCTCTGCCATCCGGCTGCTCCGTCTGCTTTCAGGTCTTCAGGTCATCAAGTCTTCAGGTCTGCGGGGGTTGAGAGGTCGAGGGCTCAGGTCGTGGGATCTGGTGGCCCCGGGTCTCAGTTCGCTTCGGGGGTGGCCGTGTCGGCGCCGCCCACCGCGTTGCTGTAGACGTTGCGCGTCCGCGCGTCCACGATGAAGTGCGTCGCCGACCAGCCGTAGGTGATCACTTCTTCGCTGGACGGATACGACACCGGGTCGCCCTTCTCATACAACTGCTGCGTGACCACCAGGTCGCCCCGGTCGATCTCCGCGTAGACCGGAGGCTCCTCGGCCTTGAAGACATTCTCGTATCTGCCGCCCTGATCGCGGTACACGTACGAGCCGACCCCGACCGCGTCACCGCAGGTCATCACGTTGACCACGATGTCGCTCGAAGCCCCCCCGGTCAGGTCCCCGTACGACACGTCGACCGGGTACTCGTCGCCGACGCACGGCTTCAGATCGCTCTTGACCGCGCCGCTGACCTGCGGATCGTGCTTGAGGAGCTCGACCGGGTCCACGGTCTTCCTGGCCAGGCTGGGCGAGGCGGAGGCCGAGGGCGTCGTCGCGCCGGCCACCGCGTCGGCGTCGCGGGCAGGGCCCTCGTCACGGGCGCCCGTTCCGCCGGTGGCGCAGGCGGTCGAGAAAAGGCCGAGGGCGGTGAGCGCGGCCGCCGCCGTACTCCCCGCCTTCAGGACCTGTCTGGCCCGTGTTCCTAGGCCGCGCAACGCTCCCGCTCCTCACTCGCCCCGAGTGCGCGTGCGCCGCGCTCCTCGTAGTCCCGGCTCTCCAGCTCCTCGCGGAGCCGGGCCAGGGCCCGGTGCAGTGTGCTCTTGACCGTGCCGGCCGACATGCCGAGGGCGGCGGCCGTCTCCTCCGTGGACATCTGCTCCCAGTGTCGCAGCACCACGACACTGCGCTGCTTCGGTGCCAGCACCTTCATGATGTCCATCAGCAGGGCGCGGTCGGCGTGCTGCTCGGTCGAGTCCTCGACGCTCGCGTCGGGCAGCTGCTCGGTCGGAACCTCCTCGAGCTTCCGCGCCCGCCACCACTCGGTCCGCGTGTTGATCATGACGCGGCGGAGGTAGGCGTCGGCCAGGCGCTTGTCCGCGATGCCGTCCCAGCGGCCGTACGTCCGTACGAGCGCGGTCTGGAGGAGGTCCTGGGCGTCGACCGGGTCGGGGACCAGGCGGCGGGCACTGCGCAGCAACGCGTCCTGCCGAGTGCGGACGTACTCCTCGAATTCGAGCACCTCGCCGTGCGCCATGATCAACCGCCTCCATCCCCGTTTCCGACCTGCCTGCTGCTTCCTGCCGCCTGCTGTCGGGTCCATCTGCCTGTGTTGCTGTGCTGCCCGTGAACCGCTGTCGATCCGCTGTGTCGCGGCTGTCCCTGCGGTACGGCAATGAAGCTACGGAGGGGTTGTCACGGCGTTGTCCGAGCCAGCCTTCGGCAAGCACTCGGCTGTCCGTCGGTTGTGTAACGGACGTAGGGCGTGGGTAAGGCGGCGTGGGTATACGTCTGGAATGGGTTGTTCTGTCGGGTGCTCTGTCAGGTGAGGGGGAGTCGGTACAGGCCGTCGGGGAGCGGTTCCACGAGACCGTCCGCGACGAGACCGTCCAACGCCCTTGCCCGCTGCACCGGTTCGTCCCATACGTCGTCCAGCTCGGCCTGCGGGATCGGGGTGACCGCCTCCCTGAGTACGGCGAGGAGCTTGCCGCGGACCTGGCGGTCCGTGCCGGCGTACGTCTGACCGCGCCGCGGCGGCCCGTCGTGGTCCGGCTTCCCGGCCAGCCGCCAGGCGCACTGCACGGCGATCGGGCAACGGTGGCAGGTCTCGTTCTTCGCCGTGCAGACCAGCGCGCCGAGCTCCATGGACGCGGCGGCCCAGCGCGACGCCGTCCCCTCGTCGTCGGGGAGCAGGGCGCGGGCGAGCTTGCGCTCGGCTGCGGTGGTGGCGTTCGGCGGGTACTGGACGCCGGTGACCGCGCGGGCGAGGACGCGGCGGACGTTGGTGTCGAGTACGGCGTGGCGCTGGCCGTACGCGAAGGAGGCCACCGCCGCGGCCGTGTACTCGCCGATGCCGGGCAGTGCGAGCAGCTGCGCGTGGTCGGTGGGTACGTCGCCGCCGTGCCGTTCCGTTATGGCCACCGCGGCGCCGTGCAGGCGCAGGGCGCGGCGCGGGTAGCCGAGCCGGCCCCAGGCGCGGACGGCCTCGCCCGGTGCCTCCTTGGCCAGGTCGGCGGGGCGCGGCCAGCGGGCCAGCCACTGCTCGTAGACGGGGAGTACACGGTTGACCGGCGTCTGCTGGAGCATGAACTCGCTGACCATCACGCCCCAGGGGCCGGCTTCGGGGTGGCGCCAGGGGAGGTCTCGGGCGTGTTCGTCGAACCATGCGATGACCGGGGGGTGGAGGGTCTCGCCGGGGGTGGTGGGCGTGGTGCGGGCGCTGGGGTTCGCTGGTGCAGTCATGGCTTCTCGATCCTGCCATGGTGGGGGTGGCGGCGGGGCGGTCGCCTTGCGGCCGGACGGGATTCGCTGTGCGTCGGGGGTGGGCCGGGGCCGCGCCGGTACATCCGCCCGCATCCGCGTCGGTCGCTGTGAGTGGCCGAGAACGCATGCCTGTTCATCCCCAACGGGCTTCGCCAGGATGATGATCCGGAAAAGTTGAGGGCCAGGGCGGCGGGTGGGGCGAGGGAAGGGGTGGATCTCTCGTACAGTTTGCGCCGTGGGATCTATGCGCAATCCGGTCGGGCCGCTTCCCTCCACCATCTACTGGCGACGGAGGGCCGTTCTGCTGTCCATGGTGGCGCTGTTGGCGCTGCTCATCGTCTGGGTGGTCGGCTCCGGCGGCGGAGGTGGGAAGAACGGCGCGGACGGTTCCAATGGGAAGAACCCCGCGCAGACGATCACTCCTGGGCCCTCCAGTTCGGGGCCGGCGATCAGTCAACACCCGGGCGGGCGTGACGAGTCGAGCGGGAGTGGGAGTGGCTCCGGCGGGGCCGGGTCCGGGTCTGGTGGCGGGACGGGTGGGTCGGGCGACGACGGTGGGTCCGGCTCCGGTTCCGGGTCCGGTGGTTCGGGCGGCGGGTCCACGAGTGGGGGCGGATCCGCGGATCAGCTTCCGGCCGGGTCCAGCGTCCCCAACTGCACCGCGGGAGCGGTGAAGTTGACGCTGCGCAGCGTGCGCAATACGTACGCGCCCGATGAGAAGCCCACTCTGCAACTGGTCGCCAAGAACACCGGCGGCAGTGACTGCAAGGTCGACTTCGGCCCGAAGAACGCGGTGGTGACGGTCACTCAGGCCGGCGGCGACGACGCGTACTGGTCGTCCGACGACTGCCCCACGAGCGCCTCCGCGGTCCTCCTCCGCGTCCCGGCCGGCAGCCAGATCACCTACACCGTAAGGTGGGACCGCAAGCCCAGCGCCCCCGAGTGCGCCACCCCGCCGGCCGGTTCCGCCACCGCAGGCACGTACTTGGTCGAAGCCAAGGCCCCCGGCCTCACCAAGGCCCGGGCGTCTTTTGTACTGGCGAAGGACTGAAGGACCCACCCGGCAGACGAGTCGCTCACCTGCGGGCAATCGTGCCTCCCCCACTGCCTTAAGGGCGTGGGGGGACCCCCAGGCGGCACGGGTGGGCGCAGGCGGCGCCTCGTCAGCGCCGGGTTGTGTGACCCACCCCCGCCCAGCACCCGCGCCGGGTGGCTGAGCAGAGCAAAGGGGCGCCCGGGGTCTTCCCACCCACTCCGGGCGCCCCTCCGGGCAACGAACCCCAAATCCCTCGAAAAACTGCCGAGGCTACACGTAACGCTCGAGAATCGAGGACTCCGCCAACCGCGACAACCCCTCGCGCACGCTCCGTGCCCGCGCCTCCCCGACCCCGTCGACGGTCTGCAGGTCGTCCACGCTGGCGGCGAGCAGCTTCTGCAGGCCGCCGAAGTGCTCGACGAGACGGTCGATGATCGCGCCGGGAAGCCTCGGCACCTTGGCGAGGAGGCGGAAACCGCGCGGCGAGACCGCGGAGTCGAGCGCCTCGGGGGAGCCGGTGTAGCCCAACGCGCGGGCCACGGTGGAGAGTTCGAGGAGCTCCGCGTGGGTCAGCGCGTCCAGCTCGAAGAGGGCCTCGTCGACCGTGCGGGAGCGCTTCGCGGTCGGCTCGGGCACATAGTCCCGTACGACGAGTTCACGCTCGGGCTCCACCCCGGCGATCAACTCGTCCAGCTGGAGGGCGAGAAGCCGTCCGTCGGTGCCCAGCTCGACCACGTACTCGGCGATCTCGGTGGCGATCCGGCGCACCATTTCGAGGCGCTGGGCGACCGCCGACACGTCCCGGACGGTGACCAGGTCCTCGATCTCCAGGGCGGACAGCGTGCCCGCGACCTCGTCGAGGCGGAGCTTGTAGCGCTCCAGGGTCGCGAGGGCCTGGTTGGCGCGGGAGAGGATCGCGGCGGAGTCCTCCAGGACGCGGCGCTGACCGTCGACGTACAGCGCGATCAGGCGCATCGACTGAGAGACCGAGACGACGGGGAAGCCGACCTGCTTGGAGACGCGGTCCGCGGTGCGGTGCCGGGTGCCCGTCTCCTCGGTGGGGATGGTCGGGTCGGGCACCAGCTGCACGCCCGCCCGAAGGATCTTGGTGATGTCCTTGTCGACAACGATGCCGCCGTCGAGTTTGCACAGCTCGCGCAGGCGGGTCGCCGAGAAGTCGACGTCCAGGACGAAACCGCCCGTGCACATCGACTCGACGGTCTTGTCCCAGCCGAGCACGATGAGACCACCGGTGTTGCCGCGGAGAATCCGCTCAAGCCCGTCGCGCAGCGACGTGCCGGGTGCCACGGCGCTCAGTGAGGCGCGCATCAGGCCATCGGCACCGGAGCTCCCACCGGACTTTCCGGGAGCTGCTGCCCGGTCGTTGGCTGCCACTGAACTCCTCCGGTCGCAGGTTTCCGGTCGCCCTCTGTTCGTACGGACGGGCGAGACCTGGGCAAAGTCTACCGGCGGTCTTCGTCCTCCCGTGGGGCCTCTCGACGACGGGAGCGCGGAAGGACCCGCAGCGCGTCGCCCATGTCGGCGACTTCCAGGACCTTCATACCGGGAGGGATCTTGCCCGGGTCGGTCGGTACGAGGGCGTGTGTGAAGCCCAGACGGTGGGCTTCGGCCAGTCGCCGCTGGACCCCCGTGACCCGTCTGACCTCGCCCGCGAGGCCGACTTCGCCGATCGCGACAAGGTTCTTGGGCAGCGGGGTGTCGCTCGCCGCGGACGCGAGCGCGAGGGCGATCGCGAGGTCCGCGGCGGGCTCGGAGAGCTTCACACCGCCGACCGTCGCCGAGTAGATGTCCCGCTTTCCGAGCGAGGTGATCCGGCCGCGCTGCTCCAGAACGGCCAGCATCATCGAGACGCGGGAGGTCTCCAGACCGGACGTCGTACGACGGGGGGAGGGGATCTGCGAGTCGACCGTGAGCGCCTGGACCTCGGCGACCAGGGGGCGGCGGCCCTCCAGGGTGACGGTCAGGCAGGTGCCCGGGACCGGCTCGGCGCGGCGGGTCAGGAACAGGCCGCTCGGGTCGGCGAGGCCCGTGATCCCCTCGTCGTGCAGCTCGAAGCAGCCGACCTCGTCCGTCGTGCCGTAGCGGTTCTTGACCCCTCGTACGAGGCGCAGGCGTGCGTGACGGTCGCCCTCGAAGGACAGGACGACGTCCACCAGGTGTTCCAGCAGCCGCGGTCCCGCGATCGCGCCGTCCTTGGTGACATGGCCGACCAGGAGCGTCGACATGCCCCGGTCCTTGGAGGCGCGGATGAGGGCCCCGGCTACCTCCCGGACCTGGGCCATGCCCCCGGGCGCGCCGTCGATCTCCGGGGAGGCCACGGTCTGTACGGAGTCGAGGATGAGCAGCGAGGGCTTCACCGCGTCCAAGTGACCGAGGACGGCGGCCAGATCGGTCTCGGCGGCCAGATACAGGTGGTCGTCGATCGCCTTGATGCGGTCGGCGCGCAGCCGTACCTGGCTCGCCGACTCCTCACCCGTGACATACAACGTGCGGTGCTCGTCGCTCGCCGCCTTGGCCGCCACGTCGAGCAGGAGCGTCGACTTGCCGACGCCGGGCTCGCCCGCGAGGAGGACGACCGCGCCGGGTACGAGACCACCGCCGAGGACGCGGTCCAGCTCGGGCACGCCGGTCGAGCGTGCGGTGGCCTGGCGGCCGTCGACCTCGCCGATGGGCACCGCGGAGGTGGTGACACGGCCCGGTGTCGTCGTACGGACCGCGGGCGCGCCGTACTCCTCGACCGTCCCCCAGGCCTGGCACTCGGGGCAGCGGCCGAGCCACTTGGCCGTCTGCCAGCCGCACTCGGTGCAGCGGTAGGACGGCCGGTCCTTCGCGGTTTTCGTACGGGCAGCCATGGACGAAACCGTAGCCCAGGCCACTGACATCGCCGTCGGGCGTACGGGGGCCGTGCGCATTCGTCTCGCGCCTTGGCCCCCGTACGCCCGCACGCTCATCCGGTGACGGCCACCGCCGCCTCCTTCCCCGTCTCCTCGACGGTGCCCTTCTCCTCCGTACGACCGCGCAGTGCGAGCAGGACGAGGAGCGCGGAGAACAGGGCCGCGCTGCCGCACACGACGAAGCCGATCGAGTAGCCGTGGCCGAGCGCGTCGAGGGCGAACGAGCGGGCCGCGCCCGGCGGGGAGTTCGGCGGGACCGAGTTGAGGGCGAGCGGGCCGCCCTCCTTGAGGACCTCGTGCGCGGCCGCCTTCGACTCCGCGCCGAGCGACGACGCCGTACCGAGGGAGGCGGTGACCTGCGAGGCGGCCTGGCTCAGCGCGACCGCGCCGATGACGGCCGGGCCGAGGGTGAAGCCGAAGTCGCGCAGCAGGTTCGTGGAAGCGCTGGCCATGCCCGCGAGATGCACGGGCACGGTGTTGACGGCGGTCGCGGTGATCGACGACACCGTGAACGCGAAGCCCACCCCGACCAGGCCCAGCGGCAGGATCAGCGACGTCAGCGCCCGGTCGTCGACGGCCAGTGTCGCCGCGAGGAAGTCGCCGGCCGCGATCAGCGCGAGGCCCGCCGTGAGCATCGTGCGTGAGGAGACCCGGCTGAGCAGGCGGGAGGTGACCGGCGTCAGGAACGGGGTCAGGCCGCTGAGGAGCAGAAAGGCGAAGGACGTCCGCATCGGGCTCTGGTGCTGGATCGGGCCGAGCCGGATGCTCGCGCCGTACGCCGTGCCGAGGAAGCTGAACATGCCGATGACCGAGACGACGGACGCGATCGCGAAGGAGCGGTTGCGGAACAGATCGAGGCGCAGCAGCGGTGAGCGCGCCCGGTGCTCGGCCGCGACGAACAGGCCGATGAAGACCGCCGCGACGACGAAGGCGACGACCACCGAAGTCGACCCCCACCCGTCGGAGGGCCCCTGGATGACGGCGTACAGGAGCGCGAAGAGGCCCACGCCGATGGTGAGCTGACCGCCGATGTCGAGTGAACGCCCCTCCGGGGCGGAGGAGTCGGCGGCGAACACGAAGCTGACCAGCGCACTCAGGGCGGCGAGTACGGCGACCACCACGAAGGCCGCGCGCCAGGAGCCGTACGTCCCGGTGATGCCGCCGAGCAGCGGCGCCAGGAAGCCACCCGCGGACAGGCTGGACGCCCAGACGGCGATGGCGCGGGCGCGCTCGGCCGCCCCGTGGGTACCGGCGGCGATCATCGCGAGCGAGGTCGGGAACAGCGCTGCGGCGCCGAGCCCGGCGAGCGCCTGCCCCACCCACAGCTGGTGGACGCCCGAGCTGGAGGCGGCGACCACCTCGCCGGCGCACAGCAGCGCCGCACCGCCGACCAGCAACCGCTTGCGCCCGAAGAGGTCACCGAGCACACCGAACGACAGCTCCAGTACGGCCACCGGCAACAGGAACGCGTCCGATATCCACGTCAACTGCGAGCCCACCGGGTGCAGGTGCTCCTGGAACAGGCCGTTCAGCGTGGCCGGCATGGCAAGCCCGATCTGCGCGAGGCAGACGGCCAGGCAACCGGCGATCAGGGTGCCGAGGGGGAGGCGGGATGCGGCTGGTTGAGATGGTTCAGGCATGGAGGGTCCCTAGGGGTTTTGAGGCCGTCATGGGGGTCCCCCCGCTCGAGCGAAGCCGAGAGTGGGGGAGTTTGAGGACGAGCCCGTTCAGGGCGATACGGGGGTCGGGGGCGGAGCCCCCAGGTACGGGACGGGTAGGGGCGGAGCGGGCGAAAACCGTTACTGGTCCGTCGCGGGCACGCGCGCGTGAAGCGCGTTTTCGCGGCCCACCGTCAACTCGGAGGGCCGGTACGGCACATACGCGGCCCCGTCCAGACCGAGCCCGAGCGCGGCCTTCTGCAGGGCGGCCGGCGTGGCGGCATCCCCCCAGTGACCGGTTGCGACTCGCCGTTCCAGGGCGTGCACGGCGGCAACCGTCTCGGCGGTGGTGAACGCGCAGTGGCCCTGCCGCTCGACATACGCCTGCCGCAGCAGCGCCCCGTCCCCGGACGCCCGCACCCGGTCCGCGAACCGGTCCTCCTGCTCGACCGGCACGAGGTTGTCGGAGGTGGTGTGCACGTCGAGGAGGGGTACGCCGAGGCCCTGCCCGGCGGACGAGGTGCGCGCCGCCTCACGTACCGCGGCCGGGTCCGCCGCGATGTCGGCGCTGCGCGTGAGGGCCCGCAGGTCGGCGTGCAGGTCGAGCCCCGCCGCCGCGTACAGAGCACGGACCTGCGGGGCGTGCGCGGAGCCCGCGAGGAGGCGGCCGTAGTCGATGCCCCGGTTCCAGGAGTTGTTGCCGCCGACGGACTGCTCGACGGCGTACCGGCCGCCCTCGATGAACGACAGCACTCCCTGCGCGAACCACGCGTACTGCTGCTCCTCCTGGGCCGCCCAGTCGCCGTCGGCGGGCTTGTCCTGGCCGGGGGCCCAGGCGGGCAGGTTGAGGAAGGCGGCGGCGAGCGCGACGCGGGCCCGGCCCTGCGGGGTGTTCTGCGCGGTGGTGACGGCCGCGGTGAGGCGGTCGGCGGTGGCGGACGCCTCGGCCTGGGAGGCGAAGTTCACCAGCTTCAGGTCCTCGGCGGGCAGGAGCAGACGGGCGATGGCGTGCTCGGCGTCGAGCTGGTAGTTGTCCAGGTCGGTGCCGCCTGCGACCAGGCCGCAGAAGCCGAGCGCGCCGTCGACGCGGCCCGCGCCGTCCCGGGCGATCCGCGCGTTGACGAGGCCGCCCATGGACTGGCCGACGGAGAGTGTGCGGCGCGGCTTGCCGATCGACTTCTGCACGGCGTCGAGCGCCCCGAACTGGTCGCGTTCCGCGCTGGCCAGCGCCCACATGGACCCGTTCGGGTCGTACGAGGAGCCGGCCAGCGCGTATCCCTCGGAGAGCAGCTCGGTACGGGAGGCGTCGGAGGGCGCGTCCCGCGCGACGGTGGGGCCGAAGCCGTGGCTGAACAGGAGCAGCGTGCCGTTCCAGTGCGCCGGTACGTCCGCGATCCAGGTGGCGCCGTCGGCGAGGGTGCCGGTCAGGTGCCGGGTGTCCGGCGCGTCCGCGTGGGCGACGGGGGCGGTGACGGAGAGGGCTACTGCCGTGGCCAGGGCGGCCGTCGTACGGACCAGACGGGTGCGTGCGGGCATCTCGTGGGGCTCCGATCTGCGGGGGAGGGGAGGGGGAGCGCTGGGGGCGGGTGCGGTCAATGCTCAGTGCACTGAACGACTGACTGGACGCTCGGAATGTAGGGCGGTTATCTGACTGCCGTCAATGGAGTGCACAACATCAGTTGCGGAGGGGGCGCGACGGCGCGCGGTGACGATCAAGGAGTGCGGAGGGGCGCGGAGGGAGTTGTGTGAGGGTGGCGACGGACGGCGCGGGCAAGGGGTGAGGGGCGCGCAAGGCGAGTTCAGGGCGCGCGTCTTCCTGTGTGCGCCCTTCGCACAGTCCCGAGGCGCATGCTGCGGGGGTGCGCGCCGGGGCGTGCGAGCTCCTCGGCAAGCCGGGCGGCCCCGGCGCACGCGCCGGAGGGCGCGCTACGCCTCCGCGGGTACCGTCTCCAGCAGGCGCCGCGCCGTCTCCCGGGCGGGCGCGTCCAGGCGGGCGTGCACCGCGCGGAACGTCTCCTCCGCCGGGCCCGCGGGCCAGTCGGCGGGCAGGTGCTGCACGGGCAGGCGCGGGTCGCTGCGGATCACACTCAGCCACGCGGTCGACAGGCGCAGCCGCAGTGCGAGGGCGTCCTCGGACATGTCACCGCCCGCCTGCCCGCCGGGCGCTTCCGCCTCTCTGAGGGGGCGCCAGGCGTGGTCGAACGCGCGGTAGCGGTCGGCGAGTTCGGCGAGGTCCCAGGTGTCGTCGATCATCTCGGCGATGTCCATGCCGATGTCGGCCCGCGCGCGGAACACCTTGACGTGTGCGGACAGCCCGAGCTCCGCCAGGATTCCGGAGACGTCGACCTCGCCGGGCGCGATCCACAGACCGCTGAACAGCGGCCCGAACCCGGCCCAGGTGAGCTGTGAGCGCAGATCGTGCCGCTGCCGCTGCCACGACTCGGGCAGCGAGAAGCCGAGCAGCGACCAGGTGCCGTCCCAGTCGCGGTTGACGGCGCCGGTCTTCCAGATGCGCTGCTCGCCGTCGCGCAGGATCGCCTCGGAGCGCTCGGTGAGCCCGAAGTACATGCGGCGGCCCTCGCGCCGTCGGCGCAACAGCCCGCGGTTGACCATCCGGGTCAGCGTCGACCGGGTCGCGTGCTCGCCGACGCCGGCCCGGGCGAACACCTCGATGACACTCCCCGAGTACACGCACACACCGCGGCCGAGCACCTGGTCGCCGAGGAAGGTCAGCATCAGGGACTGCGGGCGCGGGGCGTTGTCGGTGGCCACGGGGTTACGGTACGACGCCGTCCACGGGCCGGGGGAGTGCGGGCGGGGCTCCACGCGATCGCGGAGCGGCGCACGCGCGCGTGCCGTCATCGCCGCCCGTGAAGGCCTGGGCCACGGGATGGGAGGTTCCTGTCCCCTTATGAGGGATCGTTTCACCCGTACGGATTAAATGTGCTCAAGGGGGAAGTAGGGGCCACCCTGTGGCACCTACGGTCGCACGGGTGATGAGCAGCAGTCCGGAGACCTCCACACACACCACCGGCGCACACCGGGCGCACGGAGACGCGCGCAAGCGAGTGGCAGCGCCCCGCGGAGCGAGCACCCGCACCATGGCCCAGCACCCTCCCGCGCGCTACGAGCCTTACCTGGACGGCCTGTTCACCTACTGCCTGTCCGTGCTGTGCGACCACGACACGGCCACCGCCGCCCTGGGAGAGGTCCTCGCGCTGGCCGAGCGCCGGAGCCCGCGCGGCCCGGAGTCCGCGGACGACCGCAGGGCCTGGCTGTACGCGCTGGCCCGCTGGGCGTGTCTGCGCAAGCTCGCCGAGGCCAGGCGCCGCCGACAGGCCTCGCACGCCGCCGGCAAAGGCACTCACAAAGGCGCCCGCAAGGCCGCGCACCAGGACGACCCCCAGGGCGCCCACAAGGCCGCCCACAAAGAAGCCGCCGACCGGCGCGCCGCCGAAGCCCTGAGCGCCGTCCCCGTCTCCGAGGACGCCCAGGCCCGACGGCAGCGCGAACTCGCCCTGCTGGCCTGGCCGGAGGCCGCCGGTACGTCCCCCGAGCAGCGCGAGGCGCTCGAACTCGCCGTGCGCCACCAGCTCGCCGCCCATGAGGTCGCCGCCGTGCTCGGCATGGATGTCGCGTCGGCGCGCGAGCTCCTCGCCTCCGCCGCCTGCGAGGTCGAACGCACGCGCGCGGCGCTCGCGGTGGTGGAGACCGGCGCGTGCCCGAGCGTCGCGCGCCTCACCGACGACAACCAACTCGTCCTGAGCACCGCCCTGCGCCGCGAACTGGTCCGGCACGTCGACGACTGCCCGCGCTGCCGCCGCACCGCCGAGCGCGCGGTCCCCGGCTCCTGGCCCGGCACCAGCGTCACGCCCGCGGCGCTCCCCGTACTCGAAGCACCGCGCGCGGCCCTGCACATGGCGATGACGCACATCTCGCGCGCGCGGGGCGACGCCCCGCGCTTCGACCGGCGCGGTTTCCCGATGGATCCCAAGGACCGCGCGGCCCGCCGCGACCGGCTACGCGCGCGTGCCGTCACGACCACGGTCGTGGCCACCGTCGTCGCCGCGCCCGTACTCGCCCTGTGGGCGGCCTACCGCGGCGCGCCCCTGATCGGCGAGGGCGCGGACGGCCGCTCGGTCACCGCGAGCGAGGCGCACGGCGCCGAGGGCCTCGACGGCGAGGACGCGGGCGGCTACGAGAACGCCGGAAACGCCAGCACCCGGCCCGACGCCCGCTTCACCAAGGGCAGCCGCTCGCCCGACGTCTCCGTGGAGGTCGTCAGCGTCGCCGGAAAGGGCACGGGACGGCTCTCCGTGACGGCGGACAACAGCGGCGACACGACGCTCATCACGCTGACGGCGGCCGGGGATTCACCGGTGCGGTGGTCCGCCCGTACCGGAGCCTCCTGGCTCTACCTGAGCCAGTCGTCGGGAACCCTCGCCCCCGGCGCATCGTTGACGATCAAGGTGTACGTCGACCATCTCCGCGAGCCGGTGGGCCCCTGGACCGCGCGAGTGGCCGTCGCACCGGCGGGCGCCGTGGTCACGATCGACGGATACGGCAACGCGGGCCCGTCCGACCCCGGCACCTCGGGCCCCGACCCGGCCCCGTCCCACCCGGACCCCGACCCGACACCGAGCGACCCGACCCCGTCCGACCCCGACCCGACGCCCAGCGACTCGACCCCGCCCGACCCGGACCCGACACCGACGGACTCGACCCCGGCCCCGTCGGACCCCGGGGGCTCGACGCCGCCGCCCAGCGACAGCGGCGACCCGAGCCCCTCCTCGTAGACCTGAAGTACGAAGTACTAGTGCGACGTGGCAGTCAGCCGACCGGATCGGCGGGATGCGGCGCGAGGAGCGGCAGCTGCGCGGCGAGCCTCTCCTCACAGAGCTCGGCGAGCCGGTCATAGCCCGCCTTGCCCATCATTTCGACCAGCTCCGGCCGGTACGACACGTACACCGGGTCGCCCGCGCCGTGCGCCGAGGTCGCCGACGTGCACCACCAGTGCAGGTCGTGGCCGCCCGGACCCCAGCCGCGGCGGTCGTACTCACCGATCGACACCTGGAGGATGCGGGTGTCGTCGGGCCGGTCGATCCAGTCGTACGTACGCCGCACGGGCAGCTGCCAGCAGACGTCCGGCTTGGTCTCCAGGGGCTCGCGCCCCTCCTTGATCGCCAGGATGTGCAGCGAGCAGCCGGCGCCACCGGCGAAACCGGGCCGGTTCTGGAAGATGCACGACCCCTTGTACGGGCGGGTCTGGCGCTCCCCGTCCTCGTCCTGCGAGACCCAGCCGGTCTCCGTGCCCACGTCATGGTGCTGCCAGATCTCCGGCGTGAGCCGCGCCACATGCCCGGCCACCCGCTTCTCGTCGTCCTCGTCCGAGAAGTGCGCGCCCAGCGTGCAGCAGCCGTCGTCGGCACGGCCTGCCTGGATGCCCTGGCAGCCGCTTCCGAAGATGCAGTTCCAGCGAGAGGTCAGCCATGTCAGATCGCAGCGGAAGGCCTGCTCGTCGTCGGCGGGGTCCGGAAATTCCACCCATGCGCGAGCGAAGTCGAGCCCTTTCTCGTCGCTCGTCTTCGGGGCCTTCGGTGACTTCGTGGACTTGGCCGCCTTCGCCTGCGAGGAACCCTTGGCCGATTTGTCAGGCTTCGCCTTTTTCGTCTTTGGCACTCGTCCAGGGTAAGTCGCTGAAGGCCGCTCCGGGGACGGTCAACCGCTCCGTTGCCAGTAGCGTTCCGTTTATGAGACTCGGTGTCCTCGACGTGGGTTCGAACACGGTGCATCTGCTGGTGGTGGATGCGCACCCGGGCGCGCGCCCGCTTCCCGCGCATTCGCACAAGGTGGAGCTGCGGCTCGCCCAACTCCTCGACGAGGGCGGAGCGATCGGCCCCGAGGGCGTCGACAAACTGATCGGTGTCGTCCACGAGGCACTGGAAGCCGCCGAGGACAAGGGTGTCGAGGAACTGCTGCCGTTCGCGACCTCCGCGGTGCGGGAGGCCAGCAACGCGGACGACGTACTGGCCCGTGTCCAGGCCGAGACCGGGGTCGAGCTCCAGGTCCTGACCGGCGCGGAGGAGGCCCGACTCACCTTCCTCGCCGCCCGCCGCTGGTTCGGCTGGTCGGCCGGGAAACTGCTGGTCCTGGACATCGGCGGGGGCTCACTCGAAATCGGCTACGGCATCGACGAGGAGCCCGACGCGGCGGTGTCGCTGCCGCTGGGCGCCGGGCGGCTGACCGCGGGCTGGCTGCCGACGGATCCCGCGGATCCGGCGGACATCAAGGCGCTACGGCGCCATGTGCGGGCCCAGATCGCCCGTACGGTCGGGGAGTTCAGCCGCTTCGGGGCACCCGACCACGTCGTCGCCACGTCCAAGACCTTCAAGCAGCTCGCACGCCTTGCCGGGGCGGCGCGCTCCACGGAGGGGCTGTACGTCCAGCGCGAGCTGAAGCGACGGTCCCTGGAGGACTGGGTTCCGAAGCTCGCCTCGATGACCGTCGACGAGCGGGCCGAGCTGCCCGGCGTCTCCGAGGGGCGCGCCGGGCAGCTCCTCGCGGGCGCACTCGTCGCCGAGGGCGCGATGGATCTCTTCGGCGTCGAAACCCTGGAAATCTGCCCCTGGGCCCTCCGAGAGGGCGTAATCCTCCGCCGCCTGGACCACATGGCAACGGCGTAGTTCTCTTACGCGGCCAAGGTCACCCTCTCGCACCAAGGGCGCCCGGGGTGGGTGGGCAAATCCCGGGTTCCCCCTGTTTGAACAGTCACCCGGTGTGGGTGCTGGGCGGGGGTGGGTCGCGCAGCCCGGCGCTTACGGGGCGCCGCCTGCGCCCACCCGTGCCGCCCCAGCGGCACGATTGCCCGCAGGGAGGACGGACCCGCCGCCACGCGAGCGACCACGCACCCGCAGTCGCGTACGCACGGAAGGGGCCGTGCCGGTACGTTCCTGCCCGTCGCGTAGCAGACCGCCCGCCAAGTTTCGCCGTATATCAACCCCGGGCAGTACGCCCACGCGGCGACGGGCAAGACGTACCGGCACGGCCCCGACCCACCACACACCCCCCTGCGATGGGCGCCCCCGCCAGCAACCGCACCCCACTGCGAAGGCGGCAGACGCCCCCGTACCCTGTCCCTCGTGGCAAAACCAGTGGTGCGCATCCCGGATGCGAAGGTCGCGCTGTCCACGGCCTCCGTGTATCCGGAGTCGACGGCGACGGCCTTCGAGATCGCCGCGCGCCTCGGTTACGACGGCGTCGAGGTCATGGTGTGGACCGACCCGGTCAGCCAGGACATCGAGGCCCTGCGTCGGCTCAGCGACTACCACCAGGTCCCGATACTCGCCGTCCACGCCCCATGCCTGCTGATCACGCAGCGCGTCTGGTCCACAGACCCCTGGATCAAGCTCCAGCGCGCCCAGGCGGCAGCCGAGAAGCTCGGGGCGACAACCGTCGTCGTACACCCCCCGTTCCGCTGGCAGCGCCAGTACGCCCGCGACTTCGTCACCGGCATCTGGCGCATGGCGAACGAGACGGACGTACGATTCGCCGTCGAAAACATGTACCCGTGGCGCTACCGCGACCGCGAGATGCTCGCGTACGCCCCCGACTGGGACGTCACGAAGGACGACTACCGGCACTTCACGATCGACCTCAGCCACACCGCGACGGCCCGCACGGACGCGACGGAGATGATCGACCGCATGGGCGACCGCCTCGGCCATGTGCACCTCGCCGACGGCAACGGCTCCAACAAGGACGAGCACCTGGTCCCCGGCCGCGGCACGCAGCCCTGCGCCGAACTCCTGGAGCGCCTGGCGCTCACCGGCTTCGACGGCCATGTCGTCATCGAGGTCAACACCCGCCGCGCGATGTCCAGCGCCGAACGCGAGGCCGACCTCGCGGAGGCCCTGGCCTTCACCCGGCTCCACCTCGCCTCCGCCGCGGTCAAGGTGCCCCGCCAGTGACGGAGACGACGCCCGCCCCCCGCCGCCGGGGACGCCCCTCCCGCAAGCAGACGGCGGAGGCGGGCCCCGCCACCCGCGACCGCATCCTCGACGCGGCCCGTGAGGAGTTCTCCGAGCGCGGCTACGACAAGACGTCGATCCGGGGCATCGCCAAGGCGGCCGGCGTGGACTCGGCCCTGGTGCACCACTACTTCGGCACCAAGGAACAGGTCTTCGAGGCTGCCATCGAGGTCGCGTTCGCGCCCGCGCTGAACGCCCCGACGGCCATCGCGGACGGCCCGCTGGACGGCGTGGGCGAGCGGCTGACGCGCTTCATCTTCGGCGTCTGGGAGAACCCGACGACCCGCACGCCCCTGCTGGCGATCGTCCGCTCCGCCGTGAACAACGAGGCCGCGGCGGCCGTCTTCCGCCGCCTCGTCGCCAGCCAGCTGCTCCGCCGTATCGCCCAGCAGCTCGACCTCCCGGACGCGGAACTGCGCGCCGAACTTGCGGCGGCGCAGCTCGTCGGAGCGGCGATGCTGCGCTACGTGATCAAGGTCGAGCCGCTCGCTTCCGCGGACCTGGAGCAGATCATCAGAAGACTGGCCCCGGTGGTGCAGGGTCACCTGACGAACCCCTGACGAACCCCTGAGGAACCCCTGACCCCCCTGACGAACCCCTGCCGAGCCCGGCCGCCCACCGAGACATACATCCCGCATTCCGGACACCCTGTCCGAACCTTGGATCACCGGCGTAGGCTCGGCCACAGTCATAAGTCTCCTCATGACTCCCCCGAAGTTCCCCGAAGGAGCGAGCGACGATGCCCGAGCTGAGGTCCCGCACAGTCACCCACGGCCGCAATATGGCGGGCGCCCGCGCCCTTATGCGCGCCTCCGGTGTACCGGGCGCGGACATCGGCCGGAAGCCGATCATCGCGGTGGCGAACTCGTTCACCGAGTTCGTGCCGGGCCACACCCACCTCCAGCCGGTCGGCCGGATCGTCTCCGAGGCCATCACCGCCGCCGGGGCGATCCCGCGCGAGTTCAACACGATCGCCGTCGACGACGGCATCGCGATGGGCCACGGCGGCATGCTGTACTCGCTCCCCTCCCGCGACCTGATCGCGGACAGCGTGGAGTACATGGTCGAGGCGCACTGCGCCGACGCCCTGATCTGCATCTCGAACTGCGACAAGATCACGCCCGGCATGCTCATGGCCGCCCTGCGCCTGAACATCCCGACGGTCTTCGTCTCCGGCGGCCCCATGGAGTCCGGCCGGGCGACCCTCGTCGACGGCACGGTCCGCACGCTCGACCTGGTCGACGCGATCTCCGACGCCGTGAACGACAAGATCTCGGACGAGGACATCCTCCGTATCGAGGAGAACGCCTGTCCGACCTGCGGCTCCTGCTCCGGCATGTTCACCGCCAACTCGATGAACTGCCTGACCGAGGCGATCGGCCTGTCCCTCCCGGGCAACGGCTCGACCCTCGCCACGCACACGGCCCGTAAGGCGCTGTACGAGGACGCGGCGCGCACGGTCGTCGACATCACCAAGCGGTACTACGACGGCGGCGACGAGACGGTCCTGCCGCGCACCATCGCGAACTTCGCGGCCTTCCAGAACGCCATGGCTCTGGACATCGCCATGGGCGGCTCGACCAACACGATCCTGCACCTGCTGGCCGCCGCCCAGGAAGCGGGCGTCGAGTTCGGCCTGGAGGAGATCAACGAGGTCTCGCGCCGTGTGCCGTGCCTCGCCAAGGTCGCCCCGAACGTCGCGAAGGACCGCACGTACTACATGGAGGACGTGCACCGCGCCGGCGGCATCCCCGCCCTCCTGGGCGAGCTGCACCGCGCCGGCCTCCTCAACGAGGACGTGCACTCCGTCCACAGCCCTTCCCTCGCCGACTGGCTGAAGACCTGGGACGTGCGGGCGGGCTCCCCGTCCCCCGAGGCGATCGAGCTGTGGCACGCGGCGCCGGGATGCGAGAGGTCCTCCACGGCCTTCTCCCAGTCCAAGCGCTGGGAGGCCCTCGACAAGGACGCCGAGAACGGCTGCATCCGCTCCGCCGAGCACGCGTACTCCAAGGACGGCGGCCTCGCGGTCCTCAAGGGCAACCTGGCGGTCGACGGCTGCGTCGTGAAGACCGCGGGCGTCGACGAGTCGATCTGGACGTTCGAGGGTCCGGCGGTCGTCTGCGAGTCGCAGGACGAGGCCGTCGACAAGATCCTCAAGAAGGAGATCACACACGGCGACGTCGTGGTCATCCGCTACGAGGGCCCCAAGGGCGGCCCCGGCATGCAGGAGATGCTCTACCCGACGTCGTTCCTCAAGGGCCGCGGCCTCGGCAAGACCTGCGCCCTGATCACCGACGGCCGCTTCTCCGGCGGCACTTCGGGCCTCTCCATCGGCCACGCCTCCCCCGAGGCGGCCTCCGGCGGCACGATCGCCCTCGTCCAGGACGGCGACCGCATCCGCATCGACATCCCGAACCGCACGATCGAACTCCTCGTGTCCGACGAGGAGTTGGACGCCCGCCGCACCGCCCTCAACGGCGTCTACGCCCCCGCCAACCGCGACCGCAAGGTCTCCGCCGCCCTGCGCGCCTACGCCGCGATGGCGACGAGCGCGGACAAGGGCGCGGTGCGGGACGTCTCCAAGCTGGGCTGACGCTCCACGCGTCGCGAGGGGGCCGCTCCAGCCGGGGCGGCCCCCTCGCATATCACCAGCCGGAGGGGTCGGTCCCGGGCATACCGAAGACGGTGCCGTCGGGGGCGCTGGTGTAGATGCGGCCGTTCACGATCACGGGCACGGGCAGCGAGGCCATGACCTGACCGGACTTCGTGCCGAGCCGTGGAGCGGTCTGTCCGACCAGCCTCCCCTTGCGGGTGTCCACGGCTACGAGCCGCCCGTCGGCGGCGGTGAAGTACACATACCGGTCGTCGGCGACCGGCGCCGAGCCCCGGGACACGGCCGTCTCAAGGCGCCACCGCTGCCCGCCCGCGTCCAGGTCGACGGCCGCCAGCGAGCCCCCGGCCGCCATCAGGTAGACGAGGCCGCCGCGCACGGTTGCCTGGGCCTGCTCAAGCCGGACGGGCAGCACGACCCGGCGCGACGCCCGGCTCCGGGGGTCGTACCGGAGTACGGCCTTCGCATCGCCGTAGTTCTGGTCACCCACCATGAAGACGACGGCGCCGTCGCTCGTTCCGACCGGCGTCAGCGCGCCGTTCAGCCGCGCTTCCCACCGCACGTCACCCGTGGCCGGGTCCACGGCGGTGACCCGGGTACGCGACCCGTTGCCGACCGCGCTCGTCGCATACGCCAGCGGATCCCCGTCGAACGAGGTGAAGTACGGCACCGGTTGGCCCGGGATCCGGTGGCGCCACTTCATGTCGCCCGAGGCGCTGTCCACGCCGGTGACCGTGCCGTCGGCACCCGTGAGGAGCACGGTGCCGTCCGCGTACCGCAGGCTGTCGTACGCGGACACGTCCCGCGTCCACCGTGTCCTGCCCGAGGACGGATCGAGCGCCTCCAGGCGCTTGTCCTTGTCCGACATCACGTGCACCAGACCGCCCGACAGGACGGGCGGCACGCCCGAGACGCCTCGCTCGGCGACGGCGTGCCGCCACAACACGGTGCCGTCGACCGGATCCAGAGCGGTGATCTGCCCCGGCTGCGAGCAGAACAACTTCCGTGCGCCGTACGAGCATTGGGGCGTGCCACTGCTCTTCGGCGCCGTCTTGGTGTGCCAGCCGCTGAACCCCGCCGGCGCGGACCGGGGGCTGCTGCCGTGAGGCGCCGGCTCGCTGCCGTCGAGCAGCTGAACCGAGGCGAACGCCCCGCCCGCGGTGAGGACGAGCGCCCCGGCCGCGAGGACGGTCCACTTGTGGCGCCGCCCCTTGGCGCGCGGCCCGGACGCCTTGGCACCGGACTCCGGCTCCGGTTCCGTGACCTCCGGCTTTTCCGACCTGCCCGTCCGCTGGGCCGGTATGAACGCCTGGGTGTCGTACGAGGCCGCCACCGACCGCAGTTCGCGCATCAGCTCGTCCGGAGTGGGGCGATCCTCGGGTTCCTTGGCGAGGCAGCGCAGTACCAGCGGTGCCAGATTCCCCGGTACGCCGGCCAAGTCGGGCTCGTCGTGCACGACTTGGTAGGCGACGACGTACGGGCTGTCGGAGTCGAACGGCCCCCGCCCGGTCGCCGCGTGCACCATGACCGAGCCGAGCGCGAAGATGTCGGCGGCGGGCCCCACTTCGCGCGGCCGACGGAACTGTTCGGGCGCCATGAACGGCGGGGTGCCGATCAACTTGCCCGTCTCGGTCCGCAGTTCGCTGTCCTTTGGCCGGGAAATGCCGAAGTCGATGACCTTCGGCCCGTCATCGGCGAGCAGGACGTTGCTGGGCTTGAGGTCCCGGTGCACCACTCCCACGCGGTGGATGTCACGCAGAGCCTCGGCGAGCCCCGCCATCAGGCGGCGCAACTGGGCCGGAGGCATCGCCCCGTTCCGCTTCACGTGCTCCGCGAGCGTGGGCCCCGGGATGAACAGCGTGGCCATCCACGGCCGTTCGGCCTCCGGGTCGGCGTCGACCACCGGCGCGGTGAAGGCACCGCTCACCCGTCTCGCAGCGGCCACCTCCTGCCGGAAACGCCCCCTGAATTCGGGGTCTCCGGCGAACTCCGCGTGCACGACCTTGACCGCGAGCCGCAGCCCGGAGGTCGAGCTGGCCAAATGGACCACGCCCATGCCGCCGGAGCCCAGGCATGACTCCAGCCGGTAATGACCGGCGTACTCCGGAAGTTCCGCTTCCGCGCCCGCTCCGGTATTCCGCTGTGGCGCCATGGACCCACCCCCGTGCTGTTCGTCCGCGCGCGCGACGCACGGAGCCTAGTCGATGACTCGTGCGAGACAGAGGCGGCTTGCTAGCCTCCGCGTGCGAGTCGCGCACAGACGTACGTGGCGAGTTTTCGGGGAATCAACGGGGCCCATGACAGTCATGGGACCAACGGGGGAGGCTTTTCATGTCTGTTGACCGTACTGAGGAGATCGCGGGCGGCGATGAGGCCGAGGCCGTCGCGACGACAGCGGCGGCCGAGAGCACGACCGAGGCGGCCCTGCGCTACTACTCGATCGCACCGGGCGTCTCCGTGAACGTCCGCAGTGGCCCCGGCACCAGCTACAAGATCGTCCGTGTCCTGTCCGCGGGCACCCGCGTTCCGATCTTCTGTCAGACGCCGGGCGAGACCATCACCGGCCCGTACGGCACGACGAAGATCTGGGACAACATCGGCAACGGTCAGTACATCTCGGACGCGTACGTGCAGACGGGCAGCGACGGCTACGTCGCGGCACATTGCTCCTGATCCAGCACCACTCCCGCACAGCCTCAGCTCGCGCATCGCTTCTGACCCCAGCGAAGGGACAGCACAGCCATGAAGTCGAAAGGGCGCAGATCGGTCCTGCTGGCGGGCGCCGCCGCCGGAGCCTTTCTGATGGTCATGGGCTCACCCGTGGCCGCGAACGCGGACACTCACTACTACCCGGTCGCGCCCGGCTACGCGCTCAACGTCCGCAGTGGCCCCGGCACCGGCTACAGCATCGTCCGTGTCCTGGCCGAGGGGTCTCATGTACCGATCTTCTGCCAGACCCCGAGCGAGTACGTGACCGGTCCGTACGGCACGACGAAGATCTGGGACAGCATCGGCGTAGGCGAGTACGTCTCCGATGCCTATGTGAAGACCGGCAGCGACGGCTACATCGCGGCGCGCTGCGCCTGAACCACCGCGCCGACCGGCCCCACCCCCACCCAGCGCAATAATCGACCCGTGAGCAACGAGACCACCCCCACAGGCCCCCACCCCGATCCCCTCCGCTTCTTCGGCACGACCTGGGTGAACCACGACGGCGGCTACGCGGCCCGCAGGGCAGGCGTGGCCGTCGGCTCACTCGTGGCCGCCGCGGCGGCCTGCCTGGTGCTGCGCTTCGCCTACCAGGGGCTGCAGATCGCGGACGTGGGCAGACTGGTGAACGTGCTGGTCGTGGTGATGTTCTCGGTGTGCAGCGCCCTCGCCTTCGGCCACACCTGGGGAGCGTTCACCAAGCGCCCCGACCCCGAGCGCCAGGCCTCCCTCCGCGGCCTCCTCGCGATCGGCTTCATCGGCTCCCTCCTCGCCTACTTCTTCCGCTCACTCACCGAGGCCCCCGGCGAGAAGCTCCACCGCGAGGAGTACGAGACGGCCCGCGACCAGTACAAGAAGCGCAGCAAGCGCCGCACGGGCAACCCGTCAAAGCGAAAGGGTTCCTAGCCCATTCAGCCCGTCCGGCGTTTGAGGACGAGCGCGCAAGCGCGACAGCAGGGGGAAAGGGGGCGCAGCCCCCAGGACAACGGGACGGGAAGGGGCGGAGGGGGCGAAAACCGCTTCCACGGCCACCCTCACCCCCACCACCATGACCCCATGACGACATCCCCCCACCAAGAGCCCCACCAAAACCCTCAATCCAATCCCCACCCCCACCCGAACCCCCACAACACCCGAGCCCACTCCTTCAACGCCGCCGCATCCCAGTACGCAGCGAACCGCCCCTCCTACCCCCCGGCCCTCTTCGACACCGTCGAGGCCCTGGCGGCCCGCCCCCTCACCAGCGCCCGGACGGTAGACGTGGGCGCCGGCACAGGCATCGCCACCGCTCTCCTCCAGGCCCGCGGCGCCGACGTGCTCGCCGTGGAGCCGGGCGAAGGCATGACGGCCGAGTTCCGCCGCACCCTCCCCGGCGTCCCGGTCGTCCGGGGCAGCGGAAACGCGCTCCCCCTTGCCGATGCCGCCGCGGACTTCATCACGTACGCCCAGGCCTGGCACTGGACCGACCCGCACCGATCGGTCCCGGAGGCGCTGCGCGTCCTGCGCCCGGGCGGCGCCCTCGCCCTGTGGTGGAACACCACCGCACTGGACGTTCCGTGGCACGCCGCCCAGGCACACCGGATCGACCGCTTCTTCGGCAGGGACCGCATCGTCGCCACGAACGGCAGCGGCGCCGACCTCGCGCTCGCCGACCCCACCGGCCGCCTGGACTTCACGCGCCGGGCGGTCCGCTGGAGCCGCAGCGTCCCCCTCGAAACGCACCTGGCCAACATCGGAAGCCACTCGATCTTCCTGGTGCACGACGAGGACGCCACCGCTGCCTTCCTCACCGAGGAAAGGCGTCACCTGCTCGACGTCTTCCCAGACGGGACGGTCGAGGAGACCTATGTGGTGGACCTGCTCGTAGCCCTCAACGCGTAACCGCTCGCGAGAGCCCACCCGCACCCGGCCAGGCGTGCCCACCCGCCCCCGTCAAGGCATGCCCCCGCGCAGCCGCCCACCCCTCCAACGCCGCCGCACACGCATGGTCCACATGCCGCAGCCCGCCCAACTCCAGTCGTACGTCGCGGTCGTGCGGCAGCGCCTCCAACGCGTCCAGCAGCTTCGGCAGCCGTAGAAACGTCGCGTTGCCGATCACCCGCGCCACCATGCCCGCATCCCCCAGATCCTCCGTCTCCACATGCACATGGCTGATGTCCCATGCGGTCTTGGCGACGGCCAGCGCCAGCCCGACCAGCACCCCCTCGAACAGGTTCCCGACAACAATCGCCACGGCCGTCACCACGAGCACCACGAACTCACCCCGGTGCTCCCGCCACAGCACCCCCAACTCCCTTACGGGCACGAGCTTGCACCCCGCATGCACGAGCAGCCCGGCGAGCGCCGCCACCGGAATCACCCCGAGCACCCCGGGCAGCAGGGCGGTGAAGACCAGCAGCCACACCCCGTGCAGTACCCGTGAGGCCTTGGTCCGTGCCCCGGCCTGCACGTTCGCCGCGCTCCGCACGATCACCGCGGTCATCGGCAGCGCCCCGAGCACCCCGCACACCGCGTTCCCGGCACCCTGCGCGATCAGCTCCTTGTCGTAGTCGGTCCTCGGACCCCGGTGCAGCCGGTCCACCGCCGCCGCGCTGAACAGCGACTCGGCGGACGCGATCAGCGCGAACGCCAGCACCGTGCCGATCACACCCACTTCCGTGAGCCGCCCCAGATCCGCCAAGGCCGGCGGCCGTACGGCATCCAGGAGCCCGCGCACCCCGACCCGCCGCACGGACAAGTCGAGCAGCCCGGTCGCGGCCGACGCGAGCCCGACCGCCAGCAGCGGCGCGGGCACCCCCCGGGCCCCGCGCCGCCAGCGCGGCCACAACACAAGGACGAGCACGGTCCCACCGCCGACCGCCAGCGCCACCGGATCCGCGCCCCCGCCCAGAGTGAAGAGCCCAGCGATCTTCCCGATCCCGCTCGCGGGCGCGGCCAGATCACCCATGGCGTACAGCTGCCCCGCGATCAGCACGAGCCCGATCCCGGCGAGCATCCCCTGCACCACGGCCACGGACACCGCCCGGAACCACCGCCCGAGGCGCAGCACCCCGAGCCCGACCTGTACGACCCCGGCAGCGAACACCAGCATGCCCAGCGCCCGGAGGCCGTACGTCTGCACCGCCTCGTAGACGAGCACGGTCAGCCCCGCGGCCGGCCCGCTCACCTGAAGGCTGCTCCCGGGCAGCACCCCGGCCACCAGCCCACCCACGATCCCGGTCACCAGGCCCAGTTCGGCCGGCACCCCGGAGGCCACGGCGACTCCCACGCACAGCGGAAGAGCCACGAGAAACACGACGAGCGATGCGGACAAATCGACTTTACGAACGACACGCATGACGACTGCACCTCCGGTTGAGAACGGAACGAACGAGAGATGCGCGGGCCGCCGAGCCGGGGGAGGGCTCGACGGAACAGCGAGACGAACGAACACACCACGCGACCGGCTATGACCGGCCACGACCAGCTACGACCGTCACACGACGGGCATATGACCGTGCACTGAAATCCATTGTCAGGAAGGGGAGTTGATCGCGCAGCCCCTTCAGGGGCCGCGTCGGGTGGTCGCGGCGGCGCACTGACGTAAGCCATTCAGGATCGAGCCCCTCCGGGCGCCCCCTTGCTTGACGATGCCGCCCCCGCAGGAGCATTATTCATCACATGATGAATAATGCCTCGCGCCCACCCGATCATGCCGACGCACCTGCCGTCCGAGCCGAAGGCCTCACGGTCGTACGAGGTGCGCGCACGGTCCTGCGGAGCCTCGACTTCGCCGTGCCGCGCGGACAGATCACCGGGCTGCTCGGCCCCTCCGGATGCGGCAAGTCGACGCTGATGCGGGCGACCGTCGGCACTCAGGCCAAGGTGGCCGGCACCCTCGAAGTCCTCGGCAGCCCCGCCGGCGACGCCTCACTGCGCTCCCGGATCGGCTACGTCACCCAAGCGCCCTCTGTCTACGACGACTTGACGGTCCGTCAGAACCTGGACTACTTCGCCGCGATCCTCGACCCCGGCCGCGCCGCCGCCGAACGCCGCCACGACGACGTCACCCGGGTCATCACCGACGTCGACCTCACCAGCCACGCCGACGCCCTCGCCGGCAACCTCTCCGGCGGCCAGCGCAGCCGCGTCTCCCTCGCCGTCGCGCTTCTCGGCACCCCCGAGCTGCTCGTACTCGACGAACCGACGGTCGGCCTGGACCCGGTCCTCCGCCGAGACCTGTGGAACCTCTTCCACGAGATCGCCGCCGACCGCGGAGCCACCCTCCTCATCTCCTCCCACGTCATGGACGAGGCCGAGCGCTGCCACCGCCTCCTCCTGATGCGCGAGGGCGAGATCCTCGCCGACGACACCCCGGACGCCCTCCGCGGCCGTACCGGCTCCGACACCGTCGAGGCAGCCTTCCTGCACCTGGTCGACGAAGCGATCGCAGCAGGCAATCACCCCACGCCCAGCAAGGAGTCCGTCCGATGAGCACCACCGCGACCACCCGCCAGGGCTCCCCGACCACGCCTCCGCCCCCTCCCACGGGCCCCCGCCCGAGCGCGATCAACCTCTCCCGCACCACCGCCACCGCGACCCGTGTCCTGCGTCAGCTCCGCCACGACCCGCGCACGATCGCGATGATGATCCTGATCCCCTGCGTGATGCTGTTCCTGCTGCGCTATGTCTTCGACGGCAGCCCGCGCACCTTCGACTCCATCGGGGCCTCGCTCCTCGGGATCTTCCCGCTGATCACGATGTTCCTGGTCACGTCCATCGCCACCCTCCGCGAACGCACCTCGGGCACCCTCGAACGCCTGCTCGCCATGCCACTGGGCAAGGGCGACCTGATCGCGGGCTACGCCCTCGCCTTCGGCGCCCTCGCGATCATCCAGTCGGCCCTGGCCACGGGCCTCGCGGTCTGGTTCCTGGGCCTGGACGTGATCGGTTCCCCCTGGCTGCTCCTGCTCGTCGCCCTGCTCGACGCACTCCTCGGCACGGCCCTCGGCCTCTTCGTCTCGGCCTTCGCGTCCTCGGAATTCCAGGCGGTCCAGTTCATGCCGGCGGTGATCTTCCCCCAACTCCTCCTCTGCGGCCTGTTCACCCCGCGCGACAACATGCACCCGGTCCTCGAAGCCATCTCCGACGTCCTGCCCATGTCGTACGCCGTCGACGGCATGAACGAGGTCCTCAAGCACACCGACATGACAGCGAACTTCGTACGAGACGCCCTGATCGTCGCGGGCTGCGCCCTCCTGGTCCTCACCCTCGGAGCAGCCACCCTCCGCCGCCGCACCGCGTGACAGCCCGTCCGCCCACCGGACACCGGAGCCGCGGGCCCACCCCCGGTGGGAGGATGAACCCCGGACGACGCACCCCCGGAGGGCACCCGCAGTCATGACCCAGAAAGTCGCAGTCCTCGGTACCGGCAAGATCGGCGAAGCCCTGCTCAGCGGAATGATCCGAGCCGGCTGGGCCCCCGCCGACCTCCTGGTCACGGCCCGCCGCCCGGAACGAGCCGAAGAACTCCGCACCCGCTACGGCGTCACCCCGGTCACCAACGCCGAGGCCGCCAAGAACGCCGACACGCTGATCCTCACGGTCAAGCCGCAGGACATGGGCACCCTCCTCGACGAGCTGGCCCCGCACATCCCTGCCGACCGCCTGGTCATCAGCGGTGCCGCAGGCGTCCCCACCTCGTTCTTCGAGGAGCGCCTCGCCACCGGCACCCCGGTCGTCCGCGTCATGACGAACACACCCGCCCTCGTCGACGAGGCGATGTCCGTCATCTCCGCCGGCACCCATGCCACCGCCGAACACCTCTCCCATACGGAGGAGATCTTCGGCGCGGTCGGCAAGACCCTCCGCGTCCCCGAGTCCCAGCAGGACGCCTGCACGGCTCTCTCCGGCTCGGGTCCGGCGTACTTCTTCTACCTGGTCGAAGCCATGACGGACGCGGGCATCCTGCTCGGCCTGCCCCGCGACAAGGCCCACGACCTCATCGTCCAGTCCGCGATCGGCGCCGCGACGATGCTCCGCGACAGCGGCGAGCACCCGGTCAAGCTCCGCGAGAACGTGACATCGCCCGCGGGCACCACCATCAGCGCGATCCGCGAACTCGAGAACCACGGAGTACGCGCCGCCCTCATCGCCGCCCTGGAAGCAGCCCGGGACCGCAGCCGCGAGCTCGCCTCCGGCAACAACGCCTGACTGACGAACCGGGGCCGGGTGACCCCGGCCCCGCGACCTTCCTGTGCCTGCTGGGCGCCTGCTGGGTGCCTTCCGGAGCCGAGTTGACACTCCTCCACCCGGTACGTAGTGTTCTCCGAGTTGTCCGACGTGAGCGCCGACTCCGGTCGGTCCCCGGACAGCCATTCCGCAACAAGCAGACAAACGAACGACGACTCGTCGTCGGATCGTTTTCCTGCGCGTTTGCGGAATGAGGAATCTGCGTTCGAAAGGACGCAAACCCCGATTAGCTCGGGGGCCAGGATTCCGCTAAAGTCTCACTCGTCGGAACGGCCCAACGGCCGGGAAGACAAAGCCCGCTGACTGGGAATCAGGCCCGAAAGGATCTGATAGAGTCGGAAACGCAAGACCGAAGGGAAGCGCCCGGAGGAAAGCCCGAGAGGGTGAGTACAAAGGAAGCGTCCGTTCCTTGAGAACTCAACAGCGTGCCAAAAATCAACGCCAGATATGTTGATACCCCGTCTCCGGCCGATCGGTCGGGGCGAGGTTCCTTTGAAAAAGTCCTTCCCCTTGGGGAAGGCGCACAGCGAGGACGCTGAGAACCGTGGGGCTTATTCCGCCCGGCGGTTCCGCTCTCGTGGTGTCGTCCCGATTACGGGAAAACATTCACGGAGAGTTTGATCCTGGCTCAGGACGAACGCTGGCGGCGTGCTTAACACATGCAAGTCGAACGATGAACCACTTCGGTGGGGATTAGTGGCGAACGGGTGAGTAACACGTGGGCAATCTGCCCTGCACTCTGGGACAAGCCCTGGAAACGGGGTCTAATACCGGATACCACCCTTACAGGCATCTGTGAGGGTTGAAAGCTCCGGCGGTGCAGGATGAGCCCGCGGCCTATCAGCTTGTTGGTGAGGTAGTGGCTCACCAAGGCGACGACGGGTAGCCGGCCTGAGAGGGCGACCGGCCACACTGGGACTGAGACACGGCCCAGACTCCTACGGGAGGCAGCAGTGGGGAATATTGCACAATGGGCGAAAGCCTGATGCAGCGACGCCGCGTGAGGGATGACGGCCTTCGGGTTGTAAACCTCTTTCAGCAGGGAAGAAGCGCAAGTGACGGTACCTGCAGAAGAAGCGCCGGCTAACTACGTGCCAGCAGCCGCGGTAATACGTAGGGCGCAAGCGTTGTCCGGAATTATTGGGCGTAAAGAGCTCGTAGGCGGCTTGTCACGTCGGGTGTGAAAGACCGGGGCTTAACCCCGGTTCTGCATTCGATACGGGCTGGCTAGAGTGTGGTAGGGGAGATCGGAATTCCTGGTGTAGCGGTGAAATGCGCAGATATCAGGAGGAACACCGGTGGCGAAGGCGGATCTCTGGGCCATTACTGACGCTGAGGAGCGAAAGCGTGGGGAGCGAACAGGATTAGATACCCTGGTAGTCCACGCCGTAAACGGTGGGAACTAGGTGTTGGCGACATTCCACGTCGTCGGTGCCGCAGCTAACGCATTAAGTTCCCCGCCTGGGGAGTACGGCCGCAAGGCTAAAACTCAAAGGAATTGACGGGGGCCCGCACAAGCAGCGGAGCATGTGGCTTAATTCGACGCAACGCGAAGAACCTTACCAAGGCTTGACATACACCGGAAAGCATCAGAGATGGTGCCCCCCTTGTGGTCGGTGTACAGGTGGTGCATGGCTGTCGTCAGCTCGTGTCGTGAGATGTTGGGTTAAGTCCCGCAACGAGCGCAACCCTTGTTCTGTGTTGCCAGCATGCCCTTCGGGGTGATGGGGACTCACAGGAGACCGCCGGGGTCAACTCGGAGGAAGGTGGGGACGACGTCAAGTCATCATGCCCCTTATGTCTTGGGCTGCACACGTGCTACAATGGCAGGTACAAAGAGCTGCGATACCGCAAGGTGGAGCGAATCTCAAAAAGCCTGTCTCAGTTCGGATTGGGGTCTGCAACTCGACCCCATGAAGTTGGAGTTGCTAGTAATCGCAGATCAGCATTGCTGCGGTGAATACGTTCCCGGGCCTTGTACACACCGCCCGTCACGTCACGAAAGTCGGTAACACCCGAAGCCGGTGGCCCAACCCGTAAGGGAGGGAGCTGTCGAAGGTGGGACTGGCGATTGGGACGAAGTCGTAACAAGGTAGCCGTACCGGAAGGTGCGGCTGGATCACCTCCTTTCTAAGGAGCATCTAGGCCGCCAGGCATTGTCTGGTGGTCCAGGGCCATTACGTCGGCACACGTTCGACGGTGGTTGCTCATGGGTGGAACGTTGATTATTCGGCCGGATTCTCGGGTCGGAGGCTTGCAAGTACTGCTCTTAGGAGCGTGGAAAGCATGATCTCCGGGCGGAGTCTGGCCGGGCACGCTGTTGGGTGTCTGAAGGTACGGCCGAATACGGCTGCCTTCAGTGCCGGCCCCAGTGCACTCGAACCGGTTGGTTCGGGGTGATGGGTGGTTGGTCGTTGTTTGAGAACTGCACAGTGGACGCGAGCATCTGTGGCCAAGTTTTTAAGGGCGCACGGTGGATGCCTTGGCACCAGGAACCGATGAAGGACGTGGGAGGCCACGATAGTCCCCGGGGAGTCGTCAACCAGGCTTTGATCCGGGGGTTTCCGAATGGGGAAACCCGGCAGTCGTCATGGGCTGTCACCCATACCTGAACACATAGGGTATGTGGAGGGAACGCGGGGAAGTGAAACATCTCAGTACCCGCAGGAAGAGAAAACAACCGTGATTCCGGGAGTAGTGGCGAGCGAAACCGGATGAGGCCAAACCTCAAGCGTGTGAGACCCGGCAGGGGTTGCGCTTGGGGGGTTGTGGGATCTCTCTTTTACGGTCTGCCGGCCGTGAGACGAGTCAGAAACCGTTGATGTAGGCGAAGGACATGCGAAAGGTCCGGCGTAGAGGGTAAGACCCCCGTAGTCGAAACATCAGCGGCTCGTTTGAGAGACACCCAAGTAGCACGGGGCCCGAGAAATCCCGTGTGAATCTGGCGGGACCACCCGCTAAGCCTAAATATTCCCTGGTGACCGATAGCGGATAGTACCGTGAGGGAATGGTGAAAAGTACCGCGGGAGCGGAGTGAAATAGTACCTGAAACCGTGTGCCTACAAGCCGTGGGAGCGTCGGAGTGCATGCTTGCATGCACTCTCGTGACTGCGTGCCTTTTGAAGAATGAGCCTGCGAGTTTGCGGTGTGTTGCGAGGTTAACCCGTGTGGGGAAGCCGTAGCGAAAGCGAGTCCGAATAGGGCGGTTTAGTAGCGCGCTCAAGACCCGAAGCGGAGTGATCTAGCCATGGGCAGGTTGAAGCGGCTGTAAGAGGTCGTGGAGGACCGAACCCACCAGGGTTGAAAACCTGGGGGATGACCTGTGGTTAGGGGTGAAAGGCCAATCAAACTCCGTGATAGCTGGTTCTCCCCGAAATGCATTTAGGTGCAGCGTCGTGTGTTTCTTGCCGGAGGTAGAGCACTGGATAGGCGATGGGCCCTACCGGGTTACTGACCTTAGCCAAACTCCGAATGCCGGTAAGTGAGAGCACGGCAGTGAGACTGTGGGGGATAAGCTCCATGGTCGAGAGGGAAACAGCCCAGAGCATCGACTAAGGCCCCTAAGCGTACGCTAAGTGGGAAAGGATGTGGAGTCGCACAGACAACCAGGAGGTTGGCTTAGAAGCAGCCACCCTTGAAAGAGTGCGTAATAGCTCACTGGTCTAGTGATTCCGCGCCGACAATGTAGCGGGGCTCAAGCGTACCGCCGAAGTCGTGTCATTCCAGTAATAGGGCCAACGCCTGCTGGGATGGGTAGGGGAGCGTCGTGTGCCGGGTGAAGCCGCAGCGGAAGCTAGTGGTGGACGGTTCACGAGTGAGAATGCAGGCATGAGTAGCGATACACACGTGAGAAACGTGTGCGCCGATTGACTAAGGGTTCCTGGGTCAAGCTGATCTGCCCAGGGTAAGTCGGGACCTAAGGCGAGGCCGACAGGCGTAGTCGATGGATAACCGGTTGATATTCCGGTACCCGCTGTGAAGCGTCAAACATCGAACCAGGCGATGCTAAGTCCGTGAAGCCGCCCCGGAGCCTTCGGGCAAAGGGGAGTGGTGGAGCCGACGGACCAGACCTGTAGTAGGTGAGTGATGGGGTGACGCAGGAAGGTAGTCCAGCCCGGGCGGTGGTTGTCCCGGGGTAAGGGTGTAGCCCGTCATCTAGGCAAATCCGGATGACATGTGGGTGAGACCTGATGCCGAGCCGATTGTGGTGAAGTGGATGATCCTATGCTGTCGAGAAAAGCCTCTAGCGAGTTTCATGGCGGCCCGTACCCTAAACCGACTCAGGTGGTCAGGTAGAGAATACCGAGGCGTTCGGGTGAACTATGGTTAAGGAACTCGGCAAAATGCCCCCGTAACTTCGGGAGAAGGGGGGCCATCACCGGTGACGAGATTTACTCTCTGAGCTGGGGGTGGCCGCAGAGACCAGCGAGAAGCGACTGTTTACTAAAAACACAGGTCCGTGCGAAGCCGTAAGGCGATGTATACGGACTGACGCCTGCCCGGTGCTGGAACGTTAAGGGGACCGGTTAGTGCACTTTCGGGTGTGCGAAGCTGAGAACTTAAGCGCCAGTAAACGGCGGTGGTAACTATAACCATCCTAAGGTAGCGAAATTCCTTGTCGGGTAAGTTCCGACCTGCACGAATGGCGTAACGACTTCTCGACTGTCTCAACCATAGGCCCGGTGAAATTGCACTACGAGTAAAGATGCTCGTTTCGCGCAGCAGGACGGAAAGACCCCGGGACCTTTACTACAGTTTGATATTGGTGTTCGGTTCGGCTTGTGTAGGATAGCTGGGAGACTGTGAAGTCATGGCGCCAGCCATGGTGGAGTCGTCGTTGAAATACCAGTCTGGTCGTGCTGGATGTCTAACCTGGGTCCGTGATCCGGATCAGGGACAGTGTCTGATGGGTAGTTTAACTGGGGCGGTTGCCTCCTAAAGAGTAACGGAGGCGCCCAAAGGTTCCCTCAGCCTGGTTGGCAATCAGGTGTTGAGTGTAAGTGCACAAGGGAGCTTGACTGTGAGACCGACGGGTCGAGCAGGGACGAAAGTCGGGACTAGTGATCCGGCGGTGGCTTGTGGAAGCGCCGTCGCTCAACGGATAAAAGGTACCCCGGGGATAACAGGCTGATCTTCCCCAAGAGTCCATATCGACGGGATGGTTTGGCACCTCGATGTCGGCTCGTCGCATCCTGGGGCTGGAGTCGGTCCCAAGGGTTGGGCTGTTCGCCCATTAAAGCGGTACGCGAGCTGGGTTTAGAACGTCGTGAGACAGTTCGGTCCCTATCCGCTGTGCGCGTAGGAATATTGAGAAGGGCTGTCCCTAGTACGAGAGGACCGGGACGGACGAACCTCTGGTGTGCCAGTTGTCCTGCCAAGGGCATGGCTGGTTGGCTACGTTCGGGAGGGATAACCGCTGAAAGCATCTAAGCGGGAAGCCTGCTTCGAGATGAGTATTCCCACCCCCTTTGAGGGGTTAAGGCTCCCAGTAGACGACTGGGTTGATAGGCCAGATCTGGAAGGCGGGCAACCGCTGGAGGTGACTGGTACTAATAGGCCGAGGGCTTGTCCTCAGTTGCTCGCGTCCACTGTGTCAGTTCTGAAATAACGAACGACATGCCTCCTCCCTGGGCCACAGGGAGTCGAGGCAACTGGTTCACAATTTCACAGTGTTTCGGTGGTCATAGCGTGAGGGAAACGCCCGGTTACATTCCGAACCCGGAAGCTAAGCCTCACAGCGCCGATGGTACTGCAGGGGGGACCCTGTGGGAGAGTAGGACGCCGCCGAACTTATTTTAGGGAAAACCCCCGCACCTTTGGTGCGGGGGTTTTCTGCGTTCAGGACCGTTCAAGACCGTTCAGGACTGTTCACCGGCAGGGTCATTTAGGGTCGAAGTCATGCGCTATGAGTTGATCATTTTCGATAATGACGGTGTCCTCGTCGACAGCGAGCCGATCTCCAACCGGCTGCTGGCGGCCTATCTCACCGAACTCGGGCACCCGACGTCGTACGAGAAATCCATCCGCGACTACATGGGGTCGGCGATGCACCGCATCCACGAACTCGTCCTGGAGCGCACCGGGCAGCGGCTGCCGGACGAGTTCGACGACGTCTTCCACGCTCGGGTGTTCGCCGCCTTCGAGCGGGAGCTGGAGCCGGTGGACGGGGCCGTACAGGTCCTTGAGAAGTTGGCTGCGGACGGGGTGCCGTACTGCGTCGCGTCGTCCGGGAGCCATGAGCGGATTCGGGTGGGGCATCGGAAGACCGGGCTCGACCGGTGGTTCGAGGAGGGGCGGATCTTCAGTTCGCAGGATGTCGGGCGGGGCAAGCCGGCGCCTGATCTGTTTCTGCACGCCGCCGAGCGCATGGGCGTACCGCCGGAGAAGTGTGTCGTGATCGAGGACAGCCCGCTCGGGGTGCAGGCGGCGCATGCAGCTGGGATGGACGTGTACGGGTTCACCGCCATGACGCCCGCTGCCCGGCTGGCTGGCGCCTCTCAACTCTTCGGCGACATGCGCGAGTTGGCTGACCTGCTGGTATGACCCGGGCCATCGCCGGGGCGCTGACATTTGTCATGCCGAGCTCCGGACGATCGTTTCTACTGGCGCAGGGGCCTCGGACGAGAAGCTGAGGGCATGACGAAGACGACGAAGACGAGCAAGCAGAACCCCTTCGCCCCGCTGATCGTGGACGTGGCGGTGCCTCTCGGGTCGTACTACCTCTTCAAGGACGCCTTCGGGATGAGCACCTTCGCGGCGCTGGCCTGGAGCAGCGTGGTGCCGGCCCTGCGGACCGGGTGGAGCGCCGTCAAGGAGCGGAAGGCCAACGGCCTCGCCGGGCTCATCCTGGTGGTGAACGTCGTCTCGCTGCTGCTCAGCTTCGTCGCCGGTGACCCGCGGCTGATGCTCGCCAAGGACAGCGCGGTCAGCAGCACCGTCGCGATCGGCATCCTGGTCTCCGTGGTCCTCGGAAAACCCATGATGACCGCGGGCCTGAAGCCGTTCCTGGTGAAGAGCGACGCCGCCAAGGAAGCCGCCTGGCAGCGGTTGGCGTCGGGCGCCGCGGCCGACTCGGCGGTCTTCCTGCGCAAGGAACGGGCCTTCTCGATCGTCTGGGGCGTGGCCCTGCTCGCCGAGTGCGTCGCGCGGGTCGTGGGTGCTTACACGGTCCCGGTGGACACCATGGTCTGGCTGGGCGGGGTCATCATGGCCGTCGCGGTCCTCCTCGGCATCGTCGTCGGCGGTGCGTTCGGCGCCGGGCCCATGGAGAGTCTGGTGCGCGCCGAGGCCGAGAACGGCACCCGCGTCGAGGGTGCTACCCAGGCCCCGAACGCCACTTCCGCCGTACCGGCTGTCGCCCTCGCTCGCTAGACCGGGCAAAGCTGAGCCGAATTCATCTTTGGCTGGATCTACCCACGAGTACGCCGGGGCCCTACGCTCGCCGCCATGACTGATGTGCTGCGGCGCGGTAGGGCCTCTTTGGCGTTCAGCTTCTTTGCGCAGGGCGCCACCTTCGCGCTGCTCGTGACGCGCATCCCCGCGATCCAGGACCGGTACGGGATATCCGACGCGCTCCTGCCCGCCTTCCTCGCCGCGGTGCCGATCCTCGCCGGAGTCGGCAGCGTCTGCACCGAGAAGCTGGTGAAGCGGGTGGCGCCCAGCCGCGTACTGCGGTGGGCGCAGCCCGTCGTGCTGCTCGCGCTGCTGGGCGTCGGATCCGGGGACCACCTGGTCGAGGTGGCGGTGGCGCTGGGGGCCTTCGGGCTCGCGGTGGGCGGTCTGGACGCCTCGATGAACATGCTCGGGGTGAGCCTGCAGCGGGCGTACGGGCGCAGCATCATGCTCGGCTTCCATGCCGTGTACAGCCTGGGCGGGATCCTGGGGGCGTCGCTCGCCTGGGCGGGCGCGCACTGGCATCTGTCGCTCTTCGTGTCATATCTGCCGGTGGTGCTGGTGCTGCTGCCGGCCGCGCTGGTGGCGAGCCGGTGGTACGTCGACGCGGGTGTCCCGGGCGAGGAGGAGGCGCGGGAGGGGGCGGAGGCCGGGCCCGTGGTGTTCAAGCTGCTGCTGCCGCTCTGCCTGGTGATGACCTTCGCGTACATCGGGGACTCGACCGTCTCCAACTGGAGTGCGAAGTATCTGCAGGACGTGCTCGGGAGTTCGGAGCAGCTGTCGACCGTGCCGTACAACGTCTACATGGTCACGACACTGCTCGGGCGGGCCATCGGGGACTTCGGGGTGCGGCGGTTCGGGGCCGTGGCGGTGGTGCGGCTGGGGGCGGTCGTGGCGGCGCTGGGTTTCGGGGTGGTGGCGGTGGCGCCGGGTGCGTGGGTCGGGATGCTCGGGTTCACGTTGCTGGGGCTGGGGCTGTGTGTTCTGGTGCCGCAGACCTTTGCCGCGGCGGGGCGGCTCTTCCCTGGGGCTTCGGATACGGCGATCGCGCGGCTCAATGTGTTCAACTATGTGGGTTTCTTGATCGGTTCGCCCCTTGTCGGGGCGCTCGGGGACGCGTGGAGTTACCGGGGCGCGATGCTCGTGCCCATGGCGTTGGTGCTGGTGACCCTGAGGTACGCCCGCTCGTTCGCGTCCGGGGAGGACCGATACGGTGGCGGGCATGAGCGGCCGCGCACAGTTGATGTGGGACGAGGCAGTAACGGGGTATGACTTCGGCCCGGACCACCCGATGGATCCGGTCCGGCTGGCGCTGACCCGGCGCCTGGTCGACGCGTTCGGACTGGACCGGGAGGTCGATGTCGTCTCGGCGAAGTCCGCCGGGGAGTCGACGCTGCGGCTGGTGCACCGCGAGGACTACGTCGAGGCGGTGAAGGCCGCGTCCGCGGATCCGGACGCTGCGGACGGGACGTACGGGCTGGGGACGGTGGACGACCCCGCCTTCGCCGGGATGCACGAGGTCTCCGCGCTGATTGCGGGGCAATCGGTCGGCGCGGCGGAGGCGGTGTGGCGCGGGGACGCGCTGCACGCGGTGAACTTCGCGGGCGGGCTGCACCACGCCATGCCCGGCGGCGCCTCCGGGTTCTGCATCTACAACGACGCGGCGCTCGCCATCGCCCGGCTGCTCGAACTGGGCGCCGAGCGCGTCGCGTATGTCGATGTGGACGTGCATCACGGGGATGGGGTGCAGGCCGCGTTCTGGGAGGATCCGCGGGTCCTGACGATCTCCCTGCACGAGCATCCGCGGACGCTGTTCCCGCAGACCGGGTGGCCCGAGGAGACCGGTGCGGCCTGCGCCGAGGGGAGCGCGGTGAATGTGGCGCTGCCCGCCGGGACCGGGGACGCCGGGTGGCTGCGGGCCTTTCACGCCGTCGTGCCGGAGCTGATCGCCGACTTCCGGCCGGATGTGCTGGTGACACAGCACGGGGCCGACACGCACTTCGAGGATCCGCTGGCGCATCTGGCGGTGTCGTTGGACGCGCAGCGGGCCGTGCAGGTGGCCTGCCACGACCTCGCGCACGAGTACGCCGGTGGGCGGTGGGTCGCGCTGGGCGGTGGCGGATACGCGGTGGTGGACGTCGTACCGCGGTCGTGGACGCATCTTGTCGCCATCGCGGCGGGGCGGCCCGTGGACCCGGAGACGGTGATCCCCGAGAGCTGGCGGCAGGAAGTGTTCGCGCGTACGCGGCAGTTGGCGCCAGTGCGGATGACGGACGGGCGGTGGCCGGTGTCCTGGAAGGACTGGGAGTCGGGGTACGACCCGGCGGACCGGCTCGACCAGGCGGTCGTGGCCGCGCGCCGGGCCGCGTTCCCGTTGCGGGGACTGCTGCCGTAACCGGGCCTCAGTGGTCCGGCTACGGCAGCGTGGGCGGTGGCGGGGTCAGTCGCAGATGCTGGTGTCCCCGTTGTAGTTGATGCCGATCGTGCCGCTCCACGTCAGGCACTCGCCGGCCGCCGGCTTGTCCTTGTAGACAGGGCCGGCGTACGTGCTGAAGTAGCCGGAGTCCGTCGCCGGAGTGGTGCTGTCGGGAAACGTGTCGAGGGTGACCTCCATGAACACCTTGGCCCCCGGGTTGTTGCGGATGGTCACGGCGCACAGTCGCTGGGCCCCGGTGCTCCACGTGATGTACGTGGTGCCGATGACCTTCGTCGGCGAGGACTTGATCGGCGTGGAAGCGGTGACCCGGTAGCCCTCGCCGCAGGCTCCGTTGTAGGCGCCGGCGGCGGTGGTGGTGGCGGTCGCCGGGGTGGTGGCGGCGAGGGTGCCACCGAGAGCCAGGACGGCGAGGGCGGAGGCGGTTGTCGTGCGACGGGACAGCTTCATGGTGTTCCCCCTGTGATGGTCACTGCGGTGATGTCGATGGTGGTGGCGAGCGTGGTCGTTGCCGCAGTGGTCCGTGCGGCGCCGGTCGGCTCGTGCTGCCTGCTTACGTGGGGTGAGACAGGGGAGCCCCGGCGTTAGTTGTGGCCGTGTTTGTCACTGTCCTGTCACCGGGATTCACCGCCGGGTAACGGTGCTGATGGCGTCGGTGCCGGCGAGGGAATCCGCGCCGTCGAAAGCTCCGGCGGCCGGCGAGGGTCGCACGATTACGCCAACTGTGCGGTGTTTCCCGTGTTTTGGGCATGTGCGAGGAATCGATGCGCCAGCATCGCTGGGGTGTTGAGTAGCGGAGCGTTGCGCGCGCATTTGCTGGCTGCCCGGCTGGCCGGGCCCGTGGCCACGTCGCGGGAGGAGAGCCTGCGCAGCTATCGGCTCTTCGCGGCGCGCGATCCGCGCGTGATGCTCGGACTCGATCCCGAATGGACATGGGGGCCACGGGATCTGATCGAATTGATGGCGTACAAGTGTGGGGTCTCGGCCGATCCCGGGCACACTTCTGGTCATGATGTGATCGATCCGGAGCGGACGCTGGAGGCGCTGAACGCCTTCGCGGAACGGCTCGGGGAAGCGGCGCAGGACAGGACACCCGTACTCCTCGGCACCGGCCATCCGCACCGTCTGATCGGTTTCTACGCCGCTCTCGCGGACGCCCTGTCGGCGGCGGGGTGTGCTGTCCTCACCCCCGCGCAGGGTAGCTCTGTCGACATAACGACCCGGTTCGGCCTACGCACGTACAACCTTGACTACGTACAAGGAGTCGCGCTGGTACGCGAACCCGGCACGCGAGCCCCCGGTAGTGCGACCGGCGCACACACCCACTCACCCCTCCCGGTTCGCACCGCTCTGGCGGCCGCCGCGGAGGCCGGCGGGCCGCTCCCGGAACTGGTCATCGGGGACCACGGATGGGTCTGCGGGGCAGGTCAGCTGGGGTTCGAGGCGATGGGCCTGGCGGACACTGACGATCCGGCGCTCTTCGTCGGAGAGGCAGAGGGGCGGGTGTCCGTCGTCGTTCCGCTTGATGACGCTGTGCGGTCTGATTACTACCGACCGCTTACTCGCTATGTACTCAATCGAGCGTGTCTGTCACAGTAGGCGGCCGACGGCATCCCCTCTTCCCCACTCGCATCACCCGCCCCTACATTGGGGAGTGAGCACGCAACGACGAAGAGTCACCGGAAGGGGAAGCCGGTGACCGTCGAGTGCGGAAGGTTCAGGTGTGTCATGGCTGCAGCTGGCGAGAGGCCTCTGAACGAGGTTCAGTTCCTTACCGTGGCGGAAGTCGCCTCGGTGATGCGAGTGTCGAAGATGACCGTGTACCGCTTGGTGCACAGCGGTCATCTGCCGGCGATCCGGGTGGGGAGGTCCTTCCGGGTTCCGGAGCAAGCGGTTCACGAGTACCTCCGCGAGAGCTATGTGGGGGTGGAGACAGCCTGACGGTTCTCCGGCGGTGTCCCGGGGCCTTGCGAGGCTCTTCCGGGACCCCCCGGAACCCTCGATTACGACCTCGGCGCTCGGACCGGTAGGCTGGCCCCTCATAGGTCGTGTGGGCCCATGCAGCCCAGCACCGAGTAAAGAGAAGTGAGCGAGGGTAGTCGTGGGCTCTGTTATCAAGAAGCGGCGCAAGCGGATGGCGAAGAAGAAGCACCGCAAGCTGCTGAAGCGCACGCGCGTTCAGCGTCGCAACAAGAAGTAAGCGACGCAACGCTGCGAGAGCGTATGACTGTGGCCCCCCGCATTTTTGTGGGGGGCCACAGTCGTTTCGATGGGGACCCATGCCATTTCGATGGGGACCACCGTCATTTTCCGGTCACGCCGATGCTGTGCGTACGCCTGTGATGCGGTTGGCTTGGTCTGAGCGTACGTCTGTGGCTGCCGTCACTTCGTGCATCGGGCGGTCATCACAGCGCAACATCGACCCGCTAGGTTGGCCGCACACAGGGAACACGGCACGCTACGGGCAGAGCAGTGCGGAATCTGTGCGAAGGCGCGACGACGTCTGGAAGGAAGGCGCTGATCTTGGGGAAGGTCGTGCTCGTGACCGGAGTGGCCCGTCAGCTGGGGGGCCGGTTCGTACGACGGATCCAGCGTGACCCGCAGGTCGACCGGGTGATCGCCGTGGACGCGGTGCCACCCGAGCACCACCTGGGCGGCGCCGAGTTCATCCAGGCCGACATCCGGCAGCCCACCGTCGCGCGCGTGCTCGCCGAGCACTCCGTCGACACGGTCGTGCACATGGACGTGACGGGCACCGCGCTGGGCAGTGGCAGCCGGACCACGGTCAAGGAGACCAACGTCATCGGCACCATGCAGCTGCTGGGCGCCTGTCAGAAGTCGCCGACGGTGAAGCGGCTCGTCGTGAAGTCCAGTACGAACGTCTACGGCTCGGCGCCCCGCGACCCCGCCGTCTTCACCGAGACCACGCCGCCCAAGTCGCTGCCCAGCGGCGGCTTCGCGAAGGACACGGTGGAGGTCGAGGGGTACGTCCGCGGGTTCGCGCGCCGCAGGCCCGACGTGGCCGTGTGCGTGCTGCGCTTCGCGAACATCCTGGGGCCGAGCGCGGACTCGCCGCTCGCCTCGTACTTCTCGCTGCCGATCCTGCCGACCGTCTTCGGCTACGACCCGCGGCTGCAGTTCGTGCACGAGGACGACGTGATCGAGGTGCTGCGCATCGCCTCGCACGAACCGGAGCGGGGGACGCTCAACAGCGGCACGTTCAACATCGCCGGCGACGGAGTACTGCTGCTCTCGCAGTGCGCGCGGCGGCTCGGCCGGCCCACGGTGCCGCTGCTGCTGCCCGCGCTCACCTGGGCGGGGACGGCGGTGCGTACGCTGGGGGTGACGGACTTCTCGCCGGAGCAGCTGCGGCTCATCACATACGGCAGGGTCGTGTCGATGAACCAGATGCGCGAGACCCTGGGATACAAGCCGAAGTACACGACGGCGGAGACCTTCGCGGACTTCGCCCGCAGCCGGGGGCCCGGACTCCTGCCCCCGGAGGCCCTCGCGGGGGCCGTCGACCGGCTCGCCGCGCTGCCCAACCTGGGCGGCGGCCACCCCCCGACGCAGAGCGCCAACTGAGGAGCGCATCAACGATGGCGGACGCCAAGGTCATTCCGTTCGATGACGACCGGTCCCGCGGAGGTGCCGTGCAGCGGCCGCCGCGGCGCCGCAGCGCGGGGAGCCGGCGCAAGGGCGAGCCCGCGGTGGTTCGTGAGGTCCAACCGCTGCCCGAGCGGGCGTTGCAGCAGGATGATGTCCTGGTGACGCGAGAGACGGCGGAGGCGCCGAGCCCGGTGCAGGGTGGCGGCGGGGGTCTGGAGCGGCGCATCGCCGGAGGCCTGTCCTTCCTGCGCCGGCGCCTGACCGGTGACTACGAGATCGACGACTTCGGCTACGACGCCGAGCTCACCGACCAGGTGCTGATGTCCCTGCTGCGCCCGGTCTACGAGAAGTACTTCCGGGTCGAAGTGAAGGGCATCGAGAACATCCCGTCCGAGGGCGGCGCCCTGATCGTCGCCAACCACTCGGGCACGCTTCCGCTGGACGGCCTGATGATGCAGGTCGCGGTCCACGACAACCACCCCGACGGCCGTCACCTCCGTCTCCTCGCGGCCGACCTGGTCTTCATGCTGCCGGTGGTCAACGAACTGGCCCGCAAGCTCGGTCATACGCTGGCCTGTGCCGAGGACGCGCAGCGGCTGCTGGAGCAGGGCGAGCTGGTCGGTGTGATGCCGGAGGGCTTCAAGGGCGTCGGCAAGCCCTTCAGCGAGCGCTACAAGCTGCAGCGCTTCGGCCGCGGTGGCTTCGTCTCCACCGCCCTGCGCGCGGGCACCCCGATCATCCCGTGCTCGATCGTCGGCGCGGAGGAGATCTACCCGATGATCGGCAACGCCAAGACGCTGGCACGCCTCCTGGGTTTCCCGTACTTCCCGATCACTCCGACGTTCCCGTGGCTGGGCCCGTTGGGCGCCGTCCCTCTCCCCACCAAGTGGACCATCCAGTTCGGCGAGCCGATCCTGACGAAGGGTTATCCGCCGGAGGCGGCGGAGGACCCGATGCTGATGTTCAACCTGACGGACCAGGTGAGGGAGCAGATCCAGCACACGCTGTACAAACTGCTGGTGCAGAGGCGGTCGGTGTTCTTCTGACGCGAGGGGGCTGGATTGGGCTTGGTGAGCGTGGCCGGGGCCCGGAGGGTCGGCGGACGGAGTCCGGCGCAGCCGTGCGAAGCCCGCGGAGCGGTGCGAGGGCGGCAATGTAAATGGGCCGCTGGCACGCCTCCTGGGTTTCCCGTACTTCCCGATCACTCCGACGTTCCCGTGGCTGGGCCCGTTGGGCGCCGTCCCTCTCCCCACCAAGTGGACCATCCAGTTCGGCGAGCCGATCCTGACGAAGGGTTATCCGCCGGAGGCGGCGGAGGACCCGATGCTGATGTTCAACCTGACGGACCAGGTGAGGGAGCAGATCCAGCACACGCTGTACAAACTGCTGGTGCAGAGGCGGTCGGTGTTCTTCTGAGTTCTTGAGTTGTACGGCGATGGGGGGCGCCCTTCTTCGGAAGGGCGCCCCCCATCGCCGTACAACTCGCAACGCTCTAGTCGGCGTCCTGGCCGTCGATGCCCAGGCCGGGCAGGAGGCCCGGGAGAAGCGGGGGCAGGGTGACGTCCGGCTCCGGGGGGGTGGTGCTGGCGCCGGTCGACGGGGACGAGCTGGTGTCGTCCTTGGGTGGTTCGAGGAGGCCGCCCGTGTTGCCGCCGAGGAGGCCGTCGCTGTTGCTGCCCGAGGCGGACGGCTTGGGTTTGCCGCTGCTGTGGGTGCCGGTGGCGGAGCCGCTGGTGGCGCTGGGCTCCGGGCGGTCCGAGCGGGAGGAGCCGGTGGACTCCTCGCTCCGGCCGCGGTGGCGGCCGGTGCCCTCCGGGGCGGCGGGCTGGGGCAGCAGCGAGCGCAGCGGCTCGACCTCTTCGTCTATGGCGGCGAACACCGACGAGACCTGCTCACTGACGTCGCCGAGCTGGACGGGCAGACGGTCGCGCAGCGCGCCCCATGCCTCGCGGTGCGACTGGGAGAACGCGGAGAGCGCCTGGATCGGGCCGAGGGAGCCGTCCCGCTCGTACGCCTCGTGGAGCAGCCGGTGGCCCTCGGAGGCGTCGTGCTGCATGCCCGACAGGGCGCGGCGGATCTCGCCCAGGGCCTCGTGGTCGAGGTGCCCGGAGCGGCCGCGCTCCATCAGCCGACGCGCTTCGCTGAGCCGCGTCGAGGCCTGGTCGAGATAGACCTCGCCGCGGTCGCTGTCGCCGTGGGCCAGGCCCAGCTTGATGTCCTCCATGCCGCGCTTGAGCCCGTAGAGCGAGTCACCGGGGAGGGCGTCGGAGCTGGCAGCGGCGACGCCGCCGAAGGCTCCCGCGGCCACACCGATGGAGAGCCCGCCCGCGGCGAGCCCCTTCGACAGCCGGGACCGTGGTCGCAACTTCCCCAGCCCGCTCGCCCGGTGCGCGCCCCCGGCCCGGTGGGACCGCTGCTCGGGCACCGAAGGGTCCGGGCCTTGGCCGCCCAGTGCCGTGCCCTCCAGCAGCATGGCCTCCATGGCGGCCACGAGCTGGGCCCGCTGGACGACCTTCACCTCGGGGTCCAGCTCCGGTTTGGGCAGCTCGCCGAGACCGGAGGCGAGGGCCAACAAGCGGCCCTGCCCGGTCTGTTCCGCAGCAGCCGGGGACGCAGCAGCCGGAGTCGGTGCCGATCCATCGGGCTGCTCGGCCGCCGTGCCCTGGTCGGACTGCTCCTCCAGGGCCTGGGCGAAGGCGTTCGCCCGCCGGTGTGCCGATACGTTCGCGATCACTGGCGGCACCTCCTCTCGTCATGACGGTCGACTCCCCAGGGGGTCCTGAGGGTTGCACGCCCTGACCGTATCCACACGATCGAGTGACCGAGGAAGGTCAGGGAGTGACCACAGGGAGCCTGTATCCCACACAACGAGCGGCGCGGCACTTGGGTTACGGACGACGGATGATCGGACCGCGAAGTCAACGGACTTTCACGGATGGTGAGTTGACCGTCGCTGAGCGTATGGAGCCAGGGCGGGGCGGGCGTGCTCAGCGCGCGTCGTCGGGGAGAAGTCGGGCGAGGGTGCGGACGGCTCGGTACTGGAGGGTCTTGATCGCGCCCTCGTTCTTGCCCATCACGCGGGCGGTCTCGGCGACCGAGAGGCCCTGGAGGAAGCGCAGGGTCACGCACTCCTGCTGCTGGGGATTGAGTCGCCGTACGGCATCGAGCAGCGCGGCGTTGGAGAGGGACTCCAGGACGGAGTCCTCCGGTGAGCGCTCGACCTCGTTGGCGTCGAGCATCTCCCCGGTCGTGACCTCGAGCCGGAAACGGCTCGACTTGAAGTGGTCGGCGACCAGGTTGCGGGCGATCGTCACCAGCCAGGCGCCGAAGTCACGGCCCTGCCAGGTGAACGTGCCGATGCGGCGCAGGGCGCGCAGGAAGGTCTCACTGGTGAGGTCCTCGGCGGTCGCCTTGCCCCCCACCCGGTAGTAGATGTAGCGGTACACGGTGTCGCTGTACTGGTCGTACAGCCGCCCGAAGGCGTCGGCCTCGCCGGCCTGTGCGCGCTCGACGAGGTCCATCATGCGGGCGCTGTCGCTGTCCGCGGCCGGGCGGCGCGCGGTGGGGGTGGCGGCCGAGCCCGAGCGGCCCCGTCTGCCGGTCTCCCGCCCGTCGCCGGACCGGCGCCCCCCGACGACAGCGCTGCGCGCCGAGCCCTGTTCGACGCCGTCGGCGAGGGCATAGCAGGGACCGGCGGGCGCGGGGACGGCGAAGGCGGGGACGGCGTACGCGGTGGGGACGAAGCCGCGCAGGCGGTCCAGGACCGTTGCGCGCAGCGTAGCCAGGCCAGAGGCGTCAACCCCGACGTGTGAGTACACGGGACTCCCAGAGGCAGAGCTTCCATCACGTGCAGTGCGGGACCGTTCACCCGTCGTAGCGACGGAGGGGTACCGGTTTGCGTCTGAGGAGAATAACGCTTCGTACAGGCAGTGCTACACCCAGTTGCTCAAATCATCGATTACGTCGCTTCTGTTACAGGTTGACGCCTGATCAAGTGCCGGACAGTGACCGGTTGTTGATCGAATTGGGTCACGTTCCGTCTGAGTGCGGGGCGTGTTGTGGCCGTGTGCGATGAAGGGGACTGGCGGGGGCGTTGTCCGGGTAGGACAGCGTGATTGCCCTCCGGGCCGAGGCGTCACTGCCCTCCGGGCAAGGTGTACGTCAACGTGGCGCCGCACTGGCGGGGGAGGGCGCCCGGGGCCGGCGCCGGGCGCGGCCGACCGGAGCGCGGCTCGGCTCACCTGTCCTGCGGTGGGCAGAAGTGAAAGCGAACGCGAAAGTGAAAGCGAACGTGAAACGCTCCTACCGGCGGCGGCGGTGCAGTGCGATCGCGGCAGCCGTGCCGCCGGCCACCGCGCCCACTCCCGCGGCCGCGGGGATGCCGACCTTCGCGGCCTTCCGTGCCGTGCGGTAGTCCCGCAGGCGCCAGTCCGAGGCCCGGGCGTGCTTGCGCAGCTTGGCGTCCGGGTTGATGGCGTAGGGGTGGCCCACCAGGGACAGCATGGGGATGTCGTTGTGGGAGTCGCTGTAGGCGGCGCAGCGGCCGAGGTCCAGGCCCTCCGCCGCGGCCAGGGCGCGTACCGCCTCCGCCTTCGCGGGACCGTGCAGCGGCTCGCCGACCAGTTTGCCCGTGTACACGCCCTCCACCGACTCGGCGACCGTGCCCAGCGCCCCCGTCAGCCCCAGTCGCCGCGCGATCACCGTCGCGATCTCGACCGGCGCGGCCGTCACCAGCCAGACCTTCTGACCGGCGTCCAGGTGTGCCTGGGCCAGCGCGCGCGTGCCCGGCCAGATGCGCTCGGCCATGTACTCGTCGTAGATCTCCTCGCCGATGGACATCAGCTCGGAGACGCGGTGGCCCTTGACGATGGAGAGCGCGGAGTCGCGGGCGTCCTGCATGTGCTCCGGGTCCTCGGAGCCCGCAAGCCTGAACCACGCCTGCTGCCAGGCGAATCGGGCGAGGTCGCGGGTCTCGAAGAACTTCCGCTTGTACAGCCCGCGGCCGAAGTGGAAGAGCGAGGCGCCCTGCATCACCGTGTTGTCGAGGTCGAAGAACGCGGCGGCCTTGTCGTCGCCGAGGACCGGGAACTCCGGTTCCTCCGCGGCGGCGTCGGGCGCGGCTTCGTGAGCGAGTTCCTCCAGTTCCTGCGAGGACTTGCGGGCGGCCTCTGCCGAGGCCTCGCCTGCCAACACGCTCCGCGCTGTGGCGGAGCGCCTACGGGGAGTGAGCCATCCGAGAGCGGCCATGTCGTGAGCATAGCCAGTCTGTTCGGCCGCTTCGGAGTCGAGAGGATTCGGTGCTGTGAACTCTCCGCGACCGAGCCGTTAAAGAAGCGCTCGGGAAGTGATCCGGAGGGGACCGGAGCGGGGCGGCGGCGCGCTGTCGGCCCAGTGCGGAGGCGGGTTGTGGCCGCATGGGCGCAGTGGCCCCGCCGGTGCCGCCGGGGCGGGAGAATGGCCGGTATGAGCCCCATGTTCCGGCGCAGTGACCGCCGTACGGAGAAGACGAACGGGACGACGGACAATGGAAAGCACAACGAGAAGGACACGACAGCGTCTCGAGTTCACCTCGTGACGCTGATCAGGAAGCCCGGCTGTCATCTGTGCGACGACGCGCAGGTGGTCGTCGAGAAGGTCTGCGGCGATCTCGGTGTCCCCTGGGAGCAGAAGGACATCACGCAGGACGAGGACCTGCACCGTATGTACTGGGAGCAGATCCCGGTGGTGCTGGTGGACGGCGCGCAGCACACGTTCTGGCGGGTGGACGAGGGCCGGTTGCGCAAAGCCCTCTCCTAGCCGCCCCGCCGGGCGGACGCCGTTCGCGACCTGACCGAGCAGTCCAAGTGGTCCCCGAAAGTCACCTAGGATCGGGGTCGATTCAGATCTCGGGGGCGGGATTCGTCGAGGAGAGTGTGCGGCTTTGCCCCCTTCAGGGAAGGAACGACGGCGCGTGCGCGCCGGTTCCATACGTGCGCGCCGGGCGTGCGTGACCCCGGTCACGTTGGCCGGGCAAATCGGACACCATCTTTGTGCACGCGTTCACAAAGACATAGCCTGCATTCGACGGGGCGGTCTGGGGACGTGTGACCGCCTGCAGCCCCGCGCTACCCGCAGGAGCACCGTGGCAACTGGCCGAACTCACCGACCGGCGACCCGCAGCCGAGGGATTCCCGAGGCCACCGTCGCCAGGCTTCCGCTGTACCTCCGAGCCCTCACCGCACTGTCGGAGCGCTCGGTACCCACGGTCTCCTCCGAGGAGCTGGCGGCCGCGGCGGGGGTCAACTCCGCGAAGCTGCGCAAGGACTTCTCGTACCTCGGGTCGTACGGGACGCGCGGTGTGGGCTATGACGTCGAGTATCTCGTGTACCAGATCTCCCGCGAACTGGGCCTGACCCAGGACTGGCCGGTTGTGATCGTCGGTATCGGTAACCTCGGCGCCGCGCTGGCCAACTACGGCGGGTTCGCCTCCCGTGGATTCCGGGTCGCCGCGCTGATCGACGCCGATCCGGAGATGGCCGGAAAGCAGGTCGCCGGGATCACCGTCCAGCACAGCGACGAGCTGGAGAAGATCATCTCCGACAACGGCGTCTCCATCGGGGTCATCACCACCCCGCCGGGCGTCGCCCAGCAGGTCTGCGAGCGCCTGGTCGCCGCCGGTGTCACCTCCATCCTGAACTTCGCGCCGACCGTGCTGTCCGTCCCGGACGGCGTCGACGTGCGCAAGGTCGACCTCTCCATCGAGCTGCAGATCCTCGCCTTCCACGAGCAGCGCAAGGCCGGCGAGGAGGCCGAGGCCCAGGCGGGCGCCGTGCTCGCGGCCGCGCAGGAGGACAACGGCAAAGGACCCGACGGGGACGTCCCCGCCGTGATGCCGGCATGAGTCTCCTTGTCGTCGGGCTGAGCCACCGCAGCGCTCCGGTCAGCGTCCTGGAGCGGGCCGCACTGTCCGCGGACACGCAGGTCAAGCTCCTCCAGGACACCCTGGCCGCCGAGCCGGCCACCGAGGCCGCCGTCCTCGCCACCTGCAACCGCATCGAGCTGTACGCCGACGTGGACAAGTTCCACGCGGGCGTCGCCGAGCTGTCCACGCTGCTCGCCCAGCACAGCGGGGTCGCTCTGGAAGAGCTCACTCCTTACTTGTACGTGCACTACGAGGACCGGGCCGTCCACCACCTCTTCTCGGTGGCGTGCGGGCTGGACTCGATGGTCGTGGGCGAGGGTCAGATCCTCGGCCAGATCAAGGACGCGCTGGCCACCTCGCAGGAGCTGCACACCGCCGGGCGGCTGCTGAACGACCTCTTCCAGCAGGCGCTGCGGGTCGGCAAGCGGGCCCACTCCGAGACCGGCATCGACCGGGCCGGGCAGTCGCTGGTGACCTTCGGTCTGGAGCAGCTCTGCGCCGGTGCGGCCGTCGAGGCCTGGGCGAAGGGCAAGAAGGCCCTCGTCATCGGCGCCGGCTCCATGTCCTCGCTGGCCGCGGCGACGCTCGCGCGCGCCGGCGTCGCCGAGATCGTGATCGCCAACCGCACCCCCGACCGCGCCGAGCGCCTCGCCCAGATCCTCACCGACGGCGACGACACGGACGTGCTGGCCCGCGCGGTACCGATGGACTCGGTGGCGGTCGAGCTGACACGTGCCGACATCGCCGTCTCCTGTACCGGCGCGACCGGCCTGGTCCTCACCGCCGACGCGGTCACGGCAGCCGTGGAGGGCCGCACCGGCACTCCGGCCGCCGTCCAGGACGACGTACCGGCCGCCGCCCCGGGCACCCTCGCGCCGACCAGCATCGGCACCGACGAGAACTGCCCCCTCGACCTCTCCGCAGTGCAGGGCGCCACCGGCTTCTCCGTCATGGGAGAGGCCGCGGTGGCCGGCATGGACGCGGCCACCCTGGAGCAGCACGCCGCCTGGGTGGACAAGGGCACCGGCACGGTCGAGCGCCGCGACAGCCGCCGTACGGCCGAGGCCGACGCCGAGCTGATCACCGCGCTCGCCGCGACCGCGGCCACCATCGGCCGCGTCCCCGAGCGCCGCAGGCCCGAGCCCGTCGCCGAGGCACGGCGCCCGGCGCCCGTGCTCGCCCTTCTCGACCTCGCCATGCCGCGCGACATCGACGCGGCCGTGCACCGGCTGCTCGGGGTGCGGCTCGTCGACATCGAGTCGCTCGCCGACGCCTCCGCGGACGCGCCGATGGCCGCCGACGTGGACCAGGTGCGCCTGATCGTCACCGACGAGGTGGCCGCCTTCGGCGCCGCCCTGCGGGCCGCGCACATCACGCCCACCGTCGTCGCGCTGCGGGCCATGGCCGCCGACGTCGTGGCCGGCGAGATCGCGCGCCTCGACGGCCGGCTGCCCGGCCTCGACGACAGGCAGCGCGGCGAGATCACCCAGACCGTGCGGCGCGTGGTCGACAAGCTCCTGCACGCGCCGACCGTACGGGTCAAGCAGCTGGCCGCCGAACCCGGCGGTGCCGGGTACGCGGACGCACTGCGCACCCTCTTCGATCTGGACCCCGAGACGGTCGCCTCCGTCTCGCGGGCCAACGATGACATCAGCAACGAGAACGCCGAGAACCGAGGGCGATGATGAGTGAGCCGGAAACAGCGGCACTGAGGCTCGGGACCAGGCGGAGCAAGCTCGCCATGGCCCAGTCCGGGCAGGTGGCGGACGCCGTGAGCCAGGTGACCGGACGTCCCGTCGAACTCGTGGAGATCACGACGTACGGCGACACGTCCCGCGAGCAGCTCGCACAGATCGGCGGCACCGGTGTCTTCGTCACCGCGCTGCGCGACGCGCTGCTGCGCGGCGAGGTCGACTTCGCCGTGCACTCGCTCAAGGACCTGCCGACCGCACAGCCCGACGACCTCGCACTGGCCGCCGTGCCGCTGCGCGAGGACCCGCGTGACGTGCTGGTCGCCCGGGACGGGCTGACGTTCGCCGAACTGCCGGACGGCGCCCGCGTCGGCACCGGCTCGCCGCGCCGCATGGCGCAGCTGAACGCGTACGCCCGCAACCACGGGATGACGATCGAGACGGTCCCGATCCGTGGCAACGTCGACACCCGGATCGGGTTCGTGCGCAAGGGGGAGCTCGACGCCGTCGTACTCGCCGCCGCCGGACTCCACCGGATCGGACGCATCGACGAAGTCAGCGACTTCCTGCCCGTCGACACCGTTTTGCCCGCCCCCGGCCAGGGGGCCCTCGCGATCGAGTGTGCCGCGGACAACGCGGACCTCATCGCAGCGCTCGGAGAGCTCGACGACCCGCTCACCCGGGCCGCCGTGACCGCCGAGCGGTCCCTGCTCGCCGCCCTGGAGGCCGGCTGCAGCGCACCTGTGGGTGCGTTCGCCGACCTTCTGGCCGACGGGCAGATTGTCAAGGAGATGCGCCTGCGCGGCGTCGTCGGCACGACCGACGGCTCGACGCTGGTGCAGCTGTCCACCACCGGTCCCGTGCCCGAGACACATGACCAAGCAATGGCGCTCGGCCGTGAACTCGCCGCCGAGATGCTTGCCAAGGGCGCGGCCGGTCTGATGGGGGAGCGAGCACTTTGAGCCCCACCAACCTTCCCGCCGGCCTCGAACACGGGCACGTCACCTTCCTTGGTGCCGGACCCGGGGATCCGGGACTGCTGACCCTGCGCGCCGTCGAGGCGCTGGCGAACGCGGACGTTCTCGTCGCCGAGCACGAGGTGCTCGACGTCGTGCGTATGCATGCCAGACAAGGCGTCGCCGTGCTGGACACGGATCCAGCCGCCGCGTTCTCCTCGCCTTCCGCGGATACGGCCTCGGGGTCTTCCTCGGGTGCGTATCCGGGCACAGGCACGGCTCTGCCGACGGTTGTTGACGGTGCGTCAACAACCGCTGGGGTCCCGGCTGTGCGGGACGCGGCCAATCTTGTCATGGAGGCCGCACGGGGCGGCAAGCGGGTCGTGCGTGCGGTTTCCGGGGACCCCGGACTGGATACGTACGCCGCCGAGGAAATGCTCGCCTGCGCCGCGGCCGGTGTTCCCTTCGAGGTCGTGCCCGGTGTCGCCGCCGCCGTCGGCGTGCCCGCGTACGCCGGTGTGCCGCTGCGCGACGCGCAGGGCGCGGACGTCCGGTTCGTGGACGCCCGTACGGCCTCGGACCGGTGCTGGACCGAGGTCGGCGCGTCCGACGGGACCGTGGTCGTCTCCTCGACTCTCGACTCCGTCGCCGCGGCAGCGGGCGAGCTCGTCGCCGCCGGGCGCAAGCCCGATACGCCGCTGTCGGTGACGATCGCCGGTACGACGACCCGGCAGCGGACCTGGTCCGCGACGCTCGGGACGATCGCGCAGACGCTGAAGCAGGCGAAGGTGCTGCCTTCGCCCGACGGCCACCGGCCCGTCATAGCCGTGGTCGGTGAGCGTTCCGCCGCCGCGCAGCGCGACCAGCTGTCGTGGTTCGAGTCCAAGCCGCTGTTCGGTTGGCGGGTGCTCGTTCCGCGTACGAAGGAGCAGGCGGCGTCGCTCTCCGACCAGCTGCGGTCCTACGGCGCCGTGCCGCACGAGGTGCCGACCATCGCCGTCGAGCCGCCGCGGACGCCCCAGCAGATGGAGCGGGCCGTCAAGGGGCTCGTCACCGGACGGTACGAGTGGATCGCCTTCACGTCGGTGAACGCGGTCAAGGCCGTACGGGAGAAGTTCGAGGAGTACGGGCTCGATGCGCGCGCCTTCGCGGGCATCAAGGTCGCCGCGGTGGGCGAGCAGACCGCGAAGGCGCTCGTCGCCTTCGGTGTGAAGCCTGATCTCGTGCCGAGCGGGGAGCAGTCCGCGGCCGGGCTGCTGGAGGACTGGCCGCCGTACGACCCGGTCTTCGACCCGATCGACCGGGTGTTCCTGCCGCGGGCCGATATCGCCACGGAGACTCTGGTCGCCGGGCTGATCGAGCTCGGCTGGGAGGTCGACGACGTCACGGCCTACCGGACCGTGCGGGCGTCGCCGCCGCCGGCGGACACCCGCGAGGCGATCAAGGGCGGTGGGTTCGACGCCGTTCTGTTCACGTCGTCGTCCACGGTGCGGAACCTGGTGGGTATCGCGGGGAAGCCGCACAACGTGACGGTCATTGCCTGCATCGGTCCCGCTACGGCCAAGACCGCCGAGGAGCACGGGCTGCGGGTGGACGTGATGGCTCCTGAGCCGTCCGTGCACAAGCTCGCCGAGGCGTTGGCGGACTTCGGGCTGAAGCGACGGGCTGCCGCCATGGAGGCGGGGGATCCGGTGACTCGGCCCAGCGAGCGGCGGCCGGGGTCCCGGCGGCGGCGTACCACCTGACGGTGGGTGGGGTGGGGGATCGGATGGTTCCCCACCCCCACCCCCACCCCCACCCCCCCCCCCCCCCCACCCCCACCCCCACCCCCACCCTTGCCCTTGCCCTTGAACGCCGGACGGGCTGGAAGGCCGACGCTCCGTCGGTAAAGGGGCCTTTGCGGCGGGCGTAGCGTGGTGGGTATGACGACGTACGGATCCTTCCCCGGTACGCGGCCGCGGCGGCTGCGTACGACGCCTGCCATGCGGCGGATGGTCGCCGAGACGCGGCTGCACCCCGCCGACTTCATCCTGCCCGCGTTCGTGCGCGAGGGTGTGAGTGAGCCGGTGCCGATCGCGGCCATGCCGGGCGTTGTCCAGCACACCCGCGACAGTCTGAAGAAGGCCGCGGTCGAGGCGCTGGAGGCCGGGGTCTCCGGGATCATGCTGTTCGGCGTGCCCGAGGACTCGAAGAAGGACGCCGTGGGGACGCCCGGTACCGACCCGGACGGGATCCTCCAGGTCGCGCTGCGCGATGTGCGCGCCGAGGTCGGCGACGAACTGCTCGTGATGTCCGACCTGTGCCTCGACGAGACCACCGATCACGGGCACTGCGGAGTGCTGGACGCCGAGGGGCGTGTCGACAACGACGCGACTCTGGAGCGGTACGCCGAGATGGCTCAGGTGCAGGCCGACGCCGGGGCGCACGTGGTCGGGCCCAGCGGGATGATGGACGGTCAGATCGGCGTCATCCGCGACGCGTTGGACCAGATCGGGCGGGAGGACGTGTCCATCCTCGCCTACACCGCCAAGTACTCCTCGGCCTTCTACGGGCCCTTCCGGGAGGCCGTCGCCTCTTCGCTGAAGGGTGACCGCAAGACCTACCAGCAGGACCCCGCCAACGTACGTGAGTCCATGCGGGAGTTGGCGCTGGACCTGGAGGAGGGCGCCGACATGGTGATGGTCAAGCCGGCCGGACCCTACCTCGACATCCTGGCCCGGGTCGCCGACGCGGTGGACGTGCCCGTCGCCGCCTACCAGATCTCCGGTGAGTACTCGATGATCGAGGCGGCCGCGGAGAAGGGCTGGATCGACCGGGAGAAGGCCATCCTGGAGACCCTCACCGGGATCAAGCGGGCCGGGGCCCGGAATGTTCTGACGTACTGGGCCACTGAGGCTGCCCGGCTGGTGCGGCAGGCCTGAGGCCCGAGGACGGGAGGCCCGAGGACGGGCCCTCGTCCCGTACGCCCTCGCCGTTCTCGCATGCGGTGAGGGCCAACGCGGCGAGCGCCACCGCCGTGGCTGCCAATAGGCGGGCGCGGGTTGTGCGGGGTGTGCGGGTTGTGCGGGTGGCGCGTGCGGTGCGTGCGGTGCGTGCGGTCATGGGGCAACCCCCTTGGTTTCGGCGCGAAGTGGTTCTGGAACGCGCCAATGGGCGTGGGCGGTCCGGCAGTTGCCAGGAGCGGATGTTTGGATGGGCACAGCTTGCGCGGTGAACCTCCCGGCTGCCACATCTGCCGGGGTATTCGGGACGCCGGAACAGCGACATGGGGTTTGAACTGCGGAAATGTCGTCCCTCTGGAACACGGGCCGGGACGCGGGGGACGGAGGAACGGTGGCCGGGGACGAGTTCGCGGGACTGCTGAGGGAACTCAAGGAGCGGTCCGGGCTCAGTTACGGGGCACTCTCCAAGCGGCTGCACATGAGCACGTCGACCCTTCACCGGTACGCCAACGGGGATGCCGTACCGACGGATTACGCACCCGTGGAGCGGTTCGCACGCGCCTGCCGGGCCACCTCTGAGGAGCTTGTCGAGCTGCACCGGCGGTGGGTGCTCGCGGATGCGGTGCGGCGGGGGCAGAAGGGGGTCTCCGTTGCAGTGCAGACCGCGCCGGCCGCGAGTGCCGTGGGGTCCGACGGCGGCGACGACGGTGACGGCGTGGAGGAGTTGGAGCAGGGGGACGCCCTGCCCGAGGTCGCGGCCGGGCGGCGGCGTCGTACCGTCGTGCTCGCCGGGGTCGGTGTGGTCGCCGCGGCCGTCGCCGCCGTGCTCGTCGTCAACCTCGTGCCCGGCAAGGGCGAGGACCACGGTGAGAAGCAGTCCGTGGGGGCCGCCGCGTCCACCGTCGCCGGGAGTACGGGCGTGACGGTGTCGCCGGACACCCGGCCCAAGTCGCCCAAGTCACCCAAGCCGTCCTCGCCGTCCGCCTCGCGCGGCCCCCGCACGACGCCGTCCGTGTCCACGAGCACCGGCGGGGCTGTTGCTCCCGGCTCACGGGGTTCCTCCGACTCCGCCGACGGCGCCACCGCGCCCACCGTCGTCACCAACCCGTACAAGTTCGAGAGCCCCTGCAGTCAGCACTACTTGGTGAACCGGGAGCCCGCGCATGTGACGCCGCCGCCGAACGAGTCGGACGCCCGCGGCTGGGTCAGCGCGCAGGGCGGGGTCGCGGGTGGGCAGCAGATGGTCGCGCTGACCGTGCAGGGGACCGGGAAGGCCACGGTGGTCCTGGACGCGCTGCATGTGCGGGTGGTGCAGAAGGGGGCGCCGCTCGCCTGGAACGACTACACGATGGGGGTCGGGTGCGGGGGCGGGGTGCGGACCGCGTCGTTCCATGTGGACCTGGACGCCGGGCGGCCGGCCGCCCGACCCAAGGCCGGGCAGCGGGACTTCCCGTACAAGGTCAGCGAGTCCGACCCCGAGGTCTTCTACGTGTTCGGGAACGCCCAGGCGCACAACGTGAGTTGGTATCTGGAACTGGACTGGTCCAGCGGGACGAAGAGTGGAACCGTCCGGATCGACGACCGGGGCAAGCCCTTCCGGACGAGCGGGAACGTCGGGCGGCCCGCCTATGACTATCCGCTCGGCGGCAGCGAGTGGGAGACGGTGGTTCCCCAGAGCTAGGGCCTGGCCGGCATGCTCCGCCGGGCAGGCCCTAGCGGCCGGTTTCCGTTCCGAACCAGGTGTCGGCGAGGACGTCCAGCCGTGCTTCCGGTGGGACCGGCATGGCCTTCAGGTAGCGCGGCAGGTTGCTGTAGACGTGCAGCAGTGTGTACGCGAGGAGGGTGTGCGGGGGGTAGGGGGCGCGGCCGTACGCCTCGTAGAAGCGGGTCAGCAGGCGCGGGTCGCCCTTCGTCACGAACAGGCCGACCGCCACGAAGTCGTAGGCGCGGTCGCCGGTCATCGCCGGTTCGAAGTCGATGAGGCCCGTCAGGCGCCAGTCGTCGGACGGGTCCGTGATCAGGTGTTCACGCATGAACTCCGTGTGCAGCAGCACGCGTTCGGCGGAGGTGAGGAGTGGCGCGGAGTTCAGGTACTCCGGGATCTGCTCCAACCACTCCTGTGCGAGGCCGAGTTCGCGCTGCCGCTCCGCCACGCCCGATCGCTGCTTGTCGAGGAACGTGTCCCAGTCGGGCGGGCCCACGACGTCGGCGAGCGGGGCCGGGTCGAGCGCGTGCAGGGCGGCCAGGGTCGCGCCGGCCTCCGTGGCGATCCGGTCGCGGGCGGCGGCGGGGACGCGCGGCCACGCCACGGCGAGGTCCTCGCCCGCGATGCGGGACATCAGGACGTAGTGCCAGCCGTTCTCGTACGGGCCTGCCGCGCGGACCTGCGGGGCGGGCACCGGCAGGCGGCCCTCCAGGTGGGACAGGACCCGCGCCTCACGGACACCGTCCTGCGCGTACACGCCGGGGAACAGCTTCAGCACGTGCTCGGCGCCGACGGCGTACACCGGCAGCGAACCCGCCGGGAAGCGGGTCAACTCTGCGTCCGCCAGCCCGAGTCGGGCGCAGAGGTCCTTGACTCCCGGCCGCAGCGCGGCTTCGTCCGAGGAGGCCTCGTCCCATTCGGCGTCGGTGTCCAGGCGGGGCAGCATGTCCGCACCGTAGACAGCCCCTCCGCAGGCGATCAAAGGGTTTTAGGCTGCGCGATACGAACACGCGATACGAACAACTGCCCAGAGCCGCAGCCGAAGGAGCCCGCCGTGAGCGTCGCCGACCCCGTGACCGCAAGTTCGCCCGTGCCGCCGCTCGCCGGACGGGCCACCACGATCGGCGGCTCGCCGGTGCGGGACATCCTGGCGGTGACCGCGCGGCCCGAGGTGATCAACTTCGCGGGCGGGCTGCCCGCGCCCGAGCTGTTCGACGTGGCGGGGATCGCCGCCGCCTACCGGGACGTCCTCGCCGACGTTCCCCGGCGGGCGCTCCAGTACGCGACGACCGAGGGCGAGCCCGTGCTGCGGACCGCCCTCGCCGAGCGGTACGGCGCCCGGGGCCTGGCCACCGGGGCCGACGACCTGCTCGTCACCACCGGCTCGCAGCAGGCGCTGTCGCTCCTCGCCACCGCCCTGATCGACCCCGGCGACACCGTCCTCGTCGAAAGCCCCTGCTATCTGGCGGCACTTCAGGCCTTCGCGTTCGCCGGGGCGCGCGTCGTGGCCGTACCCGGCGACGACGACGGCATGGACCCGGGCGCCCTCGACGAACTCGTGGCGCGCGAACGCCCCAAGCTGCTCTACACCGTGCCGACCTTCCAGAACCCCACCGGCCGCACCCTGCCGGGCGAGCGGCGGGCCGCCGTCGCGGCCGTCGCGGCCCGGCGAGGGCTGTGGATCGTCGAGGACGACCCGTACGGCGAACTCCGCTTCGAGGGCGAGCGGGTGCCGTGGATCGCCTCCTACGAAGGCGCCGAGGACCGCACCGTGCTCCTCGGCTCCTTCTCCAAGGTGATGGCCCCCGGGATGCGCCTCGGCTGGCTGCGCGCCCCCGCCGCGCTCCGCCGCGCCTGCGCGGTCGCCAAGCAGGCCGCCGACCTGCACACCCCCACCGTCAACCAGCTCGCCGCCGCACGCTACCTGGCCGACCGTGACTTGGATGGGCACGTGACGCGGGTCGCGGCCGTCTACCGGAAGCGGCGCGACGCCATGCTCACCGGAATCGGCGACGCGCTCCCGGAGGGCTCGACGTGGAACCGGCCCGAGGGCGGCATGTTCCTCTGGGCCCGGCTGCCGACTTCGTACGACACCACGGCACTGCTGCCGCAAGTGGTCGGGCACAACGTGGCGTACGTCCCCGGCGCACCGTTCTACGCCGGCACCCCGGACCCGGCGACCCTGCGGCTGTGCTTCGTCACGCAGACGCCGGAGGAGATCGGGGAGGGGCTGCGGCGGCTGAGGGAGGGGCTGCGCGGCTAGAAGGGCGGCCGTCCCGATTGACGGGCGCCGGCCCGGCCGTCACTGCCTCCGCGAGTTCGCCGACGGCTCCTGATGCCCCTGGCCCACGCGGCCGTCGAAGCACTCCTTCTCGCCACCCGACGCGGGACGGAAACAGGCCCGGATGACGGTTCCGGGGCGGGTCGCGGTCATGGGGGTGTAGACGTAGGACTCCGCGTCCACGTCGTTCTTGACCTCGGCGCTACGACTGGTGTGGCTGTTACGGATTTTGCGGCCGTCCACGGTCGTCATCTCTATTCGGTCGCCGATCCGCGTGCCCCACATCCGTGCCCAACTGGTTCCGCACTCCTTACTGTGGCGCAGCTCCATCCGGGCTCCGGTGGCCGTGTGGTACGAGGCGACACTGTCCGGGCCTGCGGCGCAGACCATGCGGATCGGGCTCTTGCCCTCGCAGGCGGCTCCTCGGCAGTGCGGTCCGTCGGCGGCCGAGGACGAGAGGGCGTAGGTGCGTGGTTCGGCGGACTCGCGGGGCAGCAGGAAGAGGCCCACCGTCACGCCTCCGACGGCCACCGCGCACACCGATGCGAGCACTGCTACCGCTGCCACGCCCCGGTGACCGGGAGGCGAGGTCGGATCCGGCTCCGGGCGCGGCACCGGCTCTGGACGCTGCTTCGGATGCGGCTCCGGGGGGCGCGTGCCCGTATGCCGCACTTCCGGCACTTCCGCCGCGCGCCCGCTCCACTCCGACTCCGCTCTCTCCCACAGCGCCAGACACCGCGCGTCCGGTTCGTCGGCGAGACGGCACAGCTCCTGCACCGCCGGGCGCGGCGGCAGCGTCTTGCCGTTGAGGTAGCGCTCCCAGGACGACTTGCTCGACGAGGTCCTGTCCGCGAGAGCGGCCATGCTCAGGCCCGTGCGGGCCCTCAACTCACGCAGCGCGGCCGCCAGTCGTGCGCGTTCCGGCGACGGCGTCATCCCCGAAGGACTTTCCACGTGTGCGGCCCGGTGACGCCGTCCACGACCAGACCGGCCCGCCTCTGCACCTGCTTGACCGCGCTTTGCGTCATCGGACCGAAGATCCCGTCGACACCGCCCGGCGAGACGCCCGCCCTGCGCAGCAGCAGGCACTGCGCCTCGGCGACCTTCGGCCCGGCAAGGCCGACCGTCAGAACGGCGTCCTGGGTACGGCTGTTGCCCGTGTACCAACGGCCGTCGATCCGCTCCATGCGGCAGGTGTACGTCGGCGGCCCGGGATCGGGTTCCGACCTCGACGCCGATGCCGACGCGGCGGACGACGCACGCGGAGCCGCCGCCTCTTCCTCGCCGCCGCCCTGGAGCCGTATGGCCAGGAGGACCGCCGAGACAACGGCCAGCACCATTGCCACGGCCCCTGCCACGAGCGCGATGCGCAGCGAACGCCCGGGCCCGGCAACGGGAGGCGCCGCGCTCTCGGGCCCCGTCAACAGGACCTCCGGCTCCGTCGCCTCAGGAGCCGCGCGTCTCTCCGCCCAGGCCTCCGCCGCGACTTCGTGCAGTACGAGCAAGCGGGTCGGGTCGTCGCCGGTGATCCGGGCCATCGCCTCCACGGCCTCCCTGGGCGGCAGCGACATGCCGCCCAGATACCGCTCCCACGACTTCGGGCTGTACCCCGTTTTCGCCGCCAACTGGCCCAGGCTCAGCCCGCTGTGGTCCTTCAGCCGGCGCAGGCGCACCAGCAACTGCCGTACTCGCGGATCGAGTTCCGCGGGCAGAGCTTTCCAACGCGACATGTTCCCCCCACTCGCGTGGCCGTGGTCAGCGGCCCCGTGCCCCGTCGCATTCTGCATCAGCAGTGATCGTTCTGCACCGGAACGGGGTTCCCCAGGAGGTGAGAAATCGATCACCGCCCCGTCTCGCCACCCCTGTCGGCCGTCCCACGGCACCGTCCCCTCGGGCCGCGTCCTCGCAGGTCAGAGGGTGGGATGTCCCGCGATGGCGTCACTTGCCGGGCAACTCTGGAAACTCTCGCCGCCCACACCGCACGCTCTTGTCGTCAGCCCGGCGGAACGGCCGGGTGTCGCACTTGAGACCCGCATTCACGACCTGCACTCACGACCCGAAAGGGAAGCCCATGCGCTCGAACACTCTGACGAGGACCCTCGTCAGCCTCACCGCCGTCGTCGGGATCGCCGCCGGAAGCCTGGCGACCGCGAGCGCGAGCTTCGCGGCGACCGCGCCCGCCTCGAAGTCCGTGGTGGCCTCCCACGCTTCCATCCAGTCGGTCAACAACCTCGGCCTGAGCACCGACGAGGCCAAGAAGGTCCAGAACTGGCTGAACCAGTACTGGGGTTACACCGACGGCGCCGACGGCCAGCTGGGCACGAACAGCTGGAAGGCCTTCCAGCGCTGCCTCCAGAAGTACTGGGGCTACAACGACTCCATCGACGGGATCGTCGGCCCCAACACGATCAAGGCCCTGCAGCGCCTGCTCCAGGGCAGCTACGGCTACGCGGGCGACATCGACGGCATCGCCGGATCGGGCACCCAGGCGGCGTTCAAGCGGTTCGCCAACGGCAACCCGGCCACCTGATCGACCGATAGACCGCATCAACGACCGTGGCCCGTCCGCTCCTTGAGGAGGGGACGGGCCACGGTGCCGTTCTGCGTGGTGTGGGTCAGGGACGCTCAGGCGTCCTGATGCCCAGCAGGGCCCCTGGGTGGAGTACGGCTGCCCGCCGCAGCCAGTCACCCAGGGTGGCCGGATCGACCGCGCACCACAGCAGCGGCTCGTGCCGCGGCCCGTCGATCGTCGCGTCGACTCGTGCCCCGGACGGAAGGCCAGCGGTTCCGGAGTGTCGCCATGCCCAGTGACGGCAGGGCCACCCACTGACCAGGAATTTTCCGGGAGTTGGGGCTGACGGGCTTCCCTTGGTCCCCCGCTCCCTCGCGGATCACCCTGCGCGCTGCTCCTCGATCAGCCGGGCCGTGAATTCCACGGCCTCGGCGGGATCGGTGCTCTGAAAGAGAACGGTCTCCTGCGGATACGGCCAGGCCAGCACCGTGTGCACGCCGTCCATGGCAGCGATGGCGGGGAGTCCATCCACCATGCCCTCCACGGTCGCGGAATCCGTGACGATCAGCGACCACATGGAAATCACTGGATACAGAGACCGGAACACGGGATTTCTGTGGGCGATCGGAAGCAGGTGAGCCAGACTCACGGCAAACCTGCTTTCCAGCGCCTGCGGCAGCGAGTATTCCTGGAGAACGACTTCCCACTCCACGCTTGGTGCCCTGCTTACCTCACCACATGGTCTGCCCTTGGTTGCGGCTATGAGGCCCTTGAGCGGGGCGCGCGTAGTCCTGAGGGCGACCTCCGGGTCGTCGCTCTCGCGGAGGCGGATCGTTCCGTCGGGGGCGGTGGCGATGTTGACGCAGGAGGAGGCTTCCTGGCTGTACGTCGACTTCTGCCAGTGGAGTTCGGGCATGGCGGGCGCTTCCTAGAAGTCCTGGATGAGTTGGGCGATGAAGTCGCGGGACTTGGCCGGGGTGAGGGCGGCGGTCTCCATACGGTCCAGGACGAGGCGGTAGCGCTCCAACTGGGCGGGGGAGTCGATGAGTTCGCCGCCGTGGTCGGTGTCGATCTGGACGGTGTCGAGTTGCCGGACAGGTCCGTGGAAGTAGTCGACGCCCTGGCCCGAGGTGTGGAAGGGGCCGCTGTCGAAGGGGACGACGGACAGGGTGACGTGGTCGAGGTCGCTCACCTCGATGAGGTGGGCCAGCTGGTCTCGGGTCGTGGCCCGGTCGCCGAAGCGCATGCGCAGGGCTGCTTCATGAATGACCGCCCTGTAAGGCGCGGGCTGGTCGCGGTGGAGCACGGCCTGGCGCTTCACCCGGTGGGAGACCCGGTGCTCGATCTCGTGCGGCTTGAGCTGCGGGACGGTCTGCTCGAAGAGCGCTCGTGCGTGGGCGCTGGTCTGGAGCAGGCCGGGGATGTTGATGATCTGGGCGACGCGCATCCGCGTCGCATGGTGCTCCAGTTCGGTCAGGTCCAGCATGCGCGGCGCGAGGATGTCGCGGTACTCCTCCCACCAGCCGCGTCGCCGCTCGCCGGTCATCGACGCGAGGGCGTCGACCAGCGCGCTGTCGGTGCAGTCGTAATGGCCTGCGAGGGCGCGTACTCGGTCGCCGCTCACTCCGTAGCGCCCGGCCTCGATATTGCTGATGCGGGACTGCGGGACGCCCAGCAGCCCAGCCGCCTCGGTGACGCTCAGGTCCGCGCGCTCGCGTAGTCGGCGCAGTTCAATGCCGAGGCGTCGTCGACGCACCGTCGGCAGGGAACTCGGCTCGGGCATCGGCTGCTTCTCCTCGTCCGTGCAAATGTCGCAGAGGTACCCCACACGGGGGAATAGGGTCTGCGTTCCCTGCATTGCATGGAATGCAGACCACGCTACGCCCTACGGTGTTACTCGCCCCGCCCAACTCCCTTGCCCCGTAAGCCGGAAGCGCACCGCGTGCCGATTGCGCACGGCATGCCACCGCCGGGTCGACGTGGAGAAGAGCGGACCGAACTCCGCCCCCAAGGAGGCGACATGGTCACCGTATCCCCGCCGCACACCTGGTCGTACGCCCTTCACCTGCCCCATGACCCCCGCACCCCGCGCATCGCCCGCATGACCCTGCGCGCCGTACTCCCGGCGTACGGGATGGCTGAACTCCTCGACACCGCAGAGCTGTTGACGTCCGAACTCGTCACCAACGCCTACCTGCACACCCCCGGCCCCACCGCCCTCCGCCTGCGCGCCCTCGGCGCCGAAGACGCCCCCGGCGTACGCGTCAGCGTGTGGGACACCGACCCGAACATTCCGGACCCGTTCGACAAGCCTCCTGGTCGACGCGGTCCGCTGAGCGCGGTGCCGGAGCCGGCCGAGCGCGGACGCGGGCTTCTCCTCGTACGGCGATGGGCGGACAACTGGGGCGCCTTCCCGCTCGGGGACGACCTCTTTGGGCGGGGCGGAAAGCTCCTGTGGTTCGAGTTGGGAGCTGCACCTGCCCGCGAGGCGCTGGGACTGTCACTGTGAGTTACCTCGTTTGGGTGCATGCGGGTTCGGGCCGGGCCGAGATCAACGTCCGGCGCTACCGTGGAGGCAGCGACACGCCCTGCAAGCAGCGGAAGACCGTGGTGACCACCATGACCGAGCGGCCGATGGCCATAGAGGCGACCACGACAACCGGAGCGTTCGAGGACATGCTCCGGACCGTCGAGGAACTGGACACACCTGACGGCTACAAGGCCGAGCTCATCCGGGGGAAGATCGTCGTGTCACCGTGGTCGAAGCTGCGCTATCTGCGTCCCATGCGCAGCCTGCGAAAGCAGGTGGAGTCTCACGCTCCGGAAGGGACGGTCACGGAGACCTCACCGTTCCTCTTCACCTTTCCCTCCGCCGGGCGCGGCTTCGGGCCGGACCTCTTCGTCGCCGACGAGGCCGCCTTCGAAGCCGAAGGCCGCCACGCCGACGGTGCCGCTCTCTCACTCGTCGCCGAGCTGACGTCGGCGTCCACCAAGGACGTCGACTGGCTCGACAAGCTGGACACCTACGGGCGTGTGGTCCCGGTCTATCTCGTCCTGGACATGCAGGCCGAGGACATCACCGCCTTCTGGGACCCGTCCCCGAAGGGGTACCGCTCACGCTCCACGGTCCCCTTCGGGCGCCCGCTCCACGTGCCCGCGCCGTTCGACTTCGACCTGGACACCTCCGGATTCGTCACACCTTCAAACGAACCGGAGGCGTAGGTCAGAGCCGCTCAGGCGTCCTGATCCCCAGCAGGCCCATGCCCTGGTGGAGGGTGCGGGCCGTGATGTCGACGAGGAACAGGCGGTTCTCGACGACCTCCGTCGGGTTGTCGTCGCTCAGCACCTGGCACTTGTCGTAGAACGTGGTCAGGAGCGACGCCAGCTGGTACAGGTACGCGGCCAGCTTGTGCGGCTCGTAGCCCTCCGCCACCTCGGCGAGCGTCTCGCCGAAGCGGTCCAGGTGGAGGCCCAACTCGCGCTCCGCCGGGGCGAGTTCGAGCTCCGGGTGGGCGACGGGGCGGGCCTCGCCGGCCTTGCGCAGGATCGACTGGATACGGGCGTACGCGTACTGCAGGTACACCGACGTGTCGCCGTTCAGCGAGACCATCTGGTCCAGGTCGAACTTGTAGTCCCGCACCGCGGACGTCGACAGGTCCGCGTACTTGACCGCGCCGATGCCGACGTACCGTCCGTTCTCGACGATCTCCTGCTCGCTCAGGCCCACCTTCTCGGCCTTCTCCCGCACCACGGCGGTGGCACGCTGGACCGCCTCGTCGAGGAGGTCCTCCAGCTTCACCGTCGTACCCTCACGCGTCTTGAACGGCTTGCCGTCCTTGCCGAGAACCGTGCCGAACGCCAGCTGCACGGCCTTCACGTCCTCGTCGTTCAGCCAGCCGATCCGGCGCGCCGTCTCGAAGACCATCTTGAAGTGCAGCGACTGACGGGCGTCGACCACATACAGCAGCGTCGACGCCTTCAGGTTGAAGACACGGTCGCGGATCGCGGACAGGTCCGTCGCCGCATAGCCGTAGCCACCGTCGGACTTCTTCACGATCAGCGGGGTCGGGTTGCCGTCCGGGCCCTTCACGTCATCGAAGAACACGCACAGCGCGCCCTCCGAGCGGACGGCGACACCCGACTCCTCCAGGAGCCGGCACGTCTCGTCCAGCATGTCGTTGTAACCGGACTCGCCGACCACGTCCGCGTCCCGGATCTCCATGTCCAGCTTCTCGAAGACCGAGTAGAAGTAGATCTTCGACTCGTCCACGAACTTCTGCCACATGGCGAGCGTCTCCGGCTCACCGGCCTGAAGGTCCACCACCCGGCGCCGCGCCCGCGTCTTGAACTCCTCGTCGGAGTCGAAGACCGCCCGCGAGGCCTTGTACAGCCGGTTCAGGTTCGACATGGCCTCCTCGCCGGAGACCTCGCCGCCCTCGTGGTCCAGCTCGTGCGGGTGCTCGATCAGATACTGGATGAGCATGCCGAACTGGGTGCCCCAGTCGCCGATGTGATGGCGCCGGACCACCGACTCGCCGATGAACTCCAGGATCTGCACGACCGCGTCACCGATCACCGCGGACCGCAGATGACCGACGTGCATCTCCTTCGCCACGTTCGGCTGCGCGTAGTCGATCACCGTCGTGCCCGCGTTCTGCGCACGCGGCACGCCGAGACGGCCCTCGGCATCCGCGGCACGCGCGGCCAGGTTCTCGGTGATCGCCCGGTCCGTGATCGTGATGTTCAGGAAGCCGGGGCCGGAGACCTCGACGTCCTTGATCACCTCACCCGAGACGATCTGCCCGACGACCTGCGTCGCCAGCTCCCGAGGATTCGCCTTCGCCTTCTTCGCGAGCGCCAGGATCCCGTTGGCCTGGAAATCGGCCCGGTCGCTTCGTCGCAGCAGCGGGTCCGCGGAACCGGCCTCCGGCAGAGCTGCCGAGAGGGCGTCCGCGAGGCGCTGGTGGACGGAAGCGGTGAGGGACGTGACCGAGGCCATGGAGTGGCTGCCGTTCTGCTCGGGTTCCGGAGATTGCCTAGTACAGATGACCAGTACAGAAAAGCCAGTATCCCACGCGATGAAAAGCCGTTTTCGCGGTTCACGTCCGAGCTGGGAGAATGGTGCGGTCAGCCGTACTGGCGTATGAGGAAGAAGGACGTGCCGATCGTGGGCCAGAGCACCGAGACCACCGACTGGGTCTCCCGTTTCGCGGATGAGGTCATCGAGGAGTCGGAGCGTCGGGCCCCGGGCAAACCCGTCGTCGTCGCGTCCGGACTCTCCCCCTCCGGCCCGATCCACCTCGGCAACCTCCGCGAGGTCATGACCCCGCACCTGGTCGCCGACGAGATCCGCCGCCGCGGGCACACCGTGCGCCACCTCATCTCCTGGGACGACTACGACCGCTACCGCAAGGTCCCGGCCGGCGTCCCCGGCGTCGACGACTCCTGGCAGCAGCACATCGGCAAGCCCCTCACCTCCGTGCCCGCCCCCGCCGGATCCGCGTACCCGAACTGGGCCGAGCACTTCAAGGCCGCGATGACCACCTCGCTGGCCGAGCTCGGCGTGGAGTTCGACGGCATCAGCCAGACCGCCCAGTACACCTCGGGCGTCTACCGCGAGCAGGTCCTGTTCGCCATGAAGCACCGCGGCGACATCGACGCGATCCTCGACCAGTACCGCACCAAGAAGGCCCCCGCCAAGAAGCAGCAGGGCCAGAAGCCGGTCGACGAGGCCGAACTCGAAGCCGCCGAGGGATCCGGCGCCGCCGCCGAGGACGACGGCAGCATCTCCGCCGCCGGGTACTTCCCGTACAAGCCCTACTGCGGCCAGTGCGAGAAGGACCTCACCACCGTCACCGCATACGACGACGACACCACCGAGCTGACGTACGTCTGCGCCGACTGCGGCTTCACCGAGACCGTCCGGCTGAACGAGTTCAACCGCGGCAAGCTCGTCTGGAAGGTCGACTGGCCCATGCGCTGGGCCTTCGAAGGCGTCATCTTCGAGCCCAGCGGCGTCGACCACTCCTCCCCGGGATCCTCCTTCCAGGTCGGCGGCCAGATCGTCGGCATCTTCGGCGGCAAGCAGCCCATCGGCCCCATGTACGCCTTCGTCGGCATCAGCGGCATGGCCAAGATGTCGTCCTCCAAGGGCGGCGTCCCCACCCCGGCCGACGCCCTCCAGATCATGGAACCCCAGCTGCTGCGCTGGCTCTACGCCCGCCGCCGCCCCAACCAGAGCTTCAAGATCGCCTTCGACCAGGAGATCCAGCGGCTCTACGACGAGTGGGACAAGCTCGCCGCCAAGGTCACCGACGACTCCGTGCTCCCCGCGGACGCCGCCGCGTACGCCCGCGCCGTCGGCACGGCAGCCGGTGAACTGCCCAAGACCCCCCGCCCCATGGCGTACCGCACCCTCGCCTCCGTCGCCGACATCACCGCCGGAGCCGAGGACCAGACCCTGCGCATCCTCTCCGAACTCGACCCCGCCAACCCCCTGTCCACCCTCGACGAGGTCCGGCCACGCCTCGACAAGGCCGAGGCGTGGATCAACACCCACGTCCCCGCCGACCAGCGCACCGTCGTCCGCGCCGAACCCGACACCGAACTGCTCAAGTCCCTCGACGACGAAGGCCGCGCCTCACTGCGCCTGCTCCTCGACGGCCTCGACACCCACTGGTCCCTGGACGGCCTGACCCACCTCGTCTACGGCGTCCCCAAGGTCCAGGCCGGCTTCTCCGCCGACGCCGGCCCCAAGGAACTCCCGCCGGAGATCAAGGTCGCCCAGCGCACCTTCTTCGCCCTGCTCTACCACCTGCTCGTCAGCCGCGACACCGGCCCGCGCCTGCCCACGCTGCTCCTCGCCGTGGGCCAGGACCGGGTGAGGAAGCTGCTCGCCGCGTAGCGCCTGTGATACGGCGGAGAGTTCCTGGCATACGACGGAGGGGGCGCCCGGTGATCACCGGGCGCCCCCTCCGTCGTATGCCTGTCCCTGTCACCGCTTACGCGATGTGGTCCTCCTCCAGCTCCGCGTTGTGGCGGTTGGTGAAGCGATTGACCATCCGCTTGGCGTCCTCGGCGGGGAGGCTGAGACCGAACTCCGCCTCGACATTGCCGATGAGCTCACGCGGAGTCGGGTAGCTGCCGTTTATCGACTGCTTGAAGACCTGGTAGTACGACTCCTCGTCCGGCTCGGGAGCCTGAGGAGCCCCGCCACCCTCGCCCAGCTGGCGGGTGCGGTCACCGGCACCCGCCGGGATCGGGAAGCTGCCCGTCTCCTCCGCAGAGGGCCCGGCGGCCTGAGCCTGGTGCTGCTCGTCGTACCACTGCCACGCCTCCTGCTCCGGCGAGTACGCCGGGTCGTGCGGGGGCTCGAACGAGGGGTCGTAGCCGCCCTCGTAGACGACCTCCCTGGGCGGCGGGAACCACGGGTTCTCTTCCTGCACGGGTTCCTGAGCAGGAGCCGAGATCTCCAGCTCGCGCTGCTGCGGGGCGGGAGCGGCCTGGACCGGCACCGGCGAGGGAGCCGGCCGCGGGGCGGGCTCCGCCACCGGCGCGGGCGCCGGAGGCAGCAGCACGGGTTCGATGCCCGCCGCGGCCAGACCCGACGGAGCCGTCTCCGCCAGCGGGACGCCGTAGCGGGCCAGCCGCAGCGGCATCAGGGACTCGACCGGGGCCTTGCGCTTCCAGGCGCGGCCGAACCGGGAGTGCAGGCGGGCCTGGTAGACGAGACGGTCCTGCTCCAGCTTGATGACCTGCTCGTAGGAACGCAGCTCCCACAGCTTCATCCGGCGCCAGAGGAGGAACGTCGGGATCGGCGAGAGCAGCCAGCGGGTGAGGCGCACGCCCTCCATGTGCTTGTCGGCGGTGATGTCGGCGATCCGCCCGATCGCGTGCCGGGCCGCCTCGACCGACACCACGAACAGCACCGGAATCACCGCGTGCATGCCCACACCCAGCGGATCCGGCCAGGCCGCCGCGCCGTTGAACGCGATCGTCGCCGCCGTCAGCAGCCACGCCGTCTGGCGCAGCAGCGGGAACGGGATCCGGATCCAGGTCAGGAGCAGGTCGAGCGCGAGCAGCACGCAGATGCCCGCGTCGATGCCGATCGGGAAGACGTACGAGAAGTCCCCGAAGCCCTTCTTCAGGGCCAGCGCGCGGACAGCCGCGTACGACCCCGCGAAGCCGATACCGGCGATGACGACCGCACCGGAGACGACCACGCCGATGAGTATCCGGTGCATCCGTGTCAGCTGAAGTGGCCCGGCCACCTGTACTCCCCTCCCCTTACATGCTGTTGCGCGCAACAGAGTGGCACATGTGTGCGGCGCGCGGACGGGCGGTACGGCAGGAGCCCGACCACTGTCGCGGCCGGGCTCCTGCAAAAGGCTTGGCCGGGCTGCGAGTTGGGACGCAGGCGGCCGCCCGAGATCGTGACGTCAGCTCTTCTTCGAGGGCGACGCGGAGGCGGACGCCGACTTCGACGCGCTCTTGGAAGGAGAAGCGCTCTTCGAGGGGCTCTTCGACGCGCTCTTGGAGGGCGAGGCGCTCGCCTGGCCACCGCTTCCGCCGCCGTCACCGTTCGCGGCGGCCACCGCGGCGACCGCCTCCTTGGCGGCGCTCTTCGCGGCCTTCGCCAGATCGTCGGCGCTCGGCGCCTTGTCACCGGCGAGACCGGCACCGTTGTAGTCCAGCGTGACGACGACGTTCTCGACGCGGGTCACGATGGTCTGCTGCTTGAAGGTGCCTTCCTTCTTCTTCAGGTCGTAGCGCACCGCCGTGGCCTCGTCGCCCGTCCCGGTCACCGGCTCCGACTTGGTGCCCTTCGCGCCGGTCACCGTCTGCGCTTCCTTGACCTGCTTCTCGTAGTACGTCTGCGCGAGCTTGTCGCCCTCACCGCGCGAGGCGTCCGAGTCGAAACGCAGCAGCGACACGTTCAGCCAGCGGAACTGGGAACCCTTCACCCCGTTGTTGTCGAGGCTGTTCCAGGAGCAGCTGCTGCGATTGTCCGTATCGCCCGACTTGCCTTCCTTGGCGGACTTGCTCCCCTTCGGGACTAGTTCGCCCAGCGTCTTCTTCGACAGCACCGCACACGGCTCGGGCAGCTTCGCGTACGCCGCCGCCTGCACCGTCGGCGAAGCGCTCGCCGATGCGGACGGGCTCGCGGTCGTCTTCCCCTTGTCGCTGGAGTCGGACCCTGAACCGGAGTCCGAGGAACAGCCGGCGACGACGAGCAGCGCCGGGACGGCGGCCGCGCCGACAAGGAGGCGGTTGAATCGCTGTACTCGCTGGGCACGCTGTGCGGGTCGGTGCATGGTTCCTTCAGTCATCGTCACTCGGGGCGCTCGGGGGTCGCTCACATGTGGATCATGCGAGACGGTCGGGTCCGAGGGGCCACGGTACGCGGTGAGAAGGCAGTGCGGCCCTGAATCGGAGGGTTCGCGAGAGGCCGCCGGCCACCCCGCCGCACCCCTCAGCTGTTGAACGTCGACACGAGCTTCTGCGCCAGACTTCGCGCCCTGTCCTGCATTTCCTTGCTGTCCGGCGCCTCCACGGAAGCGGTCGGCTGCTCGTCGTACACGATCGTCACGATCACATTGGACGTGCGGAACACCACAGTCACCGTGCGCTGCTGAGCCGTCGAACCGGACGAACTCAGCTTGTCGTTCAGGAACGCCTCGTCGCCGAGACCGTCGAGGGTGCGGGGCTGGAGGTCGGCGGGCGTCTCACTGGCACTGGCGCCGGCACCGGCTGCGTCGGAGGGGGTGGCGGAGTCGGAACTTCCGCTGTCGCTCGCGCTGTCAGCGGATTCCGGGGATTCCGGGGATTCCGTCGTGGTGTCGCCGGAGCTGGTGGCGGGTGCGGGAAGGTCGGCGGCCGTCTCCTTGGTCCCGTAGATGTCGCCGGCCTTGCTGTCGTCGCTGACCGCGTTGTCGTACGACACCACGCGCTCGAAGTCGATCAGGAGGTGATCGGTCGCGGAGGTCGACTCCACCTTCCAGCGGCAGCCCACGCGGCGGTCCGTGTCGAACGTCTGCGTGGCCTCGCCCGCGTACTCCTTCTCGCGCTGCTCGTCGTCGGTGGCCTGTTCGATGCCGGGCAGCAGCGTGTCGAGCGTGTCGTGGCTCACCGCGCCACAGGGCTCCGGAAGCGTGCGGTACTTGCCCGGCTGGGCCGCGGTCGCCGTGGTCGCGGAGCTGCCCGCCTTCGAGTCGTCCGGCTGGTCCCCGCCCCCCGAACCACTGGTGCAGCCGGCCAGCACCACCGCGAGGAGCACGGCAACGCCGGATACGTACGCCTTCCGCTGCACGGTCAGGCTCCTCTCGACGGGTCGTGGCATCGCTTCCAGAGCGAAGCCCGCAGGTTAATCGGTTGCCGCACGGGGGCGGCCCCTGGAGACAATGTGTATCGCACGCACGGCCGTGGACGCCGGTCCGTTGTCCCAAACGTCGATCTTGGCGCCGGTTTTGCGATTTAAGACTTCTGTTGGTTTTCCGGGGGAATGAGGACGAAATGTCATACGTAGAGGTGCCGGGCGCGAAGGTCCCGATCCGCATGTGGACCGACCCGGCGTCGGTCGAGGACGTGGCTCTGCGCCAGCTCCAGAACGTCGCGACCCTGCCGTGGATCAAGGGCCTCGCCGTCATGCCGGACGTGCACTACGGCAAGGGCGCGACGGTCGGGTCCGTCATCGCCATGCGGGATGCGGTGTGTCCGGCGGCGGTGGGGGTGGACATCGGGTGCGGGATGTCTGCCGTCAAGACGTCGCTCACCGCGAATGACCTGCCGGGGGATCTGTCTCGGCTTCGGTCGAAGATCGAGGAGGCTATTCCGGTGGGGCGGGGGATGCATGACAGTCCCGTTGATCCCGGTCGGTTCCATGGGATGGCTACGGCTGGGTGGGATGAGTTCTGGGGGCGGTTTGATGGGGTTGCTGAGGCGGTCAAATTCCGTCAGGAACGTGCAACTTTGCAGATGGGGACGCTCGGAGCCGGGAATCACCTAGTCGAAACCTGTCTTGATCAGTCGGGTTCGGTGTGGCTGATGCTGCACTCCGGTTCCCGGAACATCGGCAAGGAGCTTGCCGAGCACCACATCGGTGTCGCACAGAAACTCCCGCACAACCAGGGGCTGGTCGATCGTGACCTCGCTGTGTTCGTCTCGGACACCCCGCAGATGGCGGCGTACCGAAATGATCTGTACTGGGCCCAGGAGTACGCCAAATACAACCGCGCGATCATGATGGGGCTCCTGAAGGACGTGATCCGCAGGGAGTTCAAGAAGGCGAAACCGACGTTCGAGACAGAGATCTCCTGCCACCACAACTATGTGGCAGAGGAGCGGTACGAGGGCATGGACCTGCTGGTTACCCGCAAGGGTGCGATCCGTGCGGGCTCCGGCGAGTACGGGATCATCCCGGGCTCGATGGGCACCAGCTCGTACATCGTGAAGGGGCTCGGAAACGAGAAGGCCTTCAACTCGGCTTCGCACGGTGCAGGGCGACGCATGAGCCGCAACGCGGCGAAGCGCCGCTTCACAGTGCGGGATCTGGAGGAGCAGACGCGGGGAGTCGAGTGCCGCAAGGACTCCGGCGTGCTCGATGAGATTCCGGGTGCCTACAAGAACATCGACCAGGTGATGGAGCAGCAGCGCGACCTTGTTGAGGTCGTGGCGAAGCTGAAGCAGTTCATCTGCGTGAAGGGCTGAGCAGCATGCGCGGCGGTCCCGAACTGAGACAGTTCGGGACCGCCGCGCACTCCGTCACTGATCACTTGTGGGCATGGGTACCTTGCCGCTGCGCAGGCGCCAAAGGCGCAGACTGCAACTCTGAATGGTCCTGCCGAGCGCCTCGGCTGCCGAGGCCGGGTTGTTGTGCTCCAGGAGGATTCGGTCCTCCCGTTCACTCCAGCGGCGTTGGGTGTACGCCGCCCTCATTCCGGCTGGGCGGACCCGTGAAGCGAGAGAGTCGGCGGCCGTCTGCTTGCGCTCCAAGGCCAGGCAGTCGGGGTAGTAGAGGTGAGCGGCCAGCTTCTGGGCCACCTCCATCGTGTACAGGGCGTTGTAGATGCCGTCGCGGGCATTGCGCTTGATGGTGCGCTGAGCCCCTGTCACCTTCTTCGCGTAGTGACACAGGTAGGCACCGATGGCGGTGCTGGCCGTGGTGAGGGAGATGAAAGGGAAGCCCTTGCTCGTGAAGCCGACCGAGCCGTCTGCGTCGATGACGCCTCGGAGGTAGTCAAGGCGCGAGAACTCGACGCGGGGCGGGGCGATGTCCTTGGATTTGCGGCCGTAAGGCAGGCCTAGCTCGTTGAGCTTGGTCCTGGCTTCGAGGGAGCACAGGGTCCAAGTCGCTGAGTGGTGGGTCTCGGCGAAATTCGTGGAGCGGGTGCGTTCGGTGATGCTGCTGTTGTACGGCGTCAGCCTCTGGAACTCGCGCAGGATGTCGATGTCCCGCACGTTGATCTCGGCTGTCAGACGCCCTTTCTGGCCCGTTCCTTTCGCCAGATGCCCATCGGCCTGCAAGAAGCCGAACATGTAGGCGTAGTTGGGATCTTCGAGGTCCATGAACCCCGTCGTCTCGACGCCGAGGGCGTCGTCCAGTGTGAATTGGTGCGCGCTAGGCTCGCGTTCAGCCACAGGGAAGCCCACTTCCTTGGTGGTCAGGCCCTCGATCGGGATGCCAGTCCCGGCCGAGGGCCGTTTTTTGATGTTGTGGCGCGAGCCTAGGTCGGGCGTTCCTGTGCCGTATGGGTGATCTATCCGGTTCACCCGTGTGGGTTACTTGAGCCGCTTCTCCAGCAGCGTCACCGCGTACGGAGAGCCCGCTCCGCCGTCCTTCATGGGCTGTTCGCCTACGACCCTGTAGCCCGCGTTCTCGTAGTACGCGCGCAGGTGCGGGTTCGTGGAGATGCAGTCCAGGCGGGCGAGGGTGCGGCCGGAGGCGGTGATGCGGGACTCTGCCTGAGCCAGCATGCGGCGGCCTGTGCCCCGTGGGGCCGTGGTGTGGTCGGTCATGAGGCGGTGGATGTAGGCGGCTGTGGGGGGTTGGGGGCCCCAGGCAGCCGGGTCGTCCCACCAGAGTTCCCAGGCGCCGACCACGGCCGAGTCCGCGTGGGCCAGCCAGACCTCGCCCTGCTCGATGCGGGTGCGGAAGTGGTCCTCGCCGAGTTGGCCCGGGGTCCACTGGGCGATGTCGGGGGCGGTGCGCTTCTGCCAGTGGGCCGCCTCGTCGCGGAGGCGGACCAGGGTCGCGAGGTCGTTCTCGTCGGCTCGGCGGAACGTCAACTCGGGCTGCTGGGGCGCCGGTTCGAGGAGGTTCGTGCGCAGGCGCTGCTGGGTGGGCTCGTCCAGGCCCAGCGTCCCCGTGATGTAGGCCTGGACCGAGCCGTACCGTGTGCGCAGGTCCGCGAGGAAGAGGGTCATGATCTCGGCGGGGGCCCTGCCGTAGCCCGGCCAGGTCAGTTCGCGGCCGGGGTGGGTCGTGTGCCAGTCGGCGACCAGGCGGGCCGTGGCCAGCTCGGTGAGGGTGAAGTCCTCGACGATGGTCCGCTCCGGGACGCCGAGGATCGTGAGGACCAGCGCGGCCAGCAGGCCGGTGCGGTCCTTGCCGGAGGCGCAGTGGAAGACAAGCGGGGCTTCCGATTCCCCCGCTTCGGCGATCAGCTCCAGCGCCTCGCGGATCTCCTTCGTGCCGTCCTCCGCCACCTCCGCGAAGCGGGCCGCCAGGTAGGGGCCGGGGTCGACGTCGGGGGTCAGCGCCGCCTGGTCGTAGGGGCGGTGCTCGATGCTGAGGTTGCGGTACGTGAGGGACGGGTGCTCGGGTACGCGGCCCTTCGCCTCGATCTCCCAGGGGTAGCGGAGGTCGACGACCGTGCGGATGCCGAGGGAGAGGAAGGCGTCCCAGTCCTCGGTGCCCTCGGTGCCCTCGGTCAGCTTGCCGAGCCCGTCCGAGCGGAACAGGCGGCCCCAGCGGACCGCCCGGCCGTCGTCGGTGGTGTATCCGCCCAGGTCGCGGAAGTTGTGCAGCCGATCGAAGGGTATGTGTCGTCTGTTCACAACCCGGCAGCCTATGTGGCCGCTCACGCGGTTACTTCGCGTGCAGCACCGCGTAGATCATGACGAACGCCACGATGTGGATGCCGAAGAGGAAGTACGCGAGGTAGTACCAGACCATGCGTTCGTTCTTCTTCTCCTGGGCGAGGCGGCGCTGCTCCGGGGAGACGTCGGAGATGCCGGAGACGTCCGAGACATCGGAGGCGTCGCCCGGTGTCCCCCCGGTGGGCTCGTCCGGCATCACAGTTCCCTGTGGACCTTCGTGTTCGACGCCTGGGCGCGGGGGCGGACGACGAGGAGGTCGATGTTGACGTGGCTGGGACGGGTGACGGCCCAGGTGATGGTGTCGGCGACGTCGTCGGCGGAGAGCGGCTCGGCGACGCCCGCGTACACCTTCGCCGCCTTGTCGCTGTCGCCGCCGAAGCGGGTCAGCGCGAACTCGTCGGTCTTGACCATGCCGGGCGCGACCTCGATGACGCGGACCGGGGTGCCGACGATCTCCAGGCGCAGCGTCTCGGCGAGGACGTGTTCGGCGTGCTTGGCGGCCACGTAGCCGCCGCCGCCCTCGTACGTGCCGTGGCCGGCGGTGGAGGAGAGGACGACGATCGTGCCGTCGCCGCTCGCGGTGAGGGCGGGCAGCAGGGCCTGGGTGACGTTCAGGGTGCCGATGACGTTCGTCTCGTACATCTGGCGCCAGTCCGCCGGGTCGCCCGCCGCGATCGTGTCCGCGCCGAGCGCGCCGCCCGCGTTGTTCACCAGGACGCCGATGGTCTTGAACGCCGACGCGAACTCGTCGACCGCCGTGCGGTCCGTGATGTCGAGGGCGTACGCCGCCGCCTGGTGGCCTGCCGTGTTGATCTCCTCCGCGAGCGCTTCGATGCGGTCCTTGCGGCGCGCGGTGAGCACGACGCGGTACCCGGCCGCGGCGAGCTGCCGGGCCGTCGCCGCGCCGATACCGCTGCTCGCGCCGGTGACGACGGCGATACGGGAGGGGGCTGCGGGCACGGCGGGGGCGGTCATGGGCTGCTCCTCGGGCATATGTACGAGGCACGTCGGTACGTCCTCGATCCCGGCCAGGATAGGCAGGTCGCGGGCCTGGGCGTCGGGGCGTCCGGGGAGCGGGCTGTGGGACGCCGAGGGGCGGACGGCCGGTGCACGACAATCCTCCCCGTGGGTCTCCCTTTCTGCGCTGATGCCATGATCAAGGCGTGACGAGCGAATCTGTTCGGCCCGGTGTCGCGAAGTGCGTCCTGTTCGATGTCGACGGCACGTTGATCGACGCGGTGGACAACCAGCGTCGCGTGTGGCGCATGTGGGCCGAGCGCTACGGGCTCGACCCCGACGAGGTTCACCGGGTGGCGCTGCGCACGCGGCCCTTGGAGACCTTCGCGGCTGTCGCGCCGGACCGGGATCCGCACACGTGCCTGGCCCTGCTGCACGAGCTGGAGGACGAGGACGTACGGACCGGCGTGTACGCGGCCTTCGACGGGGCGTCGGAGCTGCTGGGCGCGCTGCCCGCCGGGGCCTGGGCGCTGGTGACCTCGAACTACGGGCACCGGGTGCGGGGGCGGTTCGCCCGGACCGGGCTGCCGGTTCCGCAGGTCGTCGTGGACGCGGCCTCGGTCGACGAGGGCAAGCCGTCGCCGGTTCCTTATCTGCTGGCTGCCGGGCGGCTCGGGGTCGCGCCGGAGGACTGCCTGGTCGTCGAGGACGCGCCGTCCGGGGTGCTGTCGGGGCTGCGGGCCGGGATGACGGTGTGGGGCGTCAACGCCCCGGCCGCGGTGGACGGCGTACACCGGCACTTCGGGAGTCTGCGCGAGGCGGTCGGCGACATCCTGGCCTTCGCGCGCTGAGAGTCCTTTGCGCGGCGCGGGTTCAGTTGCCGCCGCGCGGCGCGTACATGATCACGGCCATGCCCGTGAGGCAGATCAGTGCGCCGGTGACGTCCCAGCGGTCGGGGCGGTAGCCGTCCGCGATCATGCCCCAGGCGAGTGAGCCGGCGACGAAGACTCCGCCGTACGCGGCGAGGATGCGGCCGAACTCGGCGTCCGGCTGGAGTGTGGCGACGAAGCCGTACACGCCGAGGGCCATGACGCCGGCGCCGATCCAGAGCCAGCCCCGGTGTTCGCGCACGCCCTGCCAGACCAGCCAGGCGCCGCCGATCTCGAAGAGCGCGGCGACGACGAAGAGGGCGACGGAGCGGGCGATGAGCATGTGGTCACTTTGGCATGGGGGAGGCAGGGGCCTCTCCGTCACCTGATGGACGGCGCCTGGCCCTGGCCGGAAGGGGGATATATCGGATGAATTGATGACCTATGTGGAGGAGATGGCGGTATGCGGATTCATTGCGTGGCGGGTTCTGCGGTCGGTGCGTTGGGTGCGTGCGCGGCGCTCGCGATGGGGGCCGCGTCGCCCGCCGTCGCCCTGGGGCCCGAGGCCGACCTCGCCTATCACGGGACCGTGTCCATGGACGCCGGGCGCGTCGATCTCCGGCTGACCCCGCAGAACCATGGTCCGAGCGCCGTCGACGACGCGACGGTACGGCTGCGCTGGTCGCAGCCGCTCGCGGTCCGGCAGCAGTTGCCGGAGGGGTGTGCGCGGTCGGGGGTGCGGACGGTGGTGTGCCGGACGGGGGCGCTGGCGGCGGACGGGCTGGGGGCGGAGATCAGGTTGCGGGTACGGCTGCGGGAGGTGCCGTCGGAGGTGTCGTTGACGATCGACACGCTGTGGAGCGGCGGCGCGGTGGACCGCAATCACGCGAACGACCGGCAGCAGGTCCTGGCGCTGGACACCGGGGACTCGTACGTCTTCTAGCCGCCGGTCCCCTCCCGCCGATCCCTCACCCGAAGTCAGGTGCCTGCGTCGTACGCTTTCTGCACGACGCAGACGAAAGGGCGTGGGCATGTCCGGGAAAGCCGGGAAAGCCGGGAAAGCCGGGAAAGAACGTGAGCGGCTGCTCGACGAGCTGGCGACGGTGTCGCGCCGCTACATGGCCTCGTACGCGCTCTTCAACCAGGCCGTCGCCGACCGCATCGGGCTGCACCCGACGGATCTGCAGTGCGTGAACCTGCTCGGGCTGGAGGACGGGCCGGTGACGACGGGCCGGATCGCGGAGCTGACCGGGCTGACGACGGGGTCGGCGACGCGGCTCGTGGACCGGCTGGAGAGGGCGGGGTACGTCGTCCGGGAGCGGGACGCCGTCGACCGGCGCCGGGTGCTGGTGGCGACCGTGCCGGAGAAGATCGCCGAGTTCGGGCGGATGTGGGACCGGCTGGGCGGCGGCTGGTTCGCGCTCTTCGACACGGTCGACGACGCCGAACTCGCCCTGATCATCGGCCATATGCGCCGCACGGTCGACTTCAGTGCGGCGCAGGTCGCCCGGTTGCGCGGCGGGGATCTGGACGAGCCGGAAGCCCCCTAGGGAGCCCGCGGCTCAGGAGGCCGCCGCAGCCGAATCGTACCGATCCCGTGCCTCGTTGACCTCCTCGATGTGCCCCTCCGCCCAGTCCTTCACGGCGCTCAGCAGGCAGGTCAGGCTGGTGCCGAGCGGGGTGAGCTCGTAGTCGACGCGGACCGGCACCGACGGGGTGACGGTGCGGGAGACGAGGCCGTCGCGCTCCACCGAACGCAGCGTCTGCGTCAGCATCTTGGGGCTGACTCCGGCGATCTTGCGGCCGAGGTCGCTGTAGCGCATCGGCCCTTCGGCGAGCGCGCTGACGACGAGGCTGACCCACTTGTCGCTGATGCGGGCGAGGAGCTGGTTGGTGGGGCAGCCCTTGATGAACGCGTCGTACTCGATGCGTGCCTGTTCACGCCGCTGGGCCGCCGTCGTCGTCGCCATGGTGTATCCCCCGTACCGCTCACTCTTGGGTGACCTACGCACCTTCAGGTGCCTACTTACCAATAGATAGTAACTCTTCCTAGGGTTGTCGCAGCAGGGAGGGAACAGGAAACCTGCGCAAACGGCCTTGTGATGAGGAGAGTTGACATGCGTGCTGTGACAGTGGAGTCCTTCGGCGGGCCCGAGGTCCTGGAGATCGCCGAGACCGTGGTGCCGGAGCCGGCCGCCCGGCAGGTCCGGATCAAGGTCGCCGCCGCCGCGCTCAACCCCGTTGACGCGGGCGTGCGTTCGGGAGTCTTCGGGGGTGCGGGCAAGCGGCTCGGGCTGGGCTGGGACGTGTCCGGGACGGTCGACGCCGTGGGCGTGGCGACCGGGTGGAGCGTCGGCGACGAGGTGGTTGCGCTGGCGTACGGCGCGGACAAGTCCTTTGGCACGCACGCCGATTACGTGGTCGTGGACACGGACGCGGTGGCCAAGGCGCCCGCCTCGGCCGACGCCGTGCACGCGGCGACCCTGCCCCTCAACGCGCTCACCGCCTCGCAGGCACTCGACCTGCTGGCCCTGGAGCCGGGCCAGAGCCTGCTGGTGACCGGCGCGGCGGGCGCGGTCGGCGGCTACGCGGTCCAACTCGCCGCCCACCGGGGGATATCCGTGACCGCCGTGGCCCGGGAGGCCGACGAGGCGCTCGTACGGTCGCTGGGGGCGGCCCGCGTCGTATCGGGAGCCGTGGAGCCGCGCAGCGTGGACGCGGTGCTCGACGCGGCGCTTCTCGGCGAGGCGGCGCTGGAGTGGGTACGCGACGGCGGTGTGTTCTCCGGCGTCATCCCGGGAGCGCAGCCGGCGTCCGTGCGGGGTGTGCGCACGGACGCCGTGGAGGTGAGCCCCGACGGGGCGCGCCTGGCGGAGCTGGTGGCGCTGGTCGACGAGGGGGTGCTGACGCTGCGGGTGGCCGAGACGTACGCGCTGGACGAGGCGGCCAAGGCGCACGCCCGGCTGGCGGAGGGCGGTCTGCGGGGGCGTCTGGTGCTCGTCCCCTGAGCGCCGCCCGGTCGGCGGTCAGTGGTGCTGCTCCTGTGCCTTGCGGGGCAGGAGTCGTACGAGGGGGAGGCACAGGAGGGCTACGGCGGCGACGACGGTGAGGCTCAGGACGGTGGCGTGGGCCTCACCGCCGCCGGGCGTCGATGCCTTGAAGTAGACGGTGGTGACGGCGGCGGCGCCGACCGCGTTGGCGAGCTGCTGCACGGCGCCGAGCGAGCCGCCCGCGCTGCCCGCCTCGCTGGGCGCGATGTCGCCGATCGCGACGTCGTACACGGTGCCGAAGCAGGTGCCCATGCCGAGTCCGACGATGAGCAGTGGTGGCACGAGGGCCCAACTGCCGGTGTCTGTGCCGGAGATGGCGACGAGGGCGAGCAGGTAGCCGGTGCCGGTGAGGGTGATCAGGAGTCCGGCGAGGACGAGCCGGCGGCCGAACCTGCCGATGAGCTGGTGGCAGGCGATGGACGCGACGACGATGCCGGCGGACAGCGGGACGAGGCCGAGTGCGGCGCCCGCGGGGGAGCGGCCGAGGCCCTGCTGCTGGAAGAGCGAGACGACGTAGAGGAGTCCGGCGACGGCGGCGAAGAAGACGGCGCCGAGGGCGAGTCCCGAGGTGAAGCCGCGGTTGCGCAGCAGGGAGGGTTGGATCAGCGGGTTCTCGGCGGTGCGCTGGCGGTGCCAGAAGGCGGCGAAGAAGGCGAGTCCGGCGGCGATGAGCAGGACGGGGGCCGTGGTCCAGCCGTGCGTCGAGCCCTCGATGAGGCCGGAGAGCAGGCCGAGCATGGCGGCGCCGAGGAGGGCGGAGCCGGGGCCGTCGACGCTGACGGTGCGGTCGCCGGTGTCGCGGGGGAGGAGCCGGGCGGCGGCGAGGAGGGCGGCGCCGCCGAGGAGCAGGTTGATGAGGAACATCGGACGCCAGCCGAGTCCGGCGATGTCGGCGTCGATGAGGAACCCGGCGAGGATCGGGCCGCCGACGGCGGAGAGCCCCATCACGGGTCCGAACAGGCTGAAGGCCTTGCTCATCTGGTCGCGCGGCCAGGTGGCGCCGAGGATGCCGAAGCCCTGCGGGATGACGAGCGCGCCGAAGGCGCCCTGGAGCAGGCGGGCGGCGACGAGGGACTCGGGGTTCATGGCGAGGCCGCAGGCGACCGAGGCCGCGGTGAATCCGCCGAGTCCGGCGAGGAAGAGGCGGCGGTGGCCGTACTTGTCGCCGAGCCGCCCGCCGAGGACGAGAAGCACGCCGAGGGACAGGGCGTAGGCGGCACCGAGCCACTGGATGAGGCCGGTGCCGCCGCCGAGGTCGGCGGCGATGGTGGGGGCGGCGATGTTGGTGATCGTGGAGTCGAGGAGGTCGAGGACGTCGGCGGCGAGGACGACGCCGAGGATCGCCCAGCGGCGCCGGGCGGTCGCCCCGGGGTGCGGGGCGGGCTGCTCTTCCTTTGCGTCGTGCAGTGTCTGTGTCACGCAGATAAATGTGCCCGAGTGTGGGCGGGGGGTCAAGGGGTTATTCGGAATGGGGGCTGGCGGGGTGGGTGGGGTGGGTGGGGTGGGTCCTGCGGGGTTTTCGCCCCCTCCGCCCCTGCCCGTCCCGTTGTCCTGGGGGCTGCGCCCCCTTTCCCCCCGCTATCGGCCTGAACGGCCTCGTCCTCAAACGCCGGACGGGCTGAAATCCGTCCTCAAGCGCCGGACGGGCTGGACTGGTACGCCGTGGGTGGGACGCCCACCGTTGCCGTGAAGTCCCGTACCAGGTGGGCCTGGTCGGCGTAGCCGAGGTCGGCGGCCAGGGTCGGCCAGTCGACGTCCTGTCGGGTGGAGGCGAGTTCCAGGGCCTCGTGGATGCGGTAGCGGAGGATGACCCACTTCGGGCTGACGCCGACGTACGCGGAGAAGAGCCGTTGGAGCGCCCGCATCGAGAGGCCCTCCGTGCGGGCGAAGTCGGCGACGCGGCGCACGGTGCGGTCGGCGCGGATGCGGTCGACGAGGCCCATGGCGAGGTCGGCCTGCGGGTCGGGAGCCGGGGCGAGGGAGAGCAGGAAGGTGTCGAGCGCGGCGACCCGGGCCGCGTCGTCGGCGGGGCTCACGACCGAGCGGGCCGTGTTCTCGGGGCCTGTGTTCTCGGGGCCCTCGCCCACGGCGGTCGAGGCGAACGCGGTCGGCGCGAACACCTCCTGCACGGGCAGCGCGCAGCCCGTCCACCGCGACACCGGCACCTCGGGCACGTACGGCCGGAAGCCGCCCGGCCAGAACTTCGCCCCGCACACCCGGCCCCGCCCGGTCAGCTTCCGGGTGAAGAGGCCGAGGGCGACGCCGGTGACCTCGCCGTAGGGCGGGCCCTCGTCCTCGTCCCACTGGAAGGTCACATTGACGGACGGGTGCGGAACGATGTGGGAGGCGTACGGCTCGGACAGGTCCCAGTCGATGAACCAGTACGTCTCGACGTGCCGGCGCAGCGGCTCTGCGGGCTCGTGGCGGCGGAATCGCACCCGGGCCAGCAGCTCGGACGGGTCGACGATCCCGCGGGTGTCGCGACGGGGTGCGGCCATGACCGGATCGTACGTCGCGGGAGCGGGAGCGGGAGCAGGAGCAGGAGCAGGGGCGGCATCCGGCTCCGGCTTCGGGCCGGGCGGGAATAGTCGGCGACCGCCCTCGGTTCTGTGGGTATAGTTGAACAATCAACAACATGGGAATCTGCGGAAGGTGAGCGCCATGCAGTTCGGGATCTTCACCGTCGGTGATGTCACGCCCGACCCGACGACCGGCCGTACGCCGAGCGAGGGTGAGCGCATCAAGGCGATGCTCACCATCGCGCAGAAGGCCGAGGAGGTCGGGCTCGACGTCTTCGCGACCGGCGAGCACCACAACCCGCCGTTCGTCCCGTCCTCGCCGACCACGATGCTCGGCTACATCGCCGCCCGCACCGAGAACCTGATCCTCTCCACCTCCACCACCCTGATCACCACCAACGACCCGGTGAAGATCGCCGAGGACTTCGCGATGCTCCAGCACGTCGCGGACGGGCGGGTCGACCTGATGATGGGGCGCGGCAACACCGGGCCGGTCTACCCCTGGTTCGGCAAGGACATCCGCGAGGGCATCAACCTCGCGGTGGAGAACTACGCGCTGCTGCGCCGCCTGTGGGACGAGGACGTGGTGACGTGGGAGGGCAAGTTCCGTACGCCGCTGCAGTCCTTCACCTCGACGCCGCGTCCGCTGGACGGGGTCGCGCCGTTCGTGTGGCACGGGTCGATCCGCTCGCCCGAGATCGCCGAGCAGGCCGCGTACTACGGCGACGGCTTCTTCCACAACAACATCTTCTGGCCCGCCTCCCACACCAAGCAGATGGTCGAGCTGTACCGGCAGCGCTACGCCCACTACGGGCACGGCACCCCGGAGCAGGCGATCGTCGGGCTCGGCGGCCAGGTGTTCATGCGCAAGAACTCGCAGGACGCCGTACGGGAGTTCCGGCCGTACTTCGACAACGCGCCGGTGTACGGGCACGGTCCGTCGCTGGAGGAGTTCACCGAGCAGACGCCGCTGACCGTGGGCTCGCCGCAGGAAGTGATCGAGAAGACGCTGTCCTTCCGGGAGTACGCCGGTGACTACCAGCGTCAGCTGTTCCTGCTGGACCACGCCGGGCTGCCGCTGAAGACCGTGCTCGAGCAGCTCGACCTGCTCGGCGAGGAGGTCGTGCCGGTCCTGCGCGAGGAGTTCGCCAAGGGGCGCCCGGCGGACGTGCCGGAGGCACCCACTCACGCGGCCCGCGTGGCCGCTTCTCAGGGTTCTTCTCAGGAGGTGACCGTCGCATGAAGCTCGTCGTCGTCTCGGCGGGACTGAGTGTTCCGTCGTCGACCCGGCTGCTGGCCGACCGGCTCGCCGCGGCGACCGTCCGCCACGCGGACACCGAGGTGGAGGTCCAGGTCGTCGAACTGCGCGACCTGGCCACCGACATCGCGCACCACATGGTCGCCGGGTTCCCGGCGGCCCGGCTGGCCGGCGCGCTCGACGCGGTGGCCGCGGCGGACGGCCTGATCGCGGTCACCCCGGTGTTCTCGGGGTCCTACAGCGGGCTCTTCAAGTCCTTCTTCGACGTGATCGACAAGGACTCCCTGACCGGGAAGCCGGTGCTCGTCGGTGCGACCGGAGGAACGGCCCGGCACTCCCTCGTCACCGAGCACGCGCTGCGCCCGCTCTTCTCCTACCTGCGGGCCCTGGTCCTGCCGACCGCCGTGTACGCGGCGTCGGAGGACTGGGGCGACGAGGGTCTTGAGGGGCGCATCGAGCGGGCCGGGGCGGAGCTGGCCCGGTTCATGGGCGCCGGGGGCCGTACCGAAGCGGTCGTGCCCGACACCGACACCACCGCGGCGATCGCGCCCCGCTCCCTGAAAGGTGCGGTCACCTCGGTGGACGCGTTCCAGGTCGTACCGTTCGAGCAGCAGCTCGCGGCGCTGCGGCCGGCGTAGGGAGCCCTGCGCCCCCGACGGTGAGGCGGTGCCGTGCTTCAGGTCATCGGCGAGATCGACGGCCTGAGGCGCGGCACCGCCTCAACTCCCGTCCCCTGCAAGGTAATCTCGGCGAGGTGAACGATCCCGCCCCCATCGGTCCGCCGGAGGTCCTCGCGGCGCTCGGCGCGTCCTTCCGGCTGCATGAGCACCCCGACGTGGCCAGTCCTGTGGAGGTGTGCGCCGCGCTGGGCGTTCCGCTGGAGCGGACCGTCAAGACCCTGGCGTTCGTCACCCCCGAGGACCGTCTCCTGCTGGCGGCGCTGCCCGGCCACGCACGACTGCGGTACGGCGCCCTCGCCCGCGCGGCCGGGGTCCGCCGAGGCGATCTGTCTCCCGCCGACGCCGGGCGGCTGGCGCGGGCGGGGATGCGGCCGGGCGGGGTGTGCCCGGTGTCCGCGGACCGGGCCGCGGTGGTGGTCTTCGACGAGTCCGTCGGCAGCCTGGGGCGTGTGCACTGCGGCAGCGGCCGGCCCGACAGCAGCATCGAGATCGAGGTGGCGGAGCTGATCGCCGCCGTTCCGACAGCCGCTACGGCACCGATCGCCGACCTCCCGGCGGACGAGCCGGCATGCCGGGCGGTGGAGTGAGAGCCCGGTAAGAAGGATGCCGGGAGCCCCAGGCAGCGGGTGGTACCGGGCCGGGGGCCGTGCAGACTGGTGCCGTGCCCAATCTGCTGCTCGCCGAGGACGATCGTGCCATCCGTCATGCGCTGGAACGTGCGCTGACGCTGGAGGGCTACGAGGTGACCGCGGTCGCCGATGGCGTCGAGGCGCTGGCGCAGGCCCATCGGACGCCACCCGACGTGCTGGTTCTGGACGTGATGATGCCCGGCATCGACGGCCTGCAGGTCTGCCGGGTGCTGCGTGCCGAGGGTGACCGCACGCCGATCCTGATGCTGACCGCGCTCGTGGAGACCGCCGACCGGATCGCGGGTCTCGACGCGGGCGCCGACGACTACGTGGTCAAGCCGTTCGACGTCGAGGAGGTCTTCGCGCGGCTGCGCGCCCTGCTGCGGCGCACGTCCGCGGAGAACAGCGCCCCCGTCGACGTACCGGCGGCGAAGGAGTCGCCCGGCCAGGTCTCGGTCGCCGGGCTGCGGATGGACGTGGCGGCCCGCCGCGCCTGGCGCGGGACCCGCGAGCTGGAGCTGACCCGCACCGAGTTCGAGCTGCTCGAACTGCTCGTGCGCAACTCCGGCATCGTCCTCGACCACGCCACGATCTACGACCGTATCTGGGGCTACGACTTCGGCCCGGGCTCGAAGAACCTGGCCGTCTACGTGGGCTACCTGCGGCGCAAGCTCGACGAACCGGGCGCGCCGGCGCTGATCCACACCGTGCGGGGCGTGGGGTACGTGCTGAGGGAGGACTGAGTGCCGCCTCGGCTCTCCCGCCTCCGCCCGCGGGTGCGGTTCTCGCTGCGGCGGGTGTCGTCCCTGCGGACGACCTTCACCGTGTCGTTCGCCGCCGTGGCCGCCGCCGTCACCGTCCTCGTCGGTTTTCTGAGCTATCACGCCGCCGCCCGGCTCGTCCGGGTCGACCAGCAGACCGTCTTCGCCGAGGTCGTGCAGGACCTGCGCGACCAGGTGCGCGGGAGTGCGCTGCTGCCGGAGGACTTCGCGTCGGCCGATCCCGATCCGGGCCACGACGGGCCGCGCGACGACATCATCCGGCCGAGCCGTACGAACGTGCAGGTGCTCGACGCGGACGGGACGGTCGACGACCGCGGCAACCCCGGCCTGCCCGTCGGCGCGGACGACCGGCGGATCGCCGCCGCCCGGGCCGCGGGCACGCTCGTGCAGCACAAGGAGGTCCAGGTCGGCGACGGACGCTACCGGGTGGCGACGGTCGCGCTCGGCGGAGGCCGGGGTGCGGTGCAGGTGGCGCAGGAGTTCAGCGACACGGAGGACCTGCTCGACGAGCTCCAGCAGCGGACGGTGCTGCTGGAGCTCGCGGTCGTGATCGCCGCCGGGCTCTCCGGCTGGTGGCTGGCCCGCAGGATCACCCGGCGCCTGGTGCGGCTGGCCGGCGCCGCGGAGGACGTGGCGCGCACCGGGCGGCTCGGCATCCAGGTGCCGGTCACCGGGTACGACGAGGTGGCGCGGCTCGGCCGGTCCTTCGACCGGATGCTGGGGCGGCTCGCCCAGTCGGAGGAGGACCAGCGGCGCCTGGTCCAGGACGCGGGACACGAACTCCGTACGCCGCTGACCTCGCTGCGTACGAACATCTCGATGCTGCGCCGTATCGACGAACTGCCGCCCGCCGTCCGGGAGGAGCTGGTCGCCGACCTGGCCCAGGAGTCCCGGGAGCTGACGGACCTCGTCAACGAGCTGGTGGCGCTGGCGGCCGGGCAGTCGGACACGGAACCCATGCAGCGGATCGATCTCGCCGACGTCGCCGAGGACGTCGCGCTGCTCGCCCGCCGTCGCAGCGGCCGTGAGATCACCGTCCGGGTGAGCGGCTCCACGACGGTCGACGGGCGCCCCGGCGCGCTCCAGCGCGCGGTGTCCAACCTCGTGGAGAACGCGGTGAAGTTCGACCGCAGTGGCAAGGCGCTCGTCGAGATCGCCGTCACGGGCACCACCACTGCCGATGGTGGCATCGGGAACGTCCGCGTCGAGGTGCTCGATCGCGGTCCCGGTATCGCCGACGGTGATCTCGTCCGGATCTTCGACCGGTTCTACCGAGCCGCCGACGCCCGCAGCCTGCCGGGCTCGGGTCTTGGCCTGTCCATCGTCCGCGAGGTGGCCACGGCCCACGGCGGGGCGCCGTTCGCCTTCCGGCGGGACGGGGGCGGCGCGGTCATCGGCTTCACGGTGGGCGTCGGCGGCGACTGAAGCGTGCCCCTGCTCAGCCCACGTGCACCCGGGGCCGCCGTGAGCGGTCCGGCTCCGCCTCGCGCAGGACTTCCCGGGTGACGGGGGCGACCTCGCCCTGGCCGAAGAGGAAGAAGCGGAGGAAGTTGGTGAACGGGTTGCCCTCGGTCCACTCGAAGTAGATGTGCGGGATGCAGCCGGTGCTGTCGCGGACGTGCAGGACGAGCGCGGCCAGGGCGTTGGGGATGGAGGAGGACTCCAGCGTCAGGACGCGGTAGCGGCCGTGCAGGACCTCGCCGCGTACGGTCACGTCCGCCTCGAACTCCGAGGCGTCGAGGACGGTGACCTCGACGAAGACGAAGTCCTCCTGGGCCGGGACGTCGTTGTCGGCGCGGATCTGCTCGATCTTCTCGCGGTACTCGGCCTTGTCCCGGTTGCCGGGCTCGTTGGCGATGAACCGGATGCGGCGGCTGGCGATGTCCCGGACGAAACGTTCCGCCATGGGGTCTAGATCGACATGGGTGACGCGCAGCTCGAAGGCGCGGGCGAGCCGGGACAGCAGCGAGATGAGGATGATGCCGGCGATGAAGCAGGCACCGATCTTCACACCGTCGGGGCGCTCGATGACGTTCACGACGGTGACGTAGAGGAGGACCGCCGAGACGACCGCGAAGCCGATCGTCCAGCCCCGCTGGGCCGCCCGGCGCGCGGCGATGGTCACCGCGATCGCGGCGGAGGACATCAGGACGAGGACACCGGTGGCGTAGGCGCCGCCCTGCGCGTCGACGTCGGCGTCGAAGATCCAGGTGACCAGGAACGCGACGAGGGTGAAGACGATGACCATGGGGCGCACGGCGCGTGCCCAGTGCGGGGCCATGCCGTAGCGGGGCAGGTAGCGGGGCATCAGGTTGAGCAGCCCGGCCATGGCGGAGGCGCCGGCGAACCACAGGATGGCGATCGTCGAGACGTCGTAGACGGTGCCGAAGGCGCCGCCGAGGTAGTGGTGGGCGAGGTAGGCGAGTGCGCGGCCGTTGGCCTGGCCGCCCGACTCGAACTCCTTCTCCGGGATGAGCAGGGTGGTGATGAAGCTGGTGGCGATCAGGAACACGCTCATGATCAGGGCGGCGGTCGTCAGCAGCTTCTTGGTGCCCCGGATACGGCCCTTCGGGTTCTCCTCGGTGTCGTCGGGGTCGCCCTCGACGTGCGGCATGACGGCCACGCCGGTCTCGAAGCCGGACAGGCCCAGCGCCAGCTTGGGGAAGACGAGGAGCGAGACGCCGATCATCGCGAAGATGTTGCCGTGGTCGGCGGTGAGGCCGGTGGTCCAGTCGGTGACCACATGGCCCTGCGTCATGACGTGCCACAGCCCCACGACCACGACCACGACGTTCAGCCCCAGGTAGATGCCGACCAGGACGACCGCGACCCCGATCGCCTCCAGGAAGCCCTTGAGGAACACCGCGCCCAGCAGGGCCACGAGGACGAGGGTGATCAGCATCTGCTTGTCGTGCAGAGTGCTGGTCAGGTGCGGGTTCTCCACCAGGTGGGTGGAGGCGTCCGCCGCCGACAGGGTGATGGTGATCAGGAAGTCGGTGGCGGCGAAGCCGAGCAGGGTGAGGACGAACAGCTTGCCCTTCCAGAACGTCAGCAGCCGCTCCAGCATCGCGATCGAGCCCTCGCCGCGCGGGCTCTCCTCGGCCACCCGCCGGTACACGGGCAGCGCGCCCGCGAGGGTGACTATGACGAGCACGATGGTGGCCACCGGCGACAGCAGTCCGGCGGCCAGGGCGGCGATGCCGGGCTGGTAGCCGAGGGTGGAGAAGTAGTCGACGCCGGTCAGGCACATGACCCGCCACCAGCGCTGGCCCTTGTGCTCGGGAGCGGCGTGCCCGGCCTCGGGTTCCGGTTCGGCCTGCGAGGCCTGCTGCCGGCCGGCCTTGCCGATCTCCGACAGGCCCTCCAGCATCCACGCACGCAGGCGACTCGTGCGGGCGGGGGTGGTGGTGGCCATCGACGGGCTCTCCAAACGTACGGCTATGCGAACGGTTCCGGCCATCGGGCGACGGCGGAACCAGCGTATGCAGAGAGTGATCCGAGGGCCTCTGGATGAGGGGCCGATCGCGTCAAGCTTCCGTTAAGACCGGCGGGGCGGGCGCCTGTGGCGGGCCTTCGTCCCCTCTTGGTTTTCGGACCCTTTCCGACCTTTCGCCCGCCTTCTCGTACCGGCCGGCGGGCCTCCGCCCCTGCTCCCGGGGCGGAGGCCCGCAGCGGTCAGCTCTGCCCCGCCTTGCGGCCGTGGTTGGCCTTCTTCTTTCGGCGGGCCTTCTTCTTACGGGCGCGCTTGGACACGTACGGCAACTCCTTCACGTGAACGGATGGTCAGGCGGGGCGGCCGACGAGGAGGTCGGCGAGCTTGCTCAGGCGCTTGACGGTGCGCTCCTCGGTGGCCGCGGGCGCCGGGTCGACGCGCTCGGCGCGGTCGTAGTACGCGCCGTTGACGATCTCGACCTCTGGGTCGCAGAGCCGGACCACATGGGCGGCGCCCTCGGCAGGGGTCACGCCCTCGTGCGCGTAGAGCGGGAGCAGTGCCGTGGCGCACACGCCCGGGTGGACGGAGACGGCGGCGACGCGCGGGTCGGCGGCGAAGACGGTGAGGGCGAGCTGCGACTGGGCGTAGGCGGCGAGCCGGGAGTAGCGGCGGGCGCGGTTGGGGTCGTTCCGCCGCCGGGCTCTGCGGGGGCCGGGGCCCCGGCCCCCGCAGAGCTGCGCACGGACGTCGGCGGCGGTACGACGACGCAAGGCGCCGCCGCCGCGTGCTCGGCCGCACCGGAGAGCCCGTCCGCAAGGCGCCCTCGGAAGGCGATGAGGTTGCTTCCGAGGGCGTCTTCGCGGGTGCTTCCGGGGAGGGAAGCCGTCATGCCACTGACGTCCGCGGCCTCTCCGGCGGCCGACCAGAAATCTAGCCCCGGCGGATGCCCGAACCTGCCAGTACAGCCGGGTATTTGCGGCTTTCTTACGGCCCGCCCGCCGCGGGCGTCAAGCCGCCGTCAAGAGAAGCCGAGAAGGCGTCAGGGGCGCGTCAACGGGCGGCGTCGGTGGCCGAAACCGGTCGCAGACTGAGCGGCACGGGGGACGGGCGACCGTCCGTGGCGTGACGTTGGAGGGCTCGTGACACTCACGGCCGGAACCGAGCGCGGTTCTGAGGCGGGGGCCAGAACTGTCGCACAGTCACAGCCTGGACGGGTCACCCCGCCCGGGGGCGGGTCCGGCCCGCGGCCACGAGGGGGGTCGCGGCCGGACGGCCCGCACCCCCGCCGCCGTATCCACCGCGAGGCGGCCGCCGCACTGCACCGAAGGTTCTGGTCCACGCTGCCCGGACGCCTGCGCCTCCTGCGCGCCGCCGTCCTCGTCCTGTCGGCCGCCCTCGCCCTGCTGCTCGCGCTCGCCGGGCTCGGCGCCTCCGGCACCTGGGGCACGGTCGCGGGCCGCGACGCCCCGCGCACCACCAGCGCGGCCGACCTCGACCTCGCCCTCAACGACATGGACGCGCAGGCCGCCAACATGCTGCTGTCCAGCGGCAACGCGGGCAAGGGGCGCCTGGCGACGCCGTACGACAAGGCCGTCGGCTTCTACGACGATGCGCGCAAGGACATCGGCCATGACCTGCGCACCCTCGCCGTCGCCGCGCAGGGGGACAGGGACGACGAAAAGACGGTGGAGTCCCTCACCGACTACTTCGCCCAGTACCAGGAGCTGATAGGGCGCGCCCTGGAGAACGACGGCCGCCCCGGCGGCAAGCTTGCCGCGCTCGTCGACTACCGCATGGCGACCGACCTGCTGCAGATCGAACTCCTGCCCAACGCGCGCCAGTTGGTGGACTCCAACAATGACGCCTTCAACTCCACGTACGACCGGGCCCGTTCGGCCCTCTCCGGTCAACTCGCCGCCGTCGTGGCGCTCGGCGTCTGTCTCCTCGCCGTACTCGGCGCCCTCCAGTGGTACTTGGCCCGCCGCTTCCACCGCGTCCTCAACCCGGGGGTGCTGGCCGCCACCGTGTGCACCCTGCTCGCGGTCCTCCTCGGCGCCCAGTTCCTGTCCGCCTCCGCCGGGCACCTGCGCGGCGCCCGCCGGGACGCCTTCGACTCCGTCGTCGCCCTCTCCCGCGCCCGCGCCACCGCCTACGACGCGAACGCCGACGAGAGCCGCTACCTCCTCGACCCGGACCGACGCGAGCAGTACGCGAAGACGTTCCTCGACAAGTCGCAGAAGCTGTACGGCATCAGGGGCGCGACCCTGGCGACGTACGACGCCGGTCTCGACCGGACCTGGCAGGCGTACCGCGGCGACCAGGCGCATCCGCAGTTCACCGGCGAGTACCGGCGCGAGCTCGACAACATCACCTTCGCCGGGGAGCGTGCCGCGGCCGAGAAGACCGTCGAGGCGTACGCCGTCTACCAGCGCGACGACCGGAAGATCCGGGCGCTCGTCGCGCAGGGCAAGGAGCGGGAGGCCGTCGCGTTCTGCATGGGCTGGGAACCGGGCACGTCCAACGCGCACTTCGGCGCGTACATGGCCGCCCTGGACGAGCTGACCGACATCAACCGCCACCACTTCACGGCGTCGGTCGCCGCCGGCCGCTCCGAGGTGACCGGCCTGCTGCCGTGGGGTGTCGGTCTGCTGCTCGCCGCGGGTGCCCTGACGGTGGTGGGACTGCGGCCGCGGCTGGCCGAGTTCCGCTGAACCGATTGGTCAGGCGGCTCAGTAGTCCGGCTTCTCCAAGTCGTCCACGGTGCCGTCCCCGTTGTCGTCGTACATGTAGTCGTACTCGTCGCCGTACTCGTCCGTGTACCGGGTGCACGCGCCCTCCACCCGGAGTTCGGGCTTGCCGGTGTAGTAGCCGGGGTGGACGGTGACCTCGATGTCGTCATCGAGGGTGGTGGTGATGCCGGGGAGGCCGTGGCCGGCCTCGCCGGGGGCGGCGGGCGGCAGGTCCTTGACCTGGTGGCCCTGCTTCTTCCAGACGGCCTTGAGGGACTTCAGCGCGGTGCGGTAGTCGTCGGTGCTAGCGAACTTCAGATCCCAGGTGAAGATCGGCTGGTCGCGGGTGACGTCACCGTCGTCGAATCCGAAGTCGTCTACGCAGGACGAACTGCCCTGCTTCTCGGCGTACGGCGCGCCCGTGGGGGTCGGCGTCAGCTCGTAGTAGACGTCCGCGCCGGTCTGCGTCGTGTCCTGTACGTAGGCCCGGAACTCGTCGGTCGAGCGGACCCGGCCGCCCTCGAACGCCTGGCAGCCCGCGGCCGCCAGGGCCAGCAGCACCACACAGGCGAGGCTCGCGGCGATGCCCACGATCTGGCCTCGGCTGAAGAGGCGTTCCTTCTTCGGGGCCTCGGCGGGCCCGGGGGCCGGGAGGAGCGGCGTCGTCTGCATGATGTCGATCAAAGCCGTCGCGGGTCCGCGCGGGCAGCGTGTTCCTACTCAGGCGACGTACTCAAACCCGGGTCCCGCAGCCGTGGGTCATACGTCCGACAGGCGCGCGTCCTCCAGGTCCAGCGAGCGCTGGAGGCGTCGGCGGGTGGTGTCGCTGATGGTGTGGTCGTCGTAGAGGCGCTGGAGTTCGGCGGCCTCCACGGCGATGAGGTCGCGGCGGAGCTGGCGGTAGACGAGGTCGGCGGACTCGACGGGGGCCGCGCCGTCGTCGCTGTCGCCGGTGCTCTCGGCGAGGCGGTCGCGGGCGTGGTCGAGGCGGGCCTGGAGGCCGCGGCGCAGGCGGTCGAGGACGACGTCCGGTACGGCCTCCAGCTCGGACATCTCCTCCAGGCGGCCGAGGCCCGCGTTCGCCAGGCTGCAGCGGGCCGCGGCCTCCTCGCGCTCGGTGTGATCGGGCTCCAGGGCGATGCCGGAGCGGCGGACGACCGACGCGAGCGTGAAGCCCTGGACGACCAGGGTGGTGACCACGACGGAGGTGGTGAGGACCAGGACCAGCGGGCGTTGCGTGAGGGTCTCGGGTATCGACAGCGCGGCCGCCAGCGGGACCACGCCCCGGGTGCCCGCCCAGGTCAGGACGAGCGGCACCCGCCAGTTCATGCGGTGGATGCCGCCCTTGCGCTGGACCACCGCCGACAGCGGGGCCAGCCACAGCAGCCGTACGGCGATGAGGGTGGCCGCCACGGCGAGCGCGTACAGCGGCCAGGCGCGGTCGCCGTCGGACAGCGCCCGGACCTGGGCCGGCAGGGCGAGACCGATGAGGGAGAACACCACGCTCTCCAGCAGGAACACCACCGTGCCGTAGACGGCGTGCAGTTGGAGGCGGATGCGGGCGTTGGTGAGCCGGTCGCCGCGCCCGCCGAGGACGACTCCGGCGACGACCACGGAGGTGACGCCGGAGGTGTGGGCGGCCTCGGCCAGGACGTAGGCGGCGTACGGGGTGACGAGGGCGATCACCGTCTCCAGGACCGGGTCCTCGGTGCGCCGTCGGATGAGCGCGACGACCCCGGCGACCGCGGCGCCGATGACGGTGCCGCCGCCCGCCAGGATCACGAACTCGCCGCCCGCGGCACCCCAGTTCGCGGCGGCGGACGCGACGGCGACACTCGCCGCCACCCGGAACAGGACGAGTGAGGTCGCGTCGTTGAAGAGGCTCTCGGCCTGGACCAGGACCTGCACCTTGGGCGGCAGCGCGAGGCGTCGGCCGAGCGCGGTGACCGCCACCGGGTCGGTGCTGGCGAGCACCGCGCCCAGCACGAACGCCATCTGCCACGACAGCGGCGAGACCAGCGTGGCCACCGCGGCGACCGCCGCCGCCGAGGCCAGCACCAGCCCGATCGACAGCACCCCGACCGGCTTCCACACCGCGCGCAGCTCGCGCCAGGACAGTTCCTCGGCGCTCGCGTAGAGGAGGGGAGGCAGCACGACGAGCCCGATGATCTCGGGGCTGATCTCGATCTGAGGGGTGCCGGGCAACAGGGCGACGGCGAGGCCCGCGACCACGAGGAGGGAGGGTGCGGGGATGCGCCAGCGGCGGGCGAACGTCGCCACCAGGGTGGCGAGTACGACGAGAGCCAGGACCGTTCCTACGCTGCGCATGCCGTCCCCTCGGCCATGAAGGGAACCCCGTTGGTTCCCTCGCGAGCCCCGTGGGGCTCCTCGCCGACCAGACTTCCCGGCACACCGCTTTCACCCTATCGGCCCCGGGCCCGTCAAGGCAGTGTCAACGTCCTGGTGAGAGGTGCCAGGAAGTTGTCAAGATCCCTGCGGGAGGGCCCGGGGAGGAGTTGGCTGGCCGGGATGAACGACGTACGGCCTGGACGGCTGAAGGTCTACCTCGGGGCCGCGCCGGGGGTCGGGAAGACCTACCGGATGCTCGACGAGGGACGGCGCAGGGCGGCGCGCGGCGCCGATGTGGTGGTCGGGTTCGTGGAGTGCCACGGCCGGCCGCACACCGAGGCGATGCTCGACGGCCTGGAGGTCGTCGAGCGGGTGCCGTGCGCCTACCGCGGCGGCGACTTCACGGAGATGGACCTCGCGGCGGTGCTCGCGCGGCGCCCGCAGGTCGCGATCGTCGACGAGTTCGCGCACAGCAATGTGCCCGGCGGGGGCCGCAACCCGAAGCGCTGGCAGGACATCGAGCGGCTGCTCGCCGCCGGTGTCGACGTCATCACCGCGCTCAACATCCAGCACCTGGAGTCCCTCAACGACGTCGTCGAGAAGATCACCAAGGTGCCGCAGCGCGAAACGGTGCCCGATGAGGTCGTACGGCGGGCCGATCAGATCGAACTCGTCGACATGCCTCCCGAAGGGCTGCGGCGCCGTATGGCGCACGGGAACGTGTACGCGCCCGAGAAGATCGACGCGGCCCTCGCCAACTACTTCCGGCCCGGCAACCTGACCGCGTTGCGCCAGCTCGCCCTGCTGTGGGTGGCGGACCGGGTCGACGAGGCGCTCCAGTCGTATCGCAGCGACCACGGCATCGACGGGGTGTGGGAGACCCGGGAGCGGGTGGTCGTCGCCCTGACCGGCGGCCCGGAGGGTGACACGCTGATCCGCCGGGCGGCCCGTATCGCCGACAGGTCCGCCGGGGGCGACCTGCTCGCCGTGCACGTCACCCGCAGCGACGGGCTCGCCGCCGGTGCCTCGCACGCCTCCCTGGCCCGGCAGCGGCGGCTCATCGACAACCTCGGCGGCAGCTACCACTCGGTGATCGGCGACGACGTGCCCACAGCGCTGGTGGAGTTCGCCCGCGCCGAGAACGCCACCCAGTTGGTGCTGGGCACCAGCCGCCGCAGCCGCGTCGAACGGTTCCTCGGCGGGCGCGGCACCGGCGATACGGCGGTCGCCCTCTCCGGGGACATCGACGTCCACATGGTCACGCACGAGCGCGCCGGGCGCGGGACGCTCCTGCCCTCGCGCCGCCGCACGCTGCCGACCACGCGGCTGGTCGCGGGCCCGGTCGCCGGGTTCGTGCTGCCGGTGCTGCTGACCTTCCTGCTGGACGGTGCGCGCGGCACGCTCAACCTCACCAGCGAGGCGCTGCTGTATCTGCTGACCGTGGTGGGCGTGGCCTGCATCGGCGGGGTCGCGTCCGCGGTGATCGCCTCCGTCACGGCGTCGCTGCAGCTCAACTACTGGTTCATCCCGCCCATCGGGCAGTTCACGCTCGGCGACACCAACAGCATGCTGGCGCTGGTCGTGTTCGCGATCGTCGCCGCCACGGTCGCGGCCGTCGTGGACCGCTCGCTACGGCTGTCGAGGCGCTCTGCCCGCGCCACCGCCGAGGCGGAGACCATGTCGTCGCTGGCGGGCACCATCGTGCGGGGCGGCGCGACGCTCCCCGCGCTGGTGGAACGCACGCGCGAGACGTTCGGCATGGAGTCGGCGGAGCTGGTGACGAGCGTCCCGGATGCGGGAGGCGGCGGCACCGGCGGCGGGGGAAGCGTCACGGGCGGGGGTGCGGTGAGGGGGCTCGGCGGCGCGAGCGGTGCGGAACACCCCGCGGGTGCGGGTGCCACGAGAGCCTCTGGCGGTGCGGGTGTCACCGGGTCCTCCGCCGGTGCGGGCTTGTTCGAACGCCCGGTCGGCGCGAACCTGCCCGGAGCCCCCGCCGGTGGCGGCGCCGACGGCCCCGTGACCGTCGTACCCGCCGGACCCGGCTCCTTCCTCGTCCTGCGCGGCCGTGTCCTGCCCTCCTCCGAGCGCCGCGTCCTCGCCGCCTTCGGCGCGCATGTCGGGGCCGCCGTCGAGCGGGCGCGGCTCGCGGAGGCCGCCGCCGAGGTCGAACCGGTCAAGGCCGCCGACCGCATGCGTACGGCGCTGCTGCGGGCGGTCGGCCACGACCTGCGGACGCCGCTGGCCGCCGGGTGGGCCGCCGTGACCTCACTGCGCAGCCGGGACGTGGAGTTCTCCGCCGAGGACCGGGACGAACTCCTCGCCACCGCCGACGAGTCGATGGCGAGACTGAGCCGTCTCGTGGAGAACCTGCTCGACCTCAGCCGCCTCCAGGCGGGCGCCCTCACCCTCGACCTGCGTGCCACCACCCTGGAGGAGGTCCTCCCGGCGGCGCTCGCGGACACCCCCGAGGTCGAGGTGCGCAACCTGGAGGAGACCCCTGCCGTCCTCGCGGACCCGCCCCTGCTGGAGCGCGTCATCGCCAACCTCGTCGGCAACGCCGCCCGGCACAGCCCCGCCGGGCAGCGGGTGCTGCTCACCTCCAGCGCACACGCGGGCCGCGTCGAACTCCGTGTGGTGGACCGGGGGCCGGGCCTGCCGCCCGGCGACCGCGACCGCCTCTTCGAGCCGTTCCAGCGCCTCGGCGACACGGACAACACGACGGGGCTGGGGTTGGGACTGGCCCTGTCGCGGGGCCTGGCGGAGGCGATGGACGGGACGTTGACGCCGGAGGACACGCCTGGCGGAGGTCTGACGATGGTGCTGTCGCTGCCGTGTGCCCCGCGGTCAGCCCTGGCGTGACCCGGTGGACCGCGGCTCGGCCGGCCGGTGGTTCTTCGGCTCGCCGCGCCGCACCGCCCCCGGTGCCCGGGCCGCGGGCCGGTCCGCGCGGGCCGAGGAGGTGAGCTGCCAGGGGACGCTGGTGACCATGACGCCCGGGGTGAAGAGCAGGCGGCTCTTGAGCCACAGCGCCGACTGGTTGTGCAGCAGGTTCTCCCACCAGTGGCCGACGACGTACTCGGGGATGAAGACGGCGACGATGTCGCGGGGACTCTCGCGGCGGATGGAGCGCACGTACTCGACGACCGGGCGGGTCACCTCGCGGTACGGCGAGTCGATGATCTTCAGGGGAACCTCGATGCCGTACTCCTCCCAGCGGTCGCGCAGCTCGGCCGCCTCGTCGCGGTCGATCGAGACCGTGAGCGCCTCCAGATGGTCGGGGCGGAAGGCGCGCGCGTAGGAGAGGGCGCGCAGGGTGGGTTTGTGGATCGTGGAGACCAGGACGATGCCCAACACCCGGCTGGGCAGGACGAGTTCGGCGTGCGGATCGGTGACGGCGAGCTCGGCGGAGGTGGCGTCGTAGTGGCGCCGGATGCCGCGCATCATCACCCACAGCACGGTCGCCGCGAGTACGGCGAGCCACGCGCCCTGGGTGAACTTGGTGGCCAGGACGACCAGCAGGACGAGGCCGGTGACGACGGCGCCGGTGCCGTTGATGACACGGGCCACCTGGTGGCGGCGGCGCAGCACCGGGTCGGTCTCGGCGCGCAGCTCCTGGTTCCAGTGCCGCACCATGCCCGTCTGGGACAGGGTGAAGGAGGTGAAGACGCCCAGGATGTAGAGGTGGATGAGCTGGGTGACGTTGGCGTGGAAGCCCCACAGCAGCAGCGCGGCGACCACGGCCAGGGCCACGATGCCGTTGGAGAACGCCAGCCGGTCGCCACGGTTGTGCAACTGGCGTGGCAGATAGCGGTGTTGGGCCAGGATCGAGGCGAGCAGCGGGAAGCCGTTGAAGGCGGTGTTCGCGGCCAGGACGAGGATGAGGGCGGTCGCGGCCTGGATGAAGTAGAAGCCGAAGCTGTGCTCGCCGCCGAAGACGGCGGCCGCGATCTGCGCGATGACGGTGCGCTGTGTGTAGTTCTCGCAGTTGCCGTCGAGGCCGGTCAGTCGGCAGGCGTCCTCGGTGATGTGCACCTTGGAGATGAGCGCGAGCGCCGTCACGCCGACGAACATGGTGATGGCGATGATGCCCATGACGCTCATCGTGGTTGCTGCGTTCTTCGACTTGGGCTTGCGAAAGGCGGGCACGCCGTTGGAGATCGCCTCCACGCCGGTCAGCGCCGTACAGCCCTGCGAGAAGGCGCGCAGCACCAGCATCACCAGGGCGAGCCCGGCCAGGTTCGAGTCCCCGGGGTGCGCGGTGATGCCGTACTTCGCGGACTCGGCGACCGGCGCGTCCCCGACGAGATAGCGGAAGAGCCCCGTCGCGATCATGATCAGTACGCCGCCGACGAAGAGGTACGTGGGCGTGGCGAAGGCGCGGCCCGACTCACGGACGCCGCGCAGGTTGATGGCGGTCAGGATCGCGACGAAGACGACCGCCATCAGCACGCGGTAGTCGGCGAGTTCGGGCGCCGCCGAGATGATGTTGTCGACGCCGGAGGCGACGGAGACGGCCACCGTCATCACGTAGTCGACAAGGAGCGACGCGGCCACGACCAGGCCGGCGGACGGCCCGAGGTTCGTGGACACCACCTCGTAGGAGCCGCCGCCGCTCGGGTATGCGCCGACCACCTGCCGGTAGGAGAGCACCACGATGGTCAGCAGGAATACGACGGTTGCCGCGATCCACGGCGTGAAGTGCAGGTAGGCCAGCCCGCCCAGGGACAGCACCAGCAGGATCTCCTGCGTCGCGTACGCCACCGACGACAGCGGGTCGGACGCGAAGATCGGCAGGGCGATCCGCTTGGGCAGCAGCGTCTCGTGGAGCTCTTCGCTGCGCATGGCCCGGCCGATGACCAAGCGCTTCACAATCCCCGTCATGTTGAACACGGCGCGAGGGTAAGCCGCGACGGGGGCCGGGAGGGGGAGGGCGAACGGGGCAAAGGGCGTTAAGGGCCCGTTAGGATTTCGCGGAATGCGTGCATTTGGTGCAAAGTGCGACCGGGGTGGCCCTCGTGACGACGGCCCGCATCGGCTGGAGCCTGCGGCTGCGACAAGACCCGCCGGACAGGTCCTGATCCAGCCCCTAGTCCAGCCCCGACACCTTGAACACCGTCAGTGCCGTCTCCCGGTCGATCCGCTCCGCCACCCGGCGCAGGGCGGTCGCCCCGCACGTCAGTGAGCCACCCTCGGCGGAGGCGCGCGCGTCCTCGTCCAGGCGGTGCCACAGCGGGGGATTGGCCACC